>JBDTBU010000368.1:0-31652 GCA_039923935.1 Ktedonobacteraceae bacterium | reverse complement strand
ACCACTTAGCTTACCTGAAAAACAGGCGAATAGGCCACTGTGACAGGGGGGCTGCTCCCATCTGGTCCCGCACTATAGCCAAAAGCCACGCGGTACGTTCCCGTTTGCCAAGCTGTACCAGAAGATTGCAAAATGGCCGTTGTGCTTTTGCCCGCATTCAGCGAGAGGAGCCGTGTGAGCGTCATGAGCTTACAGAGATTGACCGAGTCCCAGTTAGCTGTATTCTGACGTTGGAGCAATACAACCGTACAGTTGCTCTGATGATCTGCGAATGAGATGGTCTGCGCTGTCCCATTGGAAATGGTGACGGTGATAGCCTCATGCGCGTGATAGCCTGACGCTGAGAGTTGGACGGTCACGTTGCCAGAATGGGCGTTAGGCATTGTTGACGGTGTAACAGCCGCAGCAGTAGTAGTAGCGCCAGGGGTGATCGCTGTGACTGCGGTGACAGTCGCCGGGCTACCAGTTGAGGTTGTGGCTGTGCCGTTATATCCGCATCCCGCCAGGAGCAAGAGGCTCAGGCAGAGCAGGAGGGTAAGAGCGAATTTTCCACTCATAGTACAAAAATCCTTTCAGTTATAAAAAAGCTTCCTATTACGATAAAACGCACGCTTTGTATGTGTATTGCCCCTAAAACTGAACAAAATCAGACTACCAAAGAATAAGACGTTCGGGAAGGCAAAGAAGTTCCCAAACGGTATCAGCCCGCCTGGGGAGCCAATTTTCTATCTACTCGCTAGCTATGAAGCCGCTCCCCAGGCGGGCTGATGGCGTGAGGCTAACTCCCAAGCAGGCTGAGGCACTTGTATTTCCCAGAATCGCATGCTATACTCGTTTACGGCAGTGAGTTGTAAAGCCGCTCTACAGACCCAACAATATGTGTTTGGGACGAGATGCGACATGTGTTGATCGTTGTTAAGGAGGAAATTCACCCATGGCCACAACTAAAAGTGAAACGACCATCGTTGGTCGGCAGGAACTTACCAAGCGCATAGCTGCGCAGGCTGATCTCACCCAGAAGAAGGCTGGCGAAGTTCTGGAGGCTCTCCTGGATGGCATCCGCGAAGAGCTACAGGACGGCCATGAAGTTCGTCTGGTTGGCTTCGGCTCGTTCAAAGTGCGCCGGAGTGCAGCACGCAAAGGCGTCAATCCGCGCAACCGCGAGACCATTGAAGTACCTGCGAAGGATCGTGTGCGCTTCTCCCCAGGCAAAGAACTCTCAGAGGCTGTTGTTAAATAATCGTTCGTAGTGTGTTTATCTCGCTTGCTGCCAACTGGCGACCTCTACCCCTTGTGGATAGAGGGGCGAGGAATCAGGATCGCGTTTCCCACCATATTCTTACTTCACCTGGTTCCCCGCCCTTGCTCCCGCAGGGGCTTCGTTTTGTGCATTTCTGTTTGATAGTACTTTTTGGCGGGTCGCAATCGCATGCGAGGGTAGGCCGGCCCTCGCGTCCGGCCTACCCTCGCATGCTGGCGCACACTGATCTCTTTGCAAAACGACGAACCTGTTAGCTAGCTAGCGTTGCTATTCCATTCATCCTAAGCATAGGGTAGAATAAAGAAGGACTCATCTCCAACTTGGCACTGAGCACTGAGCACGCGCACGCCACATTCGGAATAGTCAGTTTTTGCAGGAATAATCAGACGTTACAACGTCTGGCGTCCCCCTTGCGTGTAGTGCCGGCCCTCGCGTCCGGCGCACAGGGGTCGGCAAACACCATTCATACAGAGCCACACACAATACCGGACAGAAGAAAGAGGAGCCTATGGCGATCAGCAATGCAACGCTAGCGGGACTTACCAGAACCCAGCTACTTGAAATGCACTATAAAATGTCACTCTTGCGTCGTTTTGAAGAGAAGAGTGCAGAAGAATATACTCGTGGTAAAATAGGTGGATTTATGCACCTGTATATCGGCCAGGAGGCGGTGGGTGTGGGATGCATAAGCACTCTGCGCAAGGATGATAAGGTGTTGGCCAGTTATCGCGAACACGGGCATGCTCTGCTCAAGGGCATCACTCCTAATGAAGTTATGGCCGAGCTATTCGGCAAGAGTACTGGATGTAGCAAGGGCAAGGGTGGCTCCATGCATATGTGGAGTAATGAATTTGGTTTACTCGGCGGCAACGGCATCGTGGCAGCGCAATTGCCAACCGCTGCTGGTGTGGCGCTGGCTTCGCAGTATTTGGGCCGCGACGAGATTACCATGTGCTTTTTCGGCGATGGCGCTGTGGACGAAGGCGCGTTCCACGAGTCTTTGAATCTGGCCTCACTGTGGAAGTTGCCGGTGGTCTTTGTGTGCGAGAACAACCAGTATTCGATGGGCATGGCCGTGGAAAAAGCTTGGGCCGTCGATTCGCTGCTTCCGCGTGCAGCAGCGCACAATATACCATTCGAGCTTGTGGACGGTATGGACACGATCAAGGTCTACGAGGCTGCTAAACGGTCTGTGGAGTATACACGTAGTGGCAAGGGACCGGTCTTGCTAGAGATCAAGACCTACCGCTTTCGAGGCCATTCGATGACTGATCCCGCGTACTATCGCACACGCGAAGAGGAAAAAGAATGGCGCACCACACGCGATCCCATTGGTATCTTTGAAAAGCAGTTGGTAGGGGCTGGCCTAGCCACTCAGGCGGACTTTGATGAGAATGATGCCAAAGCAATTCAGGTTTCCGATGATGCTGCGGAATTCGCCGAGAACAGCGCCTTCCCCGATCCAGAGGAGCTTTACGCCGATATTATGGTAGATAATAGCACGGCTCTTTCTTATCGACACGAGAGGTAATACAGAGAGAATGCGTACAGTGACATTTCGCGACGCGCTACGTGAGGCTATTCGCGAAGAGATGCAGCGCGACGAGCGCGTTTTTATCATGGGCGAGGATATCGCTGGCTACGGTGGTACGTATGCCGTGACCAAGGGTTTGATCGATGAATTTGGGGAGAAGCGCGTGCGTGATACTCCCCTGGCCGAAGAGGTCATCGCTGGTGCAGGCATTGGGGCCGCTCTCAATGGGCTACGTCCGATTATTGAGATTATGACCGTTAATTTCAGCTTGCTGGCTAGTGACCAGATCATCAATGGTGCAGCTAAGATGCGCTATATGTTTGGCGGTCAGCCTGCCGTGCCGATTGTCTTTCGTATGACCGTCGGCGGCGGTGCACAGCGCGGTGCCCAGCATTCGCAGATGTTAGAGTCGTTCTACGCGCACATCCCTGGCCTGAAGGTTGCGATTCCCGCCACGCCTTATGATGCCAAGGGTATGCTCAAAGCAGCCATTCGCGATCCCAATCCGGTGCTCTTCTTCGAGCACGAACTGCTCTACAACGTCAAAGGCGAAATTCCCGACGAAGGCGAAGACTTCATTGTTCCGCTGGATCGTGGCGAGATCAAGCGTGAGGGCCAGCATGTGACGATTATCACCTTCTCGCGCATGCTGCATGTCTGTTTGCAGGCGGCGGAAGATTTGGCCAAAGAGGGCATCGAGGCTGAGGTCATCGACCTGCGCAGCGTGCGCCCGATTGACATTGATCTGATCCTTGACTCAGTGAAGAAGACGAACCGCGTGGTGGTTGCCGAAGAGGGTTGGAAGTACTACGGGACCGGCCAGGGGCTGGCTGCCCTGATCTACGAGCACGGCTTCGATTACCTGGACGCGCCCATCCAGCACGTTCACGGCGTCGATGTGCCTATGCCCTATTCCAAGCCTTTGGAGCGTCTGGCGATTCCTCGTAAAGAAGATGTGGTCAAAGCTGCACGGGCAATTGTCCCCACAGCTGTGGCGCGTGGTTAAGAGGGAGAAGCGTCGTGAAGACAGTTGAAATGCCCAAAATGGGCGATACCATGGAAGAGGGCAAAATCCTGCGCTGGCTCAAGCACGAGGGCGATAGCATCGAGCGCGGCGAGTCGATAGCTGAAGTTGAGACTGATAAGGTCAATATCGAGATTCAGGCGTTCGCCAGTGGTGTGCTGCGCAAAATTCTGGTCAATGAAGGCGAATCGGCCCCCATCAACGCCAGCATTGCCTATATTGGCGCGGTAGATGAGCCACTACCAAGCGAAGGTGGCGCGAAGGGCGACAAAAACGGCAAGAAGGGTGCAGCACCCAAGGGACCGGAGACGCTTGCATCAGAAGCACCAGTTGTCAGTGTACCAGCATCTGCGGCTGTTGCAGAGCCAGCGGGACGTATTTTCATCTCGCCCTTAGCGCGTCGTTTTGCTGAGGAGTACAAGCTCGATTATCGTCAGGTGCGCGGGACTGGTCCCAATGGGCGTATCATCAAGATGGATGTCGAGGCGGCTCTCCAGCAGGCCGCACCCGCTGCTGCGTCTGCCCCGGCTGCTGCGTTTGAGCCAATGCCCGTCGGTAGCGATACTGGCGAGGTTGTCGAGATTCCGCTGACTACTATGCGGCGCACGATAGCCAAACGCCTGAGCCAGAGTATGCAGACCGCACCGCACTTCTACGTGACCAGCGTGATCGACACGGGGAAGCTGGCTGAACTACGTGCGCAGATCAACGCATACGCTATCAACGATCCCACGCCGATCAAAGTCAGCTTCAACGACCTGATTGTCAAGGCCGTAGCCCAGGCGCTGCTGCGTATGCCCCAGGTCAATGTCTCGTTTGCCGAGGACAAGCTGATCCAGAAAAAGTCGGTGCATATTGGTGTGGCCGTGGCTTTGGAGCAGGGACTGATCGTGCCTGTGCTGCACAATGCCGATAAACGTGGTATCCTGGATATTGCACGCGAAACACGGCGTCTCGCTGAGGCTGCACGCACCAACAAGCTCAAGCCGGAAGACCTGAGTGGTGGAACCTTCACGATCAGCAACCTGGGGATGTTCGATGTTGAGAGCTTTACCGCAATCATCAATCAGCCCGAATCGGCGATCTTGGCGGTTGGCTCGATCACGCCCACGCCTGCTGTCGTCGATGGTCAGGTCGTTGTACGTGATCGCATGAAGGTCACGCTCTCATCGGATCATCGGGCGCTGGACGGTGCGGTAGCTGCCCGTTTCTTGCAGGAGGTCAAACGCTTGCTAGAGGAGCCGTTCGGACTGCTTTTGTAGCCGTTTTCGAGCTTACACGTAGATGAGGCTGGTAGTGCTCTGCAACGCTCTATATGGCGGTTCCGCATGCTGGAAAGGAGAAATTTATGGTCACGCGCACAATCCATGGTGTTGTTCTCGCATTGCAGGAGAGCGATATCACCAAGGTGCAGGCTGAGGCCATCGTCAATGCCGCGAACTCAGCACTGGCTGGCGGCGGTGGCGTTGATGGCGCGATTCATCGTGCGGCGGGTCTGGGCCTGACGGCGGCCTGTCGCAAGATCGGCGGCTGTCCCACTGGTAGCGCGGTGGTGACGAGCGCGGGCGATCTGCCGGCCAAGTATATTTTCCATGCTGTGGGGCCGATCTATGACGGGAGTCCAAAGGATCAGCGTTTGTTGCGCAGCGCCTACCAAAGCTGCCTGGACCTTGCGGAGCAGCATCACGTCAAAAGCATTGTCTTCCCATCGCTCAGCACTGGTGCATATGGCTATCCACTGGCCCTAGCAGCGCCAATAGCCCTGCAAACGGTGATCGAGCATCTAGGCAAGCCAACCAGCCTGCAACACGTCACCTTCGCCCTCTTAGGTAGCAAGGCGTACCAATCCTTTGAGGACGCACTGAATCAGCTTTTGTTGGCATAATCATCTATTTAACGGGAGGGGTTCTCTGCATGAAACCAATTTTTATGCAGAGAACCCTCCCGTTGGTATTACTCGTTGCGAGCGCAATCAGACTGGTGTGCCCTGTTTATTGAATTGACCACGGATCAGCGAAATCTCGCCATAGTGGGTAAACAGGTGGGAGATGCTGACCTGGCCGATAGTCAGGATCGCGGGCATCTCGCCCAACGGCTTGACTGTGACCATGCGGGCTGAGAGTTCTGCCCCGCTATCGGTGATTCCAGCTAAATACGCCTCGTACTCACTCCACACTGCTTCAGTGTAGACCAGAAACAATTCGGGATCGTTGATACGGAACGCGTGCGCTTCCTCGGTGTGCATACCGGTGCCCTGTGCGCGGGCGGGCAAGTTTAGGCGTTCGTGCCAGCCACCTTCGTTCCAGAGCGGTGCGCGGCCCTGCAAAATGTAGCGCAGAATATTATCCTCTGTGCGTACAGAGTGCCAGAACAGAAACGCGATACTGCTGCCATTGCCTGCTGGTACCGTGTTCCACTCGTCGAGCGTCAGATCACTCACCGCCTCACGCATCCATGTGTGCAGACGCTTCTGCTCATGCCGAAAAAAGTCAATAATGTCCATGCTGTGTTGCTCCCTTACAAGATGGTTGTCATTTTCACCTTCCTGGTATCCTACCATATCGCCGACAGGTTTGGTGCAGGTGGGAAGCTAGCAATATGCTTGCGGGATAAGGCATGGTATACAGATGTGGGTGCGCTGGACGCGAGGGGTCGAGAGGCAGATTTACAGCACTTCAGGTGTATCCCCAGTCACGTCCTGAACGGCTGTCTCATCTCCGTAAACGCCGCGATAGGACTCTGGCAGCATCTCGGCGATGGACCGCATAATGGTTTCGGTTGCCTGGTTGATGTCCTCTTTGGTGACTTTTTTGCCTTTGGGCTGCAAGATAAGCGGTTCGCCATATGTGATGGTAACACGCGGACGGAACTTTTTGAGCGTGTTTTCGCTACCACAGATGGCGACGGGGATCACGGGTACACCCGCACGCAAGGCGATCATGCCAACACCAGCATGAGCCGCGATCATTTTCTGCGTTTTGCTGCGTGTGCCTTCGGGAAAAATGGTTATGACTTTGCCCTGTTTGAGGAGCGTATCTGAGGCGCGGAGCAACTGGCGATCTGCCTCACCGCGTTTCACGGGGATGGCACCCAGGAAGCGTACCAGCCGACCAAAGGTGCCTGCGAATAACTGCTCTTTGGCAATATAGACCATCTGCAACGAGAGATAGGCGGGCATCAGAGGTATATCAGCCCAACAGAGATGATTGGCGGCGATGATAAATGGACCCTTTTTCGGCACATTTGCCTTCCCGACCAGTTTGATGTTCAGAACCAGAGAAAAGATGGTACTGACAATCGCACAAAAAGTCATCCAGAGCCAACTTGGCATTGCATAAGGCTCATAGAGGTTCTTCTCAGGTTTGGGTGTCTTAGTTGGTTGCATGGGTGCGGCTGCCGGGGCGCTGGCAGCGGATGGAGGCTGATGTTCCTGCATTAGACTGGCTCCTCCAGATAACTATAGATCACTTCTAAAACCTGAGGAACGCTCAGGTGATCGGTCATAACCACAATCGCGTCGTGAGCCGGGCGCATGCGGTCATGATCCATATCATCCCTGCGCCGAATGTCCTCGACGACAGTTTCTAGCGTCGGCAATACGTTGCCCGGCTTCTGACGCTCAGCCAACTCAGCATGGCGGCGGCGTGCCCGCTCCTCCAGGCTGGCGTTCAGGTAGACCTTGAGTTCCGCGTCCGGCAGGACTACTGAGCCGATGTCGCGCCCAACCATGACAACGCCTTGCTCTTGAGCAGCCATCTCACGCTGGTGAGCACACAAAAGTGTGCGTACCTGGGGATGTGCCGAGACAGGCGACACGGCCCGCGTGACCTCTGTGCTGCGGATGTCCCAAGTGATATCCTGGCCTTGTACCGTGACGGTATACTGGCGGCCATCGTCCACTGTAGGCCGATTGATGACGATCTCCGCTTGTTGAGCGAGTTGCGCGAGCACTTCCCCATCGGCGATGTCAGCTTGCTCGCGCAAAGCTAGCCACGCTAATGCACGGTACATCGCACCTGTGTCAACATAGAGATACCCTAATGTATGTGCCAGTTGTTCGCCAACTGTGCTTTTGCCCGATCCGGCTGATCCGTCGATAGCGATCTGCCCTGGCCGTCGCATGTCTCCTCCAAAAACGATAAGAGTTTAGCAAATACCTGAGTCGATTATATCCATTTTCAGCGGCTCTTTTCAAGTCTCTCTTACCGTTGTTCTTCTGGAGGGAGAACACGGCGGAGCATCGCTACGACCAAAGCGAGTTGTTCTTTGACCGTAGTGGTATCTGCTTTCAGATCAGTAAGCTGATCGTTCGTCTGCTTTTCAAAATGAATGCTCCGTTTCTCCTGGCGTTCGAAATCGAGTTTTACACTCTCTTGGGTCGTCTCGATGCGTCCTAATGATTGCCGTATGTTGCGGCTATCGATGGAGAGGAGATCAACTTTACTAAGTTGTGCTTTGAGTGCTGCGATTTCTTCAGTTAATGGCTCTATTTTTTGGTTAATCAATTGCTCGATTTCTTCACGGTTCAATATGGCGCACCTCCTTACCCTTTCCCTCCCTCAACATGGCAACCTCTTCCTCCGTTACATAGCGCCACTTGCTTTCAGGCAACATACCCAGCATGAGAGCGCCAATGCCCACGCGTCTCAGGACCAGGACGGTCAGGTCAACGGTAGCCATCATGCGCCTGACTTGGCGTTTGCGACCCTCGTGGATGCTCAGCTTGATCCAGGTGTTCTCGCCAATGTGGCGCAGCGGGCTGATGCTAGCCGGAGCGGTTTTATGCTTGCGCCCATTGTCTTCGGTAATCACGACGCCTTTGCGTAACGCGTTCAGGGCGGTGTTGCTTGGCTGACCCTGCACCAGTGCCTCGTAGTGCTTCTCTAACGCGTAACGCGGGTGGGTCAGGTGCAGCGCGAAATCACCGTCATTAGTGAGCAGCAGCAAGCCGCTCGTATCGTTGTCCAGTCGCCCAACGGGATAGACGCGCAGTTGGCGTAATTCCGGTGGGAGTAGGTCGAGTACGGTGGGACGCCCATCGGGGTCAGAAACCGTCGAGAGGTAGCCTGCTGGTTTATGTAGCAGGATGTAGACATGCGTGCTGGTGGCCTGGATGACTTTGCCGTCAACGTGCACAATATCGCGGGTCGGGTCGATGCGCGTCCCCTGTTCGCGAATGGTGACGCCGTTGACCTGCACGCGTCCAGCAGCCATAAGGTCTTCTGCGTGGCGGCGCGAGGCCACGCCAGCATGGGCGAGAAAACGTGCGAGCCGTTCGCCGGGTGTTTCAATCATAGACGTTGCCCTCCACATACACACATCTGACAGTCTTTGGCCTGGCAGGTTTGAGCGTAAATATAATGCAGACCTTGCTGAAGGCTGGCCTGACTTGGTTCTTCTGGTAATTGTAGTTGCGTGCTCATTGTTCGTGTGACTCGATTCGATACCAGGCCAGGATAGGCGAGGTAGAGTTGATGTGCCCAGCTTGCCAGACGTGGATTGTTTTCTAGAGTCGCCACGGCAGCCGCAAAGGGCAGGATGACATTGCAAATCAGTATATCAGATCGTGCTTGACTGAGTGGGCGTAACGCCTTGCGTAGAGCCATGCTAGCCATCTTGACATCCTGTTTTGGTTGTTGGCAGAGTTGGCGGAGTGTACGCCATGCCCCTGCTTGCTGCCAACGTGCACTCAGCGTATAGAGGATGCGCAGACGGCGGGCGTCGAGTGGCGCGGGCGTTTGCGTATGGCCCAGCGGCTCAGGGATGTGCGTTGGCAGTCCCACTAGACGCAAGCCGACGGCACGAAAAAAGGCCCGATCTCGCCCATAGCCCAAACCCTCAGCTAACGCTGGCAGCAAACACTTATCATACGCGTCGAAAGATGTAGTATTGGGCTGTGGCTGTATTGCTACTAGCGTCTGGTGCAGAGCTTGGCTTTTCTCGTTGAAACGCAGCAGGCCAGCAGACAAGAGGGTCGCAGTCAGTTGATCTGCCGGCAGTGGACTGTGCTGGCAGGGCCAAGTCGCGACCTGCTCCGGGATGCGCGGCAGATCGAGCAGCGAGCAAGTGGGCACGATACTCCCGTCCTGGCGGCGCGTGGGAAACTGGCTATCGAGAACCAGCACCACATGCAGGACCACACGATTGTAGCGCGGATCGTTCTGATGCTTGTGGGTGTACCAATCGCTGGCATAGGTATGAAATTCCACATCACCTACACATTGCGCCTCTTCTGCCTGTTTTTCAAGGAAGCGCAGGACCGCATCGCGCACATCGGGTCCAGCAGACCCTCCTGGCTGGCCGTTATAGAGCAGCAGACAACGCTGGCCGTCCACCAGAGGTAGGAGGGTTTGTGGAGGGAGTCGCCACCAACTACGCGCGATATCGCTCTCCTGCTCGCCCCGTTCGCGCAAGAGAAGCATTTTCATTGCGTAGCCTCAGTGGGTCGGGTGACGATGCGTTCAGTTTTCTCCTGGTCCGTTTGTGGTTGGAATGCGAAATCTGTCAGCAATTCGAGTTCCCCGCTCTCCGGTAGGAAATGTGCATGGCTGGCCGTGTCATTGGTGGAAGATCGGGAGGCGGCTTGGTCAGCATAGGGCGTGGAGGCGTGCAGTGCTCGCTGACGCGCCTCAAGCTGGGCGAGCCGTTGCTGGGCCTGTGCGAAACGTTGCAAGGCGCGAGCCTGGGCTTGGCGGGCTTGCGTCAGCTTTGCAAGAAGTTCGTGGTTTTGCACCTGCTGGCCATCCTTCCACTACTTTTTGTTTTTAGCCTTCTTGACTTTAGTACGCTCTTCGGTGGTTTTCTCCGTTGCTTCGGTTGGTGTAGGACGGGCAAACGGAGTGCTTGGAACCTGCTGACGTGCCTGAAGCATATTACCAAAGCTCTGACGATGGTAGAGCAGTTCGGTTGATCTCGTGAAAAGCGAGCGTTTGGTAATACGCAGATCGTGCTCGATTTCGATCTCCAGGTAGCCGTTATCCTTCTTGCCCGACGTGTCGAGTAGCGAACCCGCGTTACAGCAGAGCAGCCGATGCCCGCCATCCGATAAATCCCAGACGTGGCTGCGATGGATATGCCCGCAGCAGAGCAGGTCCACGTTCAGTTCGATCAGGGTTTGCAGGATATCAGCCGCTTTTGGCACAATATCGCCCGGCTTTAACTTTTTCGTGGGAACCGGGAGAAAACTGTGATGAGCGCAGAAGATGCGCAATTCGCCTGGACGCCCATTGAGAAAATGCTGCGCGGCCACCTCCATCTGTTGGGTCGTAAGTTCAGGTGTACTGTTGAGGCCGGTGGCTGCAATTTGCGCGTCACGATAGAAAAACTCTGCATTATCGAAATGCTCAAAAAAAGCATCTGCGCGTTTGTTTTTGCTGCTTTCCAACTCCTGCCCGTCCATCTCATCGAGCAGGGAAAGCGGGTCTGGGTGGGTTTGCAGGTAGTATTCTAGATTTTTATACTCGCTGGCAGGGGCAGTCGCCGTGCGTGCCACATCGCGGTTGCCTGGAATGGTCAGCACCTGGCAGAAGTTCAGGCTATCGATAAAGCGTCTGGTATGTGCGAATTGCTCGCTACGTCCATCTCTGCTCAGATCGCCCGTAATCAGGATATAGTCCGGGTGAAGTTGCTCAAACTGCTCAGCAGCATCTTTCAGCAACGCAATGTTTTCGGCTGATTCGCGATAATGGATATCAGAAACATGCAAAATCTTCAAATTTTTGCCCCCCATAGGATTAAGTACACGTTAGAAGTTGCGGCTACGCAGTTCGTTATTCAGAGCAAAAGGCCCACGCCAGATGAGAAGCAAGGCCATATTAAAGATAAACGCGACTATCGCGAAAGACAGAAAACTGCCAAACGACACAGCTGGAGCACTTAGGCGGTCCACAAGTAGCCAACGAATGAGCATAGCAACAGGCCAGGCAGCCAGCCAGGAGAGCGCCGTGCGTATGATCATCTGCTTTGGTTTGAGCGCAATATCAGCTTTGAATGCGCCTATAAAGGGGGAGACGAGAAACCAGCCAAGCAGGAACGGGATAGCCACCGAGATAATATAGGGCAACGTAAGCAGGGTAATGCCTGTGGTTTTGCCGTGTTGGGTGCTACCCAGGGCCGCAAAAACCAAGAAGCAGAGGCTATCGCCGAGAACCAGACTAATGACGCGGCTCCTAGGCGACATCGGTTTGCTTTGGTAAAGCGGTTTGCCTGACTTAATGGCCGTTCGTGGCTGGTTCTTTTGCTTGGATTGGCTGACTTTGGGCATGAATGCATGTTCTCCTTTAAAAATAGCCATTGTCACGTTAGGCAGATTATGTGTAGCTGATCGTCTCTTTTGGATCATGACGGCTAGGTTAAGCGTTGTCGATTTTGTCTTGTTGCTCGCGTACTAACTCTTCGATGGCAGCCAGTTCTGTACGCACGCCGCGCATACGCAGTGCAATGGCTCCCAAGTAAAGCAGCAGGCCGACCCAGACAACTATATAAGCGGCCACGAGATACGTAAATCCTTGCATAGAAATGTCTCCTCGTTAGTATTCTACTCCAAATTGGCACGTAGGCGTTGAGCCAGGGTTTGCACACGCTGGAGTTGATAAGCTGAGATCATGAGCACGGCATACAGGACCGTGAAGACTGTCAGCGAGACCATGAGTGTGAGCACAACCGCCGGTGGGAGTGCACCTGCTACGCCAACTTCGGCGGTAGGATGCAGCGTGCGCCACCAGTTGACCGATTCATAAATAATCGGCACATCGATCACACAAATGATGGCCATGACCGCTCCAGCACGAGCACTGGCGGGTGTGCGACCCATATAGCTGCGCAGCATCAGATAGCCAATATAAATGAACCATAGGATCAGCGTCGTGGTCAGGCGTGCATCCCAGGTCCACCACGTACCCCAAGTAGCACGCCCCCAGATCGAACCAGTAATCAGGGCTAGACTGATGAAGACCATGCCAATCTCGGCGGCAGCGCGTGCCACCCAGTCCCAGCGTTCATCTTTTTTCCAGAGATAGGCGACACCAGCCATAGCCATGATGACAAAGGCCAGCATGCCAACCCAGGCTATCGGCACATGGAAGTAGAAGATGCGCTGCGGTTGCTGTTCTATCGCGTCAGTTGGTGCGTAGAGAAAGGCCATCCAAATCGTCACGGCCATGCCTACCAGGGAAATAGCCCACAGGATCAGTGAGACAATAGGCAGACGCGCCGTGGCGGGCAGAGTCTCGCTCCGCGCCTCGCTCTGTACAAGTACTGTTTCTTTCTTTACTAACATTCCAATATCTCCTGATGGAGTCGTTTATTCCTCAATTACATGTTCAAATAAAACAGTGGATAAGCTCAGAAAGATCGCATCAAACGCTGCGATCAGGCCCAACCAGGGCGGTTCGTTGGTCGTTACAACCATCAGGGCGCTTGTGGCGCGGACAGAGGCAATAACGATTGGAACGATCAAGGGAAACACCAGGATCGGCAATAACAGTTCACGCGCTGAGGTCGCTGCGGCCATAGCTGAGAAGAGCGTGCCTACGCTGGCAATGCCCAAGGTACCCAGCAGGACAACCGGAATCAGCCCACCCACGGAAAATGGGACATTAAAGAGTATTGCGAACACTGGCAGCGCAACGATTTCTACTACACCGATAAATAACACATTACCAAGCAACTTGGCAAGATAGATCGCCTTTCGGTCTACTGGGCAGAGCAGCAGGCGGTCAAGCGAACCTTGCTCGCGTTCGGCGGCAATCGTACGGCCCAGGCCCAGAAAACTGGCGAAGACGAAGGCCACCCAGAGCGCCCCTGGTGCAACTGCGGCCTTGTTATCCACACGCAGATCGAAGGCGAAGTTGAAGATCACCAGGACTAGCAACGCAAAGATACCCATGCCAGCCCACATCTGTTTGCTGCGCAACTCGCAACGAATATCCTTCTGGAGAATCGTCCAGACCTGGCTCAGCAGGCTCATCGCGTCACCTCCTGGTACGCTTGACGCATACTCTCCACTACTAAACCTGCCGTCTCCTGTTGGTAGGCCACACGCCCCTTGCTCAGCATCACAACTTGGTCACTGCGCTGCATGGCCGCTCCCAGGTCGTGCGTGGTGAAGAGCAGCGTACCGCCGTGTAGCGTATGCTCGTGCAGCAACTCAGCCAGCAGAGCCAGCCCATCTTGATCCAGGCCAGTATCAGGTTCGTCGAGCAAGAGCAACTGCGGAGCGTGCAGCAGCGCCCGCGCTAAGGCCAAACGTTGCACTTGGCCGCGTGAGAGCACATTAGCTCGTTCGCGGCCCTTCTTCTCCAGGCCAACACGTTGTAATAGCAGCGTGGCGCGCGTTTGAGGGTTTTCCACGCCATACATACGTGCAAAGAAAAGCAGGTTTTCCAGGGCTGTCAGTTCTTCGTAGAGATAGGGCTGATGAGCCAGGAAACCGACTTTGCGCCTGATCTCGTGCGTTTGCCGCATGAGGTCCAGTCCATCGAGCGTGATCTCTCCGCTACTGGGACGAGCCAGACCTGCCAGGATGCGCAATAGCGTGGTTTTGCCTGCGCCGTTTGCACCCAGCAGAGCCATGCGCTGGCCCGCGTGCAGGTCCAGGTTGATGCCGCGCAGGACAGGTTTGAGGCCAAAGCTTTTCTTGACGCCGTGTATCTCCAAGTATGGCCTGTTCACTTTGCCCCCTTGCCATTGCGCTGGGCCGTCTTGCTCGCAGTTTCCATGTCTTGCGCTCGTTGCTCACTGATAAGATTGCGCAGACGGGCGTTGAGCCGCGCTCGTTGCTCTTGATAGGCCACTTTTTTGAGTTTACCCGCATCATAGGCTTTGTCCAACATGAGCAGGTCTTGCAACAGGGACTCTTTGCTCACCGGAACCGCGCTCTTTTTGCTTGTACTGCTCGTCGCCTTCTGCTTTGCCCGCGCTGTTTGCTGACGGCGCACATTGTAGAAATAGCCGCCGATGCCAGTCAGAGCCAGCAGCAGGATCAGCAACGCAACCAGCCAAAGCATGGCCGGATTGACAGGTGCCTGGGTTGGCGTTGGTACCGCTATCGTAGGCACAGGCAGACCCGCGAGATTTACCTGAACTGCTTGGTTGGCACGCAGCGTTTGTGCTGCGAACGTTTGATAAGTGCCAGCTTGGGTATTGGTTGGTCCCTGTGCGCTCAGCCCTTGCGGCGTGTTGACCAGAATATCGAGCGACATCAAGAGAGAAAGCGTGAATATGGGATAGACAGGTGTGTAGCTGAAATAGTAGCTAGAGCCGCTATAGGGAACCTGGAATGAGAACGAGAAACTCGACAGGCCGGGCAGGACCGCTGCATTGGTGGCGAAACCTGTGTCCACCTGGATAGCGCGAGAGCCGTCAAAGCCTGTATTCAACGAGAGGAAACGTGCGTGCGTTGGCAGTGCGAAGAGTAGCGCGTTGGGTTTGCCCTGGCTAGCATCGAGCGAACCAACATAGGTTGTATTGCTCCGGTTCTCAAACGAGAAAGCCTCAGAGATCGAGAGCATACCCGTTTGCTGGTTGGGCTTCTCGATTTGGATGGTAGCCTGCACAATGGAGAGTTTTGTTGTGCTCGTTGTGGCATCGTACACCGTCAAATTGATCTGTTGATCGGTATTTTTGCTCAAATCGATCAAGTTGGTGACATACTGTGCACCCTGATAGAGCGTATAGATCGCGTATTGTACCGTCGAGTCGCTTTGCAAGGCATTGAACGAGTAGCGGCCCTGCGCATCGGTTGCCAGCGTGATGAAGTCGCGGGAAGTGTTGCCCTGCGCGAGTTGAAGGGTCACGCTCTGGTTGGTCACAGGCGTATTGTTCTGGCTCGCATCGAGCAATTGACCACTGATGTGTCCTGTATTGGTGCTGGCCGCGTTAACGATGGCTGGTCCGTGAGGAAAGAGTACAAAGAGGCTCAACGCGCAAATCAGGAAGACAAGCAGACGCGGCGTGGTATCGTGTGCGCAGCGATGGAGACGCATACGTACCCCGTTTCCATCCCAACGAAATGCAGGCTTATTCATCGATCTCCGCTTCTTTCAACGCACGCAACTGTTCATCGATCTCCGCGTCGATCTCCTGTTCGTGTTGTTGACGCTGTTTCATCTCAAGCATGGCGCGGCCCATATAGCGGGTGCGCAAGGTGCGATACTCACTCTCATCCAGGTTGCCCAGTTGAAAATCGAACTCGACCTCTTGTAATGCCTGGCGTGCGTTCTGTTCGCGTTCACTCAGATGGGGAGTGCTGGAAGCTGCCTCTGCCTGGATACCGCGTTGGCGATAGAGCGGGACGAGCACATAGGCCAGGGCCACAAGACCCAGCAGCGTTGCGACAAGGAATGGTATTGGTTGCATAGTGTCTACCGTATCTCTAAACCGGAGCGGCTAAACAGGGGATCGTCATCCGCCAGTTCTTGTTCAAGCTGCACCCGATACTGTTCAAGTTCAGGATCGTCCAAAGGCTCCCCGCGTGCCGGACCATTCGTTTGTGGTTGTGGCTGGCGACCCAGAGCACGCCAATCGCGGGCCACAAAACTGATTAATCCCAGGCCAGCGAGCAGCATCGCCACAGGAACCAGCCAGGCCAGCAAGTACGCGCCCTGCGTCGGCGGTGCAAGCAAAATCTGGTTGCCATAGCGAGCCGCGAAATACTGCAAGACCTGCTGTTCTGACTGTCCATCCTGCAATTGTTGGCGAATCACCAAGCGCATTTGTTGCGCAATTGAGGCTGACGAATCGGCCACCGTTTCGCCGCTACAGACGGGGCACTTGAGTTGCCAGGCCACATCATACACACGCTGGTCCAACGTGCGCTGGGGCGGTGCTGCGATCAGCAGGTACGTCCAGGCCGCGCCGACAAGCAGAACGATAGCCAGCAGCGTCAACAGAGAACGGCGTTGTTTCATGACACGCTTTCCTTCGTGCCTACAATGGCTGGTTCGGCCTGCACAGGGAGCGCGGGTTGACTAGCGGCGGAAGGCTCGCGGAAATTTGTGGTTCTGCGGCGGCGTCTCTCCGGCCACCAGCAAATGATACCACCAAAGAGCATCAGAAGGCCACCAGACCAGATCAGAGGTACTAGTGGGTTCAGGAAGACGCGAATCGAGGCTTGACCAGCACCCTGCCAGTCAGCCAGGAAGACATAGAGATCGGTCATGTTCTCCGTTGTGATCGAGATTTGGCTGGCTGGCTCGTTCTGGAAATGCGGATAGAACTGGCGTGCGGGATAGACATAGCGTTGCAGTTGTCCATTGTGCCAGACCTGAAGCTGGGCTGCGACAATCTCCACATCGGAAAAGGTTTGGTCAGTATTGCCAAAGTAGACCAGCTTATAGCCGCCAAGCGTGATCGATTGGCCCGGCTTGAGGCTGGCATCCCGTTCTTGTTGGAAGGCGAGCGAGCCGATAATGCCAATCGCCAGGCAGATCAAGCCAAGGTGCACGATATAGCCGCCATAGCGACGCCGATAGCGCTGAATCAGCCTGAACAGCGCGATGGGATAGGCTTCGCCATGACTGTGACGCACCCGTATCCCACGCCACAGTTCATAGAGAATCGCCATGACCGTAAAAGAGCAGACTGCAAAGCCAATATTGGGTCCAATCTCGCGAATGCCCGCCAGAGGCAGGATCAGTGCACATGCTCCCGCTACAATCGCTGGGGGCAACAGGTTGTGCCAGAGCGTGTGCGAGGCTGTGCGCCGCCAAGCCAGCAGCGGACCCACGCCCATAGCCAGGATCAGCACTGCAAAGATCGGCCCATTGACCTTATCGTAGAAGGGTGCGCCAACCGTCTCGCTCTGGTGGCCGAACGCTTGCGAGATCAACGGAAAGAGCGTGCCCCACAGCGTAGCAAAAGTGATACCTACGAGCAGGAAGTTGTTCAGCAGGAAACTGCCTTCACGCGAGATCAGCGAATCAAATTCCTGTTCGGGACGCAATTTGGGCAGGCGGAAGAGGAAAAGTCCCAGGCTAAACAGAATAATGATGCATAAAAAGACCAGGAAATAGCCGCCAATCGCCGAATAGGCGAACGAGTGGACCGAGCTAATCAGGCCGCTGCGCACCTCAAACGTTCCGAAGATCGAGAGCGCGAACGAGGCCATCACTAGGCTCAGATTCCAGACCTTGAGCATACCGCGCCGCTCTTGAACCATAGCCGAGTGAAGGAAGGCCGTCGCAGTAAGCCAGGGCAAGAGAGCCGCATTCTCCACAGGGTCCCAACCCCAGTAGCCGCCCCAACCGAGCACATGATACGCCCACCACGCACCCAACAGCAGACCCGCCATCTGAATGCCCCATGCCGCCAGCATCCAGCGCCGGATCGAACGCAGCCACTCGCTATCCAGCTTGCCCGTTATCAGCGCCGCCACGGCAAAGGCAAAAGGCATCGAGAAGCTCATAAAGCCCATCAGTAGCGTTGGTGGATGGATCAGCATACCGGGATCGCGTAGCAGTGGGTTTAGGCCGATGCCATCAGCAGGCACGCTAGCCATGCGCCCAAAGGGGTTAGAGACCGTGGTGAGCATAAGCACAAAGAAAATCTCAATGCTCATCAGTGTAGCCAGCACATAGGGAACCATGATAGCAGGTGCGCGGCGCGAGGTACAGACAAAGATGGTTGCGAAGACCGCCAGCATCATAGCCCAGTAGAGCAGCGAACCCTCCTGACCACTGTAGACGGCGGCTGTGACAAAGTACCAAGGCATTGAGCGACTGGATTGGCTAGCAACATAAGCCACGCCGAAATCGTGGATCAGAAACGAAATAATCAGAGCAGCCGAGGAGAGCAGCATGAAAAACGTCACCACCAGCACGCCGCGTTTAGCGCTACTAACCAGCCGAGGTTGCTGGCGTACCGCGCCCAGGACCGCCACGAGCAGTGTATAGGCGGCGAAACCAAGCGCCAGCACGAGCGAAATACTACCAAGATCAGAAAAATACACGCTGTTGCCTCTCTTATCTGCTTACGAGGTGGGTGTTGCCACTGAAAACTTTGAGGGACACTTGGTTAGCAATGTTTGGGCCTGGAACGCGCCCTGGCCGCTATAGTGTCCCTCGACCACAACCTGGATGCCGCTAGCAAAGATATCAGGTACCACTCCGGTATAGACCACTGGAATATTCTGGCTGCCATCGGAGATCACAAAGCTCAGTTGTTGGGTCGCGTCATTGCGTTGCACTGAGTCTTTTTGCACCGTACCCTCCATGCGCACCGCCTGCGTCATGCAGCCTGTGCACTGTTTTAGCTCAGAGACAGTCATATCATAAGCGGCGTTGGTTTGCGTATTCGCGAAAATCAAATATCCCACCGCCGCTAGAATCACCAGTCCGGCTAGCAGAAAGCTCAGAGGCAGTTTGCGACGGTGTGGCCGCGTGGCTTGTCCTTGCGCATCTTCTGATGCAGCGCTCACGCTTGTTGACATAATAGTAACTCCCTTTTATTTGGGCGCAATCGCCATCTCGAAGAGCAGGTTAAGCAGTGCGCCGAGCAGAAAGACCAGGATACCCAGGGCCAGCATCAGTTGTGGTGCAACTTGTGAGAAGCGCGTCGCATGTTTGGCTAGTTTGCGCACCCTGCTCTGTCCCAGATAGAAGGCCAGTGCGAACATCGCCAGCGCGGCCACGATTTTCAGGATCAGGACCAGCAGGTAGGACCAGCCAAGGGTTGGTGTGGTCAGCCGGTTAAAGACCAGGTAGCCACCGCTCAGCAAGAGCACGCCTATGCACAGATTTGTCAGGCGTTTAAAGTGCGCCGCAATGGCTGTGCTGACCTGTGGGGCCGCGCCTCCCAGACGTAGGGCCGGGATCACCACCACCAGATACATGATACTCCCGCCAACCCAGGCCGTGCCAGCCAGAATATGAGCACTGCGCATCAGCCAGTCGATTGCGAACATTTGCTGGGCTTCTCCTCGTCGGTACATAGTGGCAGTTCCACACACAATAAGCCACCCTCACGTCCATTATTATGCCCGAACCTGATAGATGGCTTGCGGTTTAATTGGCAGACCTTACAAGTGCCTGAATGTTCGGGTGGGGTGCTAAAAGGATAAAGAAAAATTGGTTAGACAGTCTTCGCAGGCTTATGCAGCGGTCCATGTAGCATATAAATATGTTTGCTTGCTTTCCGCTTTTTAGGAAAGGGCACGTATTTAGATAACGAGTACAAAACGGTGCTTGTGAAAGTGAGGTATGGCATGGAACGATTGGTCGCGCAAAGGATGGTTGGAGCTAGCACATTTCTATGCTACACTGATAGGAACAAAGGAACGTCGTACGATGGGCCACTGGGATCTCTGGTTGAAAATATTGCTGTGGGAAAGCCCGCAAGACTTTGTCTCATGGTTGCTCCCTGGAGCACGTTATATTAGGAGGCGTGAGGGGCAGTTTCAGACGCGGAACCAACACGATGGAGCGTTTTCTACACGCGAGATACGTGCGGATGGGATGCTTGAGGTGGAATACATGGGCCAACTGTTGCTCATTCATGTGGAGTTTCAATCCACAAAAGATGAGGATATCGGTGAGCGGCTTTTGGGGTATAGTTATGAGGCTAGGCGTCTCCATAAGTTGCCTGTATACTCGTACGTGATCTACTTGCGACACGTCTTCGAGCCGCCGCAACCTCTGCACGAGTGGTACGTGGTAGGCATTGGTGTGCTGATGGGTTTTAAATACAAGAGCATTGAACTGGCCGAGATGCCGTTGGAGGAACTGGAGCACCAACAATTTGTGGGCCTCGCGCCATTGCTGTTGCTTACCAAAGATGGAGCGACGCTAGAGGTACTAGAACGGGCGATCACCCAACTGGAGGCCGGGCATAAACCGGAAGCACTGGGGATGCTCCAGTGGATTGCAGGCATGGTTTTTACCAGTACAGAGGATCTCAAGAGGATTCAGAGGAGGTTTGCGAACATGAACGAATACTTATGGGAAAACTCTTGGACCTATCGAGAATGGGCCAAAGAGCAGCAACAACAAGGCATAGAGCAAGGTCGTGTGCAAGGCATAGAAGCTGGTCTACGTCAGAGTATCGAAGCAGTGGTGCAAACGCGCTTTCCCAGCTTAGTAGACCTTGCCGTAGAGCGGATGGAACATATCCAGGACCAGGCAGAGTTGCAAAAACTGCTGGTGGCAATGAGCGCGGCGTCCACAGAACGCAAGGCACAGCGCTATCTGCTGGCTTTGCACGAAGGCAAATAGGGCGAGAAGATAGAGTGTGGGTACATTGGCTTTCCCACACTCTATTGGTTAGCTAGTCAGCAAAAATCTCTTGCCCAGTGTATCTAGCGCATGATCGCCTGCAAGCCAGCTTGCAACTGTTGCGACGTGATCTCCATACGTACCGCGCTCACGACTTTGCCCTCACGATTGATAAAGATGGTCTCCGGGGTGTAGGTCACGCCATAGTTCACTAGCGTGTCACCTTTCGTATCGATGACATTATTATAGGTTGCGCCATGCTGGTGAATAAAGCTCAGTCCATCGTTTTGCGTATCCTCAACATCGATGCCTACAAAGATCACACCCTGGCCTTTCACGCGCTGCCACTGTGTTTCCAACAACGGCGCTTCATCTTGACAGGGAACACAGGTCGAACTCCAGAAATTGATCACCATCGGCTTGCCCTTGAAGTCAGCTAGTGAGATTTGGGTACCGTTTGAGCTTTTGAGATCGGGCAAGATGAAATTGGGAGCCGTCGTACCAATCAGTACATCAGTAGTAGCAGCCGTGCCCTGGCTTGTACTGGTCGAGGCCGGAGTGAGCAACTGTGTCCAGAGCAGCGTCAGCAGCCCAATGTTCAGCAAGCTCACAACGGTAAATATAATGATGCTACGTTTACGCGTGCGTTTGCGTACAGGTGGACGCACGATGGCTGCGCCTTCTTCTGAAAATTGTTCTTTGGGTTCGTCCATTGATCTTCCCGCTAATCAAATAGAGTCATCAGGAGCATACTGCATGCACCTAATGTTGTCCTTGCAAGTGGGAAGATCAACCTTACAGGAACCTGAATGTCGAATAAACTCTTAAAATTCTACAGTTACGTTCGCGTCAATTGTGTATTGTTGCCATGCAAGAGAGATGTCTACACAGGGAAGCCTTATTGACGACGAAATGCGAGACACACACAGGCCACCTCTGTGCGTATCTCCGTGAGTTGTGCCATAGCCAGGCGTGTCTCCTCGCTGGCATGCCAGTAGTTTGGTGTCATCATCACCAACTGGGAAATCTCGTTCCCTTGCAAGAATAACTCATACGTGACTGGAGTTATACCTTCCAGGTAGAACTGTCCTTGTTCGGTGAACTGCGCAATGACGTGCTGCTGCTTGTTCTCCTCAATTTGCAACAGGTGCAGTGTGTTGCGCAATTGTTGCAGGTGTGTGGGTGCGGGAATGACCACGAGCAACAGACCACCGGGAGCCAGCACGCGAGCGAACTCGTCAAGGTTGCGTGGCGCGAAAATGTTGAGCATTACGTGTAGGGACGCGTCGGCGAGGGGCAGCCGCTCCTTAAGATTAGCAACCACGAAAAACGCGTTCCGACAGCGTTTAGCAGCCATGCGCACAGCCTCTTTCGAGATATCCAGGCCGAGACACGTTGTCGATGTGTGCTGCTCTGCCAGGGATGCTTGCAAGCGGCTCAGATAGTACCCCTCGCCGCAACCAGCGTCGCAGATAACGAACGGCTCTGCAAGCGCTTGTCCCCGTTCAGCTAGGTTCGTGCGAATACTCGTGTTTACTGCTTCAGAGATAGGGCGGTAATGGCCTTGTGCGAAAAAGTCCCGTCGTGCTATGAGCATCTCTTTGGTGTCGCCTGGCAGCGGTTTGCGCAGAAAATGGACATAGCCTTCTCTGGCAAGATCAAAGCTATGCCCGTTGGCGCACGTCAGGGTACGCTCTGTCGCAGCCAGAGGTGTCGCGCAGATGGGACACACAATCTGCTGGAGATATGACAAAGACACGAGAAAATCCTTTATACTAGTTTCGCTTCTTCACGGTAGCGATGGTACATATTTTGTCCAGGCTCGCCCAGTAGTATCTTGTGCTCTGGGCGCTTGCCAAGCGTCCACCAGAGCAACGCGATCAGCATGAGCAGTAGGCCCGCGCCTGCGACCAGCACTTGCAGCATCAGACCAATGACTGTGAGCAGGAGTCCGGCGGCTGTGAGCAACGGGCAGAGGCTGCTAGAGGGTACAGACGAGGCTATAGCCATGATTTGCCGGGCTGGAACCTTGGCGATAGAGGCGCTGGTCACTAGCAAATTCTCAATTCTCGCGTGCAGGGCGCGGGCGTCGAAGGGCTTGGCTAGCCAGTCGCGCAGGGGCAGCGTCGTAGACACATTGGCTGGTGGCTCCCAGGCCAGCACTACCGTGGGCAGCATCGAGAGATAGGGATGCGCTAAGACTTCCGACAAGAGGGAAGCATCATCGTGACAGCCGTTGTCGAGGTCCAGAACCACTAGGTCAGGGTGCGCGATAGCTTGCTTCGCCAGTGCGGCCAACGAACTGGCCTCAATAACCTGCATGTCTCGTTGGCGCAGGCCCAGGGCAATCAGACGGCGTAGGGATGTATCCGGCTCGATGAGCAGAACGGTATATCGGGTGTCGTGCGACATCTGTGATCCTCCGTGGCACTGATTAGTGCTACTACGTTCTCGCTTGTTCGATGACAGCATACGTGTTCGACATTACGATGACGTTACGAAGATGACGCTTGGCCTTACAACGACCTGAAAGCCTACAATTTCACCAATTTATAACCCACATCCGGCACAGTGATAATATAACGAGGATGGCGCGAATCCGGCTCGACCTTGCGGCGGAGACGGCTGATATAGACCCAGATAAAGTCTACTTCGCGGTTATATTCCTCGCCCCACACACGTTCCAGCAGTAGTTCGTGCGTTAGCACACGTCCAGCGTTCTGAGCCAGGGTGCTGAGTAGCTTGTATTCTGTGCGGCTGAGCTGAATGGGACGACCCTGCATCGAAACTTGGTGCTGAGCGTAGTCGAGGACCAGATCGCCGCTGGTGAAGATCGTGGCGGCTGGCTCACTCTTGCCTTGACTGTTCTGACGGCGTAAGAGGACGCGTAGCCGGGCCAACAGTTCTTTGATGCCCAGAGGTTTGCTCACGAGGTCATCAGCCCCCAGGTCGAGTAGGTGCACACGCTCGTCCTCGTCGTTCTCATCACACAGCATCACCACCGGCACATGTGAAAATTCGCGTAAACGTTGCAACAGTTCGATACCCTGCATATCGGGCAATTTTGTCGCCAGCAGCACAAGGTTAGGCTCCTCTAGATCGAATTGGCGCAAGAACTGCGTGCCCGCGCTGAGCACCTGCACGCGGTAGTGCTGCTCCTCCAGATTGGCGCGTAAATAGCGTGCAGTACGTGCGTCGCCCTCAACAATTGCAATGCGTGCATGTTGACTGTGGCGCGTGGACGTGGTGGGTGCTTGTACGGCTGGCAGGGAACTGCTGGCCTGCGCGTTGGGCGGCGTCAAGGGTAGTGTGCAATAGAAAACTGAGCCAGCGCCAAGGCCAGGTGAATCAGCCCAGATGCGCCCACCATGCGCCTCGATGGTTGCACGCGCCACAGCCAGACCCAGCCCACTGCCCTGAATGTGTTGTTCATTGCCGTCAGTGACACGATAGAAGCGGTCAAAGATATGCTCCAGATGTTCAGGCGCGATGCCTCGACCCTGGTCGCTGATACTCACGCGCAACTGATGCACGTCGCCTTCAACGAGCAGACGAATTGTACCGCCGTTGGGCGCATAGGTCACGGCATTGTGGAAAAGATGCTGAAAAGCCTGCTCCAAGCGCGTGGGATCGCAGAGCAGCGTGGGTAACTCGTTAGCTATCTCGCACACAAAACGCTGCTGGGGCGCGTTTTTGCGCCAGCGTTCGACCAGCAGGTTTAGCAGTTCAGGCAGCCGTATCGCGCTGAAACGCAGATTTTGTGCACCAGCATCGAGCCGCCAGACCTCCAGCAGTGTATTGAGAATCTCGTGCAGGCGATCAGTCTGCGTATCGATCATCTGCAACATCTCGCGCTGCATGGTCTGGTCCCAGCGCATTGAATTACTCAGCAGCGTGGTGGCCGAGCCTTTGATGATAGCTAGCGGCGTTTTCAAGCCGTGAGCGGCCAGAGCCAGCGTCTCATTGCGCGTCTGCGTGGCTGAGCGTTCCAGGGTGATATCGTCGAGCAGCACACCGCGTCCTAGCAGGCGACCAGGTTGAGCGTGGATCGGGAAGCTCTGTACACGTAGCCAACGGATCGCCGCATCGGTGAGGGCCAGATTGGTAGTGCCATCTTGTTCAGGATGCTCCCAGAGTCGGTCCAGCTCGGCTTGAGCGTTGCTAGGATTGGCTGCCAGACCAACCAGTTGTGCACGCACATCGAAAACAATGTTTTTGTTGTCAATGTGTAACAATTGTTGAGCGATGGGATTGGCGTAGGTAATGTGCTCGCTTGCGTTCAAGAGGATAAAGCCGCTGTGCAAGTTGGACGCGATGTTAGCCAGGATGGCATGCTCTTCCGCCAGATCTACTAACAAAGAGTGCGAAGGTTGGTCGGCAAGTTGCTCTAAGAGCACGCCTGGTTTCTTCTGGCCTACCTTGAGAGCAATTGTGTGTGTCTCTGTGTTGTCTCTAGCAGCGAGACTCATGCGCTATCCCTTTCCCGTTTGCTCGGTTTATCTCGTATAGTACCAATGTTATTCTAGCAAAAAGGTCAAGAATTATCCTAGATATAGGACTCCTGGCTTTTTGGGATTGTAGTGTGCAGTCCCACCTGAAGAGTAAGAAGAGAAGAGGTTGCAGCTAGTCTAAGTGCGTGCACACTTAGACTAGCTGCAACCTCTTCTCTTCTTACTCTAACAGTTTATGAATAGGAGAAGGCTAGACTCGTTTCCGTCACTTCTGGCCGGATAGGCTGTGTCGAAACAAGAAAAATAAGTTACTTCATGAGCGTTGTAGCTAGCACAACGATCAGAGCCAGATGGAGGATCATGGCGATGAAGAGAATCACGGCGATGCCAACGAAACGGCGCTGGTCACGCAGGTGTGTGCGCAGCCCGTAAGCTGTGGGCGAGCGTTCGGCGGCGACAAGGCCGAGCGCGATACGCAGGCGTAGAGGTGAACGTATGGGTGAGCGGCGCATCTCCACGAGTAAGGCTTCATGGCAACTCTTGCATAACATCCATGCGCGGCGCGGTTCAGATGCGCCTAGCGTCTCTTTGAGCGCAATCGGAGCAAACCAAATGCTACTCGTGCAAATGGAACAATATGTTGGCTTGTACCAGCGCGTTTTCTGCGTTGTTTCTTGTTCTGGAGCAACTACTACATCGTTGCCAGGAACCATATTATTCACGCTCGCCGTCCTTTCCAATCACCGCACCGGGCGATAGGAGATCTTTCCCGCTTGTATGCTACAGTTTTCTCTTCCGTTGGCTCAATATGCTTATTGTACCATACAAATATGGGAAAATCTGAGTTTTTGGGGCACAACATTCCCTTTTCTACCCGACGCTGTGGGATTGCTAAGAGATTGCTTGTTTGAGATTTTCTGCGAGCAAAGAGGATGGTCGATTGCACATATTGTATAACAATGCACAATCGGCCACCCTCTTTGCTTGCTTCTTCGCTTAACGCGACGAGAGCAGCAGTGGAGACACGTAGATCAACAAGAAGACGATGATCCATACAATATCCACGAAGTGCCAGTACATCTCAGCAGCCTGGACTGCGAAATGGTTCTTGGCTGTGAAATCGCCGCGCAGGCTGCGGATCAGACAAATCAGCAGGAAGATCACGCCAATCGTCACATGCAGGCCGTGGAAGCCTGTCAGTGTGAAGAAGGCCGAGCCAAAGATGGTCGCCTGGGGCGTGAAAGGCGTGGGCAGGCCGAACAGGCCACTATACTCAACAACCTGACCTCCAAGGAAGATCGCGCCCATCAGAATAGTCAGGGCCAGACCAATCTGCAACTGGCGCTGATTGCCTTTTGCGATGCCCCGACCCGCGTAGTGCGCTGGAAAGCTACTACAGATCAGGATAATCGTGTTGATGAGCGGATAGGTGATCTCCGAAGGCAGATGCCAGGGATTAGTAGGAGTCCAGTTGCGGATCTCCAGATAGAGATACATGGCAATGAAGTTTGCGAAGATCAGCGCTTCAGAACCGATAAAGAGGACCATGCCCCACCATTGCATCGAGCGGCCTGAACCTTCTTCGTGTTCTTCGTGCAGCATTTCCAGTTGCTCTCCGTGAGCGACACTCATGTTACAACCCCCTATAATTACGGCACATCGCACTGTAACCATCCCATGTGCCATATAGACTGTTTACCGTTTTTCTAAGACCCACCCGATAATCACAGCGAGAGTTAAAGCTACACCACAAATCAGGATGATCGGGTTCATAACAGACCCAATCAGGGCCATTGCGAGCGCAAAAGCCAGGGCAATGGGCCAGAAGCTTGGCTTGGGGGCCAGCCTCTGCTCCCGCACCTCCAGGGGAACCTTCTCAGGTTTCCTGCTAGGCGGTTCCGGCTGTTTGTCGCTCTGACCGAACTCGTTAGCCACTGTTTCCCTCTTTTCCAGACGCCTCGCGGCTACCACTTGTGATAACCGCGAGGAGGCCGGGCAATCAGCGGTTGATTGTCCGGCTTATG
Source organism: Ktedonobacteraceae bacterium (assembly GCA_039923935.1). GTDB lineage: Bacteria > Chloroflexota > Ktedonobacteria > Ktedonobacterales > Ktedonobacteraceae > Paraktedonobacter. The sequence goes on along the minus strand of JBDTBU010000368.1, from coordinate 4,151 downwards.
GAGAACATTAATGGGTCATGGCTTTCCAGTCGGCGATCTCCGGGTTCTTCTTATCGAAGAACGGACGCCGGCTGCGCACAACCGGCAGGTTCAGGAAGTTGTAGACCTTCGGCGGAGAAGTGGTATCCCACTCCAACGTAAAGGCATCCCACGGATCGCTGTCGCACTTTTCGCCATTGCGCATGGTTGTGATGAAGTTCCACAGAAAAACCATCACGCCAACGGCAATCAGGAAGGCACCAACCGTAGCCATCAGGTTCAGCTCGTTCCAACCCAGGTCACTAGGATAAGTGTAGACGCGACGTGGCATACCCAGAATGCCCAGAATGTGCATCGGGAAGAAGGCCAAGTTAGCGCCAACCAAGAAGAGCCAGAACTGAACCTTGCCGAGCGTCTCGTTTAGCAGCTTGCCGCTCATCTTGGGGAACCAGTAGAAGATGCCCGCGAAGACACCGAAGACCGAACCACCGAAGAGCACATAGTGAATATGCGAAACTACGAAATAGGTATCGGTCACTTGGTAGTCAAAGGGCACCACGGCCAGGGCCGCGCCGTTCAGGCCACCGATCAGGAACATGCCCACAAAGCCTAGAGCGAAGTACATCGCTACTTTCATGTTGAGCTTGCCGCCCCAGATCGTGCCTAGCCAGTTGAAGATCTTCACCGCCGTAGGAATTGCGATCAGGGTGGTGCTGGTGGCGAAGAACGCTTGCGCGATCACTGGCAGACCCACCGCGAACATGTGGTGTGCCCAGACGGTAAAGCTCAGGAAGCCAATAGCCACACCCGACCAAGCGATAAAGGTGTAGCCAAAGATTGGTTTACGCGAGAAGACCGGCAGGACTTCCGAGATGATCCCGAAGACTGGCAGAATCAGAATATACACCTCAGGATGGCCAAACGACCAGAAGAGATGCTGCCACAGCAACGGGTCGCCGCCCATACCAGCCTGGAAGAAGTGTGTGCCCGCGTGACGGTCCAGCAGCAGCAGAACCGCAGCAGCGGTCAGGCTTGGCAGCGAGAACAGCAGCAGAAATGCAGTCACCATGGTCATCCACACGAACAGTGGCATACGGTTAATCGTCATGCCAGGCGCACGCATCTTGAAGATAGTCACCACGAAGTTCAGCGAACCAGCAATAGACGAGATACCGAGCATCAGGATACCCAACGCCCAGAAATCCATATTTAGGCCAGGAGTACATTGAACCGCATTACTGCCGATATGTGCAGCAACGCCACACACGGCCTCAGTCAGCGGGGCATAACTGAACCAACCAGCGTCTGGCGGAGCGCCAAACAGGAAGCTCGCACTCATAAACATGCCGCCGAAGAACACGATCCAGTAGCCAAACGCGTTCATGCGCGGGAAGGCCATGTCACGCGCCCCAATCATGAGCGGGACCACATAGTTACCAAATCCGGTCAGCATCGGCATCAGGAAGAGGAAGATCATCGTGGTGCCGTGCATAGTAAAGACTGCATTGTAGGTCGCTGCGTCCAGAACCTTGCCGTTGGGCACCGCGAGTTGGGTGCGTACGAGCAGAGCCTCAAGGCCGCCGACCAGGAAAAAGAAGAACGCAGTGAAGATATACATAATGCCGAGCTTTTTATGATCGACTGTTGTAATCCACTCACCGATATAGGTTTCACTGAAGCGTTTCGGCTTTGCGAGTCCGATTTCTCCAGGGGCAATGCGAGTTGCCATAGTTGTTACATCCTCCAATATCCAGTGGCGTAGCCAGAGTGCTACGCCACAGTCAGTATGTCTAGGTCAGGCTCTCCAGGTAGGCCACCAGTTGAGCGATCTCCGTATCCGAAAGCTGGCGAATAGCCATATCGGTGCCTGGCTTGATGGCATTAGGATCGTGCAGCCATTGCCACAGGCCACACGCTTGCTTGTTGGAGATGCGTGCAGTAGCACCGCTGCCTGTGACCACACATGATTTGAGGCTCCAGGTCAGCACATCACCAGCGATAGTGGTTCGCGAGCCAAAGTGTGTCAGGTTTGGACCTATGAAATTTTCGGCTGCTGGATCATCAAAGCTCTTCAGGTTGGTGCTACCCACAATACCGTGGCAGCCAGCGCAGGCAGCTGTTAAAAAGAGTTTGCTGCCAGCTACGACATTGGCATCATTACTAGTCTGTGCCACTTGCTGCTGACCGCTCAGCCAGGTCTGATAGTCATCGGGTGACTTGGCAATGACTTTGAACTTCATTTCCGCGTGCTCCAGCCCGCAGAATTCGGTGCATATGCCTAGGTAGGTGCCGGTCTTGTCGGCCTGGAACCACTTGTCGTTATTGTGGCCTGGGACTACATCGGTCTTCCCGGTCAGTGCTGGCACCCAGAAACTGTGGATCACGTTATCGGATCTCAGGTCCAGGTGAATGACTGTGCCAGTGGGTACCACCAGCTCATCAGCCGTAATGACGTGAGCGTTAGCCGTAGTGCCGGTAGTGTTCTCATAATCGAACTCCCACCACCACTGGTGGGCAACCACCCTCACATTTAGCGAAGGCCCGGCAGGCTGAGCCAGACTGAACATCGTGTAGATCGTGACAATGAGCACCACAAAGAGGAAGATCGAAGGGATCACTGTCCAGACAATCTCGACAGTGTTATTCCCATGCGTCTGTTTCGGCATCGGCGAGTTTGGCTGCTCACGATAGCGCACGATTGAATAGATAAGTATTGCTTCTACAATGACAAACACAATTGTCGCAACTACCAGGATGAACCAGAACAGACCCGCTTCGCGGTCTGCCACTGGACCCGCCGTATTCAGAATAGAGGGCGAATTTTCACCGCAGGCAGAGAGAAGCAGCGAGGCGAGTATGAGCGTGGAGATCACAAGTCCCCAGCGTTTCGCCCTGCGAAATATAGGCATCCTCACTTCTCCTAAAAAAATTGATCATAGATGGGCACAAGCGCCCCTCAGTAAGTGACACTTTTTCCATTGTATACAACTAGTGTAGCTATGTGGCCTGAATGGGAGCTTGCTCTTTGTGGCGGGAACCTTACAACGGCCTGAACGCGGCCACGCGAGATCAGCGTGTTCACTTGCTTGCTGCTAGGGGAGAGCGCTACCATTCATCGCTTTCTCTACTGTAGCCGTTTGGGGGCAAGAATAACAAGAGGGAAGCGTGACGTTGGCAAGATTATTATAAAGAATGGTTGGGATTTTCGATAGTGAATCCCTCCGCTCTAGCAATCTCTAACAACTTGTCGTCGGCGCTGACGAATATTGGCGCTGGTTCGCCTGATCTGGCGAGTTTGTCACTGGACGTTAACGCACAAGCGAGTTGTATTGCATCGTAAGCACGCAATTGGTGGGTGCGGCACAAATCACCAGCTTTTTCATAAATGCTTGCTGTAACTGGGATAATGAAGTATTCTAGCTGTGTATCCTCACGAAAAATTCGAATTTGCTTATCACGTTCATCTAGTGTGATCCGTTGTGCAGGATTTATCTCTCTTCCTTTACGACAAAGCGCAGCAACCGCCTCTACAGATGTTGCTTGTGAGATAACAATAGTGTGGCCAGCGTTTGCATGACATTGTGCTCTTACCCAGGCACAGCCTTTTTCAGCTAGATATCTTTTTATTAATGCAGGCGTATCAAAAAACAGTACACTCATTAATATGGTCCTCGATCTTCAATAACCATTTTCGATGCAGATTTCCCTTCTGCTTGTCCCAAAAGGTCTGCCAAGCGATTTCGCTCAGCTTCTACCTCCTCGAAATTAACTCTACCTGTTGGTATATGTTCAATAACCCCTTCGCGATAAAGATATTCTCCTATCTCTTGTTTAGAAAGGAGACGATTGGGTCTATTTACTAGTTGAAGACGCCTGGCGAGTATCTTTTCAATCATTTCGTGAATAAGTGCTTCTAACTCCTGGCGAGTTATTTCTCTTTTTGTCAGTGCAGCATACTCATCATCTGTGAGCTGCATTGCCATTTCATTTTCCATAATGCACCTTCCTTTGGATTAATATGGTTCTCTATCTTCAATAACCATTTCGGATGCTGGTTTCCCAGGTCCAAAAAGGTCTGCCAAACGTTTTAATTCGGCTTCTTCCTCTTCAGAAGGAGACTCACCCGTTGGAATTGATGAAGTCAGCCCTGCGTGATACAGAATTTCGCTTAC
>JBDTBU010000367.1:0-14770 GCA_039923935.1 Ktedonobacteraceae bacterium | reverse complement strand
GGCGTGCCACTGCAAGATGTCTGGGACACAATTGGGCCGCTGTCTTCAATGGCGAAGGAGCGCTTGGGTTATCCAACACAAAAACCCTTGGCTCTGCTGGAGAGAATCATCCAACTTTCCTCTCAGCCGGGAGATATCATTCTCGACCCCTTTTGTGGTTGCGGAACAGCGGTCCACGCTGCGCAAAAGTTAGAACGCTCCTGGATTGGCATTGACATTACCAGTGTTGCCATCAGTTTGATTACATATCGACTCAACGCAGCCTTCCCGAACATCGAGTTCGCCACTATCGGCGAGCCAAAGGATATGCAAGGGGCGAGGCAACTGGCAAGCGACGATAAACATCAGTTTGAATGGTGGGCCTTATCACTGCTTAAAGCGAAACCTTCAGGCGAAGGAAGCAGCCCCGGCAAAGGGAAAAAGGGGGCCGATGGTGGCAAGGACGGTATTATCTTCTTCCCTGATGGCGGTGGAAAGCTCAGCAAAATCATCGTCTCAGTCAAAGGTGGGAAAAACATCAGTGTAGAAATGGTGCGTTCACTGGGAGATGTGGTAGAAGAGCAAAAGGCGGCTATGGGGATTCTCCTCACGTTAGAGGCACCGACAAAACCTATGCTCGCCTGGGCTGACCAAAAAGGTCTTTTCCACTCTGATGCCTGGGGCGATTTTCCTAGAATTCAGATTATTACTGTCGCTGACATCTTGGACGGAAAAAAAATAGCCATGCCTCCTACAGTTGTGGCCGATACGTTCGCTACGCCACACAGAGAACAAAGGCCACCAGCCGCCGAACAAGCTTCATTACTCTAACGATAGCTCCATGCTACATGGAGTGGAAGACGGTGCGAATGCTCGCACTACCTTCCACTCAACAGAAAGATTACTGTTCTTCGGCAGTCTTGCGCATAGTGGGGAACAAGATCACGTCACGGATCGACTCCTGGTCGGCCATCAGCATAGCTAGGCGGTCAACACCGATACCGAGACCGCCAGTGGGCGGCATCCCAATCTCCAACGCCTCCAGGAAGTCCTCGTCGAGCACCTGGGCCTCGTCGTCGCCCTGAGCGCGTTGACGCGTCTGGTCCTCGAAGCGGGCACGTTGGTCCAGAGGGTCGTTCAGTTCGGTGAAGGCGTTGCCCAGTTCCAGACCACCCACAAAGGGTTGGAAGCGATCCGTCAGGCCCACAATCTCGCTGTGCTGCTTGGCTAGAGGCGAGACATCCAGCGGATAGTCGATCAGGAAAAACGCCTGTTTGAGCGCGGGAATGCCCTTACGCATCATCGCACCCTTGAGATCGTCGATCAAACGACCACGCCCCAGTGTGGGATCAGCCTCGTAGCCGCGCATCCGCATCTCGGTAGCCAAACTCTCCTTGTTAGGAAACTGGTTCACGTCGATACCGGTATGCTCGGCAATTGCCTGAAGCAACGATATACGCGGCCAGGGCGGTGTCAGGTCGATCTCTGTGCCCTGGTAGGTAATCGTAGGCGAGCCTTTGACCTCGCGTGCGATAAAGCAGAGCATCTCCTCGACCAGCTTCATAATATCGTTGTAGTCCGCATAGGCCTGATAGCACTCCATCGCCGTAAATTCAGGATTGTGGCCGCGGTCAATGCCCTCGTTGCGGAAGTCGCGCCCAATCTCATAGACACGCTCCATGCCACCCACGATCAGACGTTTGAGGTAGAGTTCGGTGGCGATACGCAGATACAAATCGCGCTCCAACGCATTGTGATGCGTCACAAAGGGCCGCGCCGTCGCACCGCCATAGAGTGGCTGGAGCACTGGTGTCTCTACTTCGATAAATGCATGTTCATCCAGATAGCGGCGCATAGCCGTAATCGTGCGGCTACGCGTGACAAAAATGTCGCGTGCAGTCTCAGCATTGGCAAGCAGATCCAGGTAACGCTTGCGCTGGCGCGTCTCAACATCCTCAAGCCCGTGGAACTTCTCAGGCAAGGGACGCAAGCTCTTGCTGAGCAAACGCAAATCGCGTACATGCAGGGTACGTTCCTGGGTGCGTGTCAAAAACAGGAAGCCGCTTACCTGGACAAAATCGCCGAGGTCCAGCAGTTTGAGCGTTTTAAACGCCTCTTCGCCAATATCATTCACACGGAAGTAGATCTGGATACGCCCGCTACCATCCTCGATATGAGCGAAAGCGGCCTTGCCCATATCACGCATCAAGCGAATACGTCCCACCAGAGTTTGGGTATGCTCTTCACCCTGCCGCGCCTCAAAATGCTGCAACGTCTCGGCAATCGTGTGGGTACGAACCACGCAATTGGGGTAGGGGTTCACACCACGCTCGCGTAGGGTGTGGAGACGTTGTAAGCGTACATCACGTTCTTCGGTCATAAAATCTTCGTTGCTCCTCACAGAAATGTGACACTCATTGTAGCATTGTTTGTGGTTATTTTACAGCTATCACCAAGCGAAAATGCGGATATGAAGAAACGCCGGTCTGTGAACGTGCCACAGACCGGCGTTGCTTGTGCTATGTCCAGAGCTACTCGATGCGCATGATCGTATATTCTTTGACACCGCCAGGCGTGGACACCATCACCAGATCGCCAACTTTGTGACCCAAAAGCGCTTTACCCACGGGTGACTCGTTGGAAATAAGACCTGCACTCGGTTTTGCCTCGTACGCTCCCACCAACGAATAGCTATACTCACGGGAATCGGCAGTCCGCAACTGCACCACAGAACCAAGGGAGATCTCATGAGTGGACACTTTGCTGATCGGTTTGGCCGTCGCCAGCATCAGCTCTAATTCCAGAATGCGACCTTCCAGACGCGCCTGTTCGGTTTTCGCGTCCTCATAGGCGGCATTATCGATCACATCACCTGATTCTTTGGCTTCATGCAAGTATTGTGCAACCTCAGCTCGTTTAACTGTACGCAAAAAATCTAAGTGAGTTACTGCGCGTTGCCGTCCGTCCTCTGTGAGAAAAACATCCTGTATCTCCATCATAATGATCTCCTTCTTGATTTCAATAGGATCTCAGATCCTACAAACCTTCTTCATTCCGAATGCGGTAAACCGCGACTGAGCAGTTTCGTTCGCCAAATCGGAGAGCGTAACTGTAACTGTATAGCTCCTTACATCTAGACAATGCTAGACATTCGGCTTTATTTTAGGTGGCTTGTCTGGGAAATGTTCAACCACTCCCCAGGTAATACAGACCAGTTCACCCGAACGACGCCGGAGCATCAACTCTCCATTGTCATCCACGGACTCCGCAACACCCTCTACAACACTGTCCCCTTGATGCACTGTAATCGTGCGCCCTAACGTGGACAAATGATCTTGCCAACGTTTGCGAGTCAAACGAGCGACAGGTCTCTCTAGTAGTGTTGCGACTGGAGGTTCCATAGCCTCCTGCTGTAACGCCAAATAATCGTTCTCTAGTGCTAAAAGCACCTGTGCAATGAATGATTCTCGTTCAACCGCATACCCGCAGGCGCTTTCGAGTGTCGTCGCAATCGTCGCCAACTCTACTTCAACGCCTTTCTGTTCCACCCGGCCTCGCAGTTGTCCATTGGTATTCACCCCAATCCCCAGCACTGCAATAAAACGTCCCTGAGCATCATGGCTGGTTTCGATCAAAATACCGCATACTTTGCGATCCTCAATCAACACATCATTCGGCCACTTAATATCTGCCTGCACACCACAACTCTGTTCAATGGCCTCTACAACAGCCAGAGAGGCAATCATCACCAGCAGGTGCGGAGGAAACAATGGTCGCAGGAGTATCGAGGAAAGGACATTACATCCCGGCATATCAACCCAGCGACGGCCCTGTCTGCCTTTGCCAGCAGTCTGACTATCAGTCAGTACCACTAACCCTTCTTCTGGCCGCTCGTGGGCCAGGCGCATAGCCAAAGTATTTGTAGACGCTACCTCTGGCCAGTACATTAAACGTTCACCACGCCCTACAAATTGTGTTTGTAGCAAGACACGTAGGGCATCCACATCCAGAAACACTGTACCCTGCATATCTATCCAACACGTCCAGTCAAGAATCCCAATTTCAAAACGAAGAGACCTCCAAAACCCAGAATACTCCATCAACCAATCGGTCTATAAAGGAGCCTGATGTCTACACATCACAAGCGGATATCTCAGAAATGCAGCGCCCGCTTACCATAAGCCAGGACGCCCGCCAGGGTGGATAAAATCCCCAGAGTAGGCATAAAAAGCAGCTACTCTGGGGAGGCTGCATAGGTAGGGGTACACACCGCCTACCAACGGAACCTGTCCCGACACTAGTGCCGGACACCTCTCAATTGGAAGGTGTGAGCAATCATCCCGCTACCTATGCAGCGACGTTGTTGGTCCATTTACACACCACCTCCTTTCATTGCCCATAGTGTACCTTGTCTACCCAAACTATGTCAAGCCTTTTCTGAAAATTCGCTGACAGCAAGCAACCTGCTTTCTACTGTAAACTGGCCTTGCAGGCCGATCTATGGTCACTATTCAAATGTGAAAATTGCGTGAAAGAGCTGATCCACTTTTTTTATTATGGAAGAGTATATCATAGGTTCATAAAGCCGAACAGTCATAGTACAAGCAAAATATGCGACAGAGGGATAGCATCCATCAGCCAACCAAAACACGAAGAGCGTTGAAACACGTTGAACCCATATGATAAAATAGGCAATGTGAGGACAGAAAGCCAGAGGCTACGCTTCTGGAAGCGTTTGGGAAAGGCGGTTCAACTATGTCTCTAGAACGTACTACGCACCCGTATATCGTACGTGACTCCGCAATCTACGGCGGTGAACCGATTGTTGAGGGCACGCGCACCGGTGTGCGCCACATTATCTTGCAATTTCAAGCGGGCCGTGATCCCGAAGAGATCGCCAGCATCCATCGGCTCTCGCTCGCCCAGGTCTACGACGCGCTCAGCTATTATTATGACAACGAAGACGAAGTAGAGCACGCTATCCACAACGAGTCCTGGGGGGCCAACGAGCAATAATCCCAAATCGCGCAACAACGTGGCATTCCTGTTCCGTTGTTACGCGATTTACCGTTTCTACTGATAACAAGGGGTATTTTCAAGACCACCATCGCTACACAACCCCCAACCTCTACACAATTTTGTCAGTGCACGCTATACTATGTATAGCAAGTAGCGAAAAGCAGGAGAGTCAGGTTGAAGAGTGTGCGGTTATTTGCAAGCTCCGTATGTTTGGTCAATTGTATGCGTTGCGTCTGAGATCTCGACGCCGAGGCGAAGACGCTTTCACCCAGAGACCATTCTTCTTCATACAGTGTAGTAGGTTCACCTGACTGGAAAAAACAAAGGAGGACACTATGCACAGCCAACAGCAATACATGGATTTGTTGATTGACGCCCTCCTGGATGAGGGTTTCACGGTGGCAGAGGCCAGCACGTTAATCGCACTGCGCGAAAACTATGAGGAGTGCAAAGCCACACAGATTACCAACAATCATCGTTTTATCCGCTGGTTAGTAGAACATGGCCGGATTAGCGACTGGGACTGATTTAAGGGTAAGGAAGCCGTGTGCGCTGGGTGAGCAGATCACGCTCATGGTGGCATGGGCCATACGCACGACACGACGCATCAGCTTGCGAGGGTGTAGTCAATGTAGTACAATTCCGGCGGCGTGGCAACTGCTGCGCCGTCTCTCATTTTCATAGATTTTTGAACTAGAGGAGGCCTCTTTTATGAAAGCGGTTGTCATGGCCGGCGGGGAGGGATCAAGGTTGCGGCCCCTCACGATCAGGCGTCCAAAACCGATGGTCCCCATCGCTGGTAAGCCAGTTATGGAACACATTCTAGATTTACTCAAACGCCACGGTATCACCGAAGTCGTTGTCACCGTACAATATTTAGCCAGTAACATCGAGGACTATTTTGGCAACGGCTCGCAATTAGGTATGCGGATTACCTACTCGCGCGAAGATGTGCCCTTGGGCACAGCAGGCAGTGTCAAAAACGCGGAAGAACATTTGACTGAACCCTTTCTGGTCATCAGTGGGGACGCGTTAACTGACTATAATCTGAGCGACATTATTGAGTATCACACCAGCAAAAAATCTCTCGCTACGCTGATGCTCGCACATGTGCATAATCCCCTGGAATATGGCGTGATTATCACTAATGAAGACGGGCATATTACGCAATTTCTTGAAAAACCAAGCTGGGGAGAGGTTTTTAGCGATACAATTAACACGGGTATTTACGTTCTGGACCCACAGATCTTTAGCTACTTTGAGAAGGATAAGCCTTTCGACTTTAGCCAAGAACTCTTTCCCTACATGCTCAAGAAGGGCGATCCGATCTATGGCTATGTCGCGAGTGGCTACTGGTGCGACGTGGGGAACCTAAGCGAGTATATGCGTGCCAATGCAGATGTACTCAATCAACGGGTCAAGGTGGATATTCCTGCGAAGAATATCGGCGGCAATATCTGGTGTGAAGAGGGCGTTGAGATCGACGAAGACGCGCAGCTTTATGGGCCAATCTATTTGGCGCACGACTGCAAAGTCAAAAACGGGGCGATTATCCACGGACCAAGCGTGATCGGGCATTATACGATCATCGACGAGCGGGCACAAGTGGACCGCAGTGTGACCTGGAACAATTCGTATATCGGCGAACGCGCCGAGCTACGTGGGGCGTTGGTTGGCTCTGCTACGAGCATTAAAAGCAAAGCCGTGATGTTTGAAGGCTCGGTGATCGGCGATAACTCGATTGTTCAAGAAGGGGCGATTGTTCAACCCAATGTAAAAATCTGGCCGGATAAAGAGGTCGAAGCTGGCGCGGTGGTCAATACCAGCATTATCTGGGGATCGCAAGGCCGACGCGGCCTGTTCAGCCGTTTCGGGGTCAGCGGCCTAGTGAATGTTGATCTGACGCCCGATTTCGCGGCCAAACTGGGTGCAGCGTATGGTGCGATCTTGCCCAAAGGTTCTGCCGTCTGCCTCAATCGCGATTCTTCGCACCGCACTTCACGTATGATTAAACGCGCAGTCATCGCGGGACTACCTTCAGCGGGTATCAATGTGTACGATATCAACCAGGTGCCCATTCCGGTGGCACGCTACTATGTGCGCAAAACTGACGCGGTGGGCGGCGTACATGTGAGTCTCTCGCCCAATGATCAGCGCGTGGTGGACATCAGGTTCTTCGACCAACAGGGTCTGGATATCAACAAAACAACCGAGCGCAAAATTGAAAACCTCTACTTCCGCGAGGATTTCCGCCGGGTCTATCTGGACGATCTTGGCGCAATTGAAGTGCTAGAAAACAAGGATGTGGTGACTCCCTATCTCGAAGGAGTGATGGGTGTCGTGGACGCGCCTCTGATTACGCAGCGAAAATACAAGCTGGTCGTTGATTACGCCAATGGCAGCACCACGCATATCCTGCAAAACATTCTCAACCGCTTGAATTGTGAATGTATTGTGCTGAACGGGAATCCTGATACTGAACAGGTTTCGCGCACACTGGAAGAGATTGATAAAGATTTGCATCGTCTAGCTACAGTGACTTCAACACTGAGCTATGACATGGGCGTGCGCATCGATCCAGGTGGAGAGCGCATCTGGTTGGTGGACGATCAGGGACGCGTGGTGGATGGCATGAAGATGCTGGCGACGATGAGCAGTCTCATGCTGCGCAAACACCGCAACGGGATTGTTGCGGCTCCTGTCACAGCCCCCAGCGCACTCCAACATATCGCGAAACACTATGACGGCCAAGTGCTGCACACCAAAGTTCTGGCGCACGCGATGATGACGGCGGCAGGACGCGAAGGGGTGGTGCTGGTTGGCGATGGCGTGGGCGGATACGTCTTCCCGGAACTCCATCCAGCCTTCGATGGGATACTGGCTATCGTCAAGCTGTTGGAACTGCTGGCCGCCTTCCAGGTGCGCCTTTCCGAGGTCGTCGATGATCTGCCAACGTACTATATGAGCCGCACTACGGTCAACTGCCCCTGGGATCACAAAGGCAAGGTCATGCGCATTCTGAACGAGCAGTATCGCGAGCGCCGAGCCAAACCTATCGATGGCATCAAAATCGATCTGGGCAAAGAGTGGGTGCTGGTCCTGCCCGATGCAGACCGCCCGCTCTTCCACGTCGTTGCCGAGTCAGTCTCCAACGAACAGGCCCAAGCCCTCGCAGAAAAGTACGCACGTGTGGTAAGTGGACTCCAACAATAGTCTCTCAAATACAGGAAAGAGCGGGCCAGAGAAGTATATACCTCTCTGGCCCGCTCTTTCCATGTTTAGGAGCATTACACGAGTACAGCCGAGCGTGTAGCGGCACTTTCGAGTTGTTCGACGGAAAGTGGCTCTGTGTGGACCTCTGTCCGCTGACCGCCGAGACGTTCTACAGCCAGACCCACACCACGCATAAAATCGATCTCTGGCTGCCAGTTCAGGACATGCTGAGCACGACGGTTATCCAGGATAATCCCAGTTGGTTCGGCCTGTGAAGCGGAAACATAGGCTGGGGTGATCTCGCTCTGTAGCAGGTGCGTGACTGCATGATAAAACTGCTTTAGCGTATAGCCCTGCCCGGAACTGATATGCAGGGTCTCATTCCACCCGCGTTCCAGAGCACAGAAATTCGCACGCACCACATCGTCGATGAAGATATGGTCACGCACATCTCTATCAGAGCCACGAATTGCCGGACGGCGCTGCTGAAGGAGATGCGCCAGAAACGCGGTCAGCGGATGCCAGGCACGCGCAGAGTCGATCTCGCCATAGATATCGGCATAACGCAAAATGAGATGGGACAAACCATACTGCCGTGCGTAATAGCGCACATACCACTCACCAGCGATTTTGCTGATATCCTGAGGATGCAGCGGACACACCTCGACCTCTTCACTGACTGGTACCGTCGGGTCCAAGGATTGAAGCGAGCTGCGCTTATACAACGAATTGCCACCTGAAGCAAAAATCAATTTCGCGACTTGCGCATTCACACAGCCATCCAACACATTCAACAGGCCGCGAATATGCACATCGGCATCGATCAACGAACCCTCGCAAGGCAACGTGTGCTCGCGTTGCACCACATGATAACTGACAATCTCAGGACGCTCAGTCTGTAAAACAGCTTGTAGCTTGCCGTCGCGAATATCCAGGTGATAAAAACGCGCACGCGGGTCCACAGACCCACGCGCACTATGCGCCAGGCTATCCACCACAAAAACATCATGTCCGGCATTCAAATAGGCGCTCGTCAAATGAGAACCAACAAAACCTGCACCACCAATAATAGCTATTTTCATAGGTACTCTTCCCTCTCAAATACTACCAACCTGTTCCGATTAATGGTTCGATAGGATGCCATTGCTTTTATTCTACCGGACAGGAAAAATCTCAGGCTTTGCTGGTCTAGGAAAAAAGAGCTATGTTATGGATGGGGCAAATTCTATCGAGAACCTCCAGCCGCTTTGTCAAAGTTGTAACTCAAGCAAGCACAGGAAAACCATCGATTACCGCGTAAACTGGCCATAGTTTTTGCACGTGTTACAAATAAAGAGCGTATATAGTATCGATTACTTATGCGCTCTTTATTGTTTCTATTACTGTGGCAATGGTGCTTGCAGCAATTTATTCATCGTGCTCATTTTGACTCTATATGCACTCCTCTTACCCGCGTGCGGAAGTGTAATCGCTCCCAATGCGCCGCTTTTAATCCAGCGGCGTACTGTCGTATCATCCACACGTAAACGTTTCGCAACCTCGTGTACCGTTAACAGTTCGTCCATATCCTCAGCCATAAAGCATTTCTCCTCTCAATTCAAGCGACAAGGACTCTTGCGAGTCCACTTAGACGGGAGCTTTAGGTTGAGAGATACTTCTCAGGTCTCTACCCAACACTCCGTAACACACCTTGACGCACAATGAACAAAAACACTGTTCGCCTGTTAACTACACTATACAGTTCGGCACAAATATCCTAAAATGAAGTGGAACTATTAGAAGTCACACCTGAACAGACCCAAAAGGTAGCATCTGATTGTGGGTGATTGCTTCCGCACCTGTCTCTTCAGCAGACCAGAAGCGTGCGGATGAATGGAAGCGCCTCATTACTGGTAAACGCTTTACAACAAAACTGCATGGCAGCATGTATCGCTTGAGCCGACATGCCAGCAACCAGCCGTTAACCAGGTTCATTGGCAAGAGAAAGAACAGTACTACATATGACAGAAAAACAAAGTACAACAACAGAACGCCAAAGGCTGATCGTCATTGATGGACATGCGATGATCCATCGGGCCTATCACGCTGTCCCAGAGACCCTGGCTACCAAAAAAGGCGAGGTCGTGAACGCGGTTTTTGGCTTCACCTCGCTGCTCATCAAAGCTCTGAATGAGATCAAACCTGATTATATTGCCGTGACCTTTGATTTACCCACACCAACCTTTCGCCACTTGCAGTTCGCACCCTACAAAGCGCATCGACCCTCGCTGCCCGAAAACATGCGTCCACAGTTTGGCCGTATTCGCGAAGTGGTGGAGGCGTTTGGCATTCCGATCTATGAGATGGATGGCTTCGAGGCCGACGATGTGCTGGGTACTATCGCACGCCAGGCCACACACCTGGGCGTGAAGACGATCATCCTGACTGGCGATATGGATACGTTGCAACTGGTCGATGAGCATGTCAGCGTGATGGCCGCTAAAAAGGGTATTTCCGAAGTGACCGAATATTCTATCGCTGAGGTGCAACAGCGTTTTGGCGTGCTACCTATACATGTACCAGACTACAAAGGTCTGGTGGGCGATACATCGGATAATATTCCCGGTGTCAAGGGTGTGGGTGAGAAGACGGCGAAAAAGCTGCTAGCAGAGTATGGCGGCGATATCGAGAATATTTTTGCGCACCTCGACGATCTGGCACCCAAAGAGCAACGCCTGTTACGCGGCCAAGAGGCGGAGGCCCGACAAAGTAAATATTTGGCAACGATTGTATGTGATGTGCCAGTCCAACTGGATCTAGCAGCCTGTCGCGTGGGCCAGATCAATCAGGAACGTACCGTCGCAATCTTCCGCGAATTGGAGTTTCGCACGCTGATCGATAAGATCCCTGGCATGAGCACAGCACGCGGGATGCACGACGAGAAAAAAGCCGCGCCAGTCGAGGAGCTGGATGAGGAGTTGTTGACCGCCCCGCCGCTCGGTGTAGTGCAGATCATGGAGCCGCCGCAGCCACCGAACATGAACGAGGTCGAGATGCCACTCACTCAGGCCGCTCAGGAGCAGCATACGCCCCGACAGATGGCAGCCATGCAACGCGAGGCCAGCGCGGAAAGCGAGCAGGTGGAACCAATGCAGTTGAGCCTGTTCGACACACCGGAGCCAGTCGGCGAAGTTGTACGCAAATTGCGCCTGCCCACCTTGGGACAGAGTGGCATGGTGGAGACGCCGCTGCTCTTTATGGACAAAGACGATCCCAAAAAGACCAGCACAATGGTCATCAACACACCCGAACTGCTGCTCGTACTGGTCAGCAGCCTGCGCAGAGCCGGAGCCTTCGCTATGGACACAGAATCCACTTCCGAAGATCCCTGGCGGGCAGAGTTAGTTGGCCTCTCCTTCGCTATGGCCGCGAGCGAGGCGTATTACATTCCCGTCGGGCACACACCCACGCTGGATGACCCGGAGGCGGGTGCCCAACTGCCAAAACAGGACGTGCTCGACGCTCTCAGACCGGTTTTAGAGGATGCGAGCCTAGGCAAGTATATGCACAACGCCAAGTACGATATGCTGCTCCTGGCACGCCAGAAAATCACTGTACGCGGACTGGCCTTTGACACGATGCTCGCGGCCTATCTGACCGATCCAGGCAGACGCGGCTTGGGACTAAAGGACCAGGTTTTCCAACGCCTGGGCCATCTGATGACACCTATCTCTGAACTGATTGGCACAGGCAGCAAGTCGATTACTATGGACCGCGTACCCGTGCGCCTAGCAGCAGACTATGCTGGGGCTGACGCGGATATGACGCTGCGTCTGGTCGCACCACTGCAAGAGGAGTTGCGCAAACACAATCTGCTCAACCTCTATAACCGCATCGAACTGCCCCTGTTGCCTGTGCTGTTGCAAATGGAGATGTATGGAGTGGCCCTGGATGGCGATTTCTTACGCGAACTGGGCGGGCGGCTGAGTGAGCAACTCGGTGTGCTGGAAAAAGAGATTTATACCTCGCTTGGACATCAGTTTAATGTCAATTCGCCCAAACAACTGGGCGAGATTCTCTTCAACGAACTCAAACTCCCAGCGGGCAAAAAGACCAAGACCGGCTTCTCGGTCAGCGCGGACGTACTAGAGGGTCTGCGCGGCAAGCACCCAATGGTCGATTATCTGCTGGAATATCGTCAGCTAGCCAAGCTCAAATCGACCTACGTGGACGGACTGCTCACGCTGATGAATCCCGTTACAGCACGTGTGCACACCTCGTTCAACCAGACCATTGCCTCTAGCGGACGGCTCTCGTCGAGCAATCCTAATCTGCAAAATATTCCTATACGCACGGAGGTGGGACGCCAGATCAGGCGGGCTTTTATCGCCGATCCCAGCTATGTGCTGCTCACCGCCGACTATTCGCAGTTTGAGCTACGCATCCTCGCGCACATCACACACGAGCCACGTCTGGTCGAAGCCTTCACACAAAACGAGGACATCCACACCAGCACTGCCGCCTCGCTCTTCAAAGTCCCAACCAGCGAGGTCAGCAAGGATCAGCGCCGTCTGGCTAAAACCGTCGTCTTCGCTGTACTCTATGGGCAATCGGCCTTTGGGCTAGCCAATATCACCGGCATGAGTAATAGCGAGGCCGCCGATTTTATCAAGAACTACCACGAAACCTTCCCGCGTATCAAAGGCTACGTCGATAGCACGCTGCATCAGGCACGCCAGCAGGGCTACGTCAACACGCTCTACGGACGCAAACGCTTCTTCCCCGACATGCACATGCTGTCCCGCAACGAACAGCAAGCCCTAGAACGTGAGGCGATCAACATGCCCATCCAAGGTGGCAATGCCGACCTGATCAAGATCGCCATGCTGCGTATCCAGCACAAACTGACTGAGAAACACCTGAAAACGCGTATGATCCTGCAAGTTCACGACGAACTTGTCTTCGAGGTTCCCGTCGAAGAATTGGAGCAAACCAAATATTATGTCAAGCATCTGATGGAGGGGGTAGCCAAACTGGATGTGCCAATCAAAGTTGAGATGAAGGTTGGGAAGAGTTGGTTTGAGGCAGAGCCAGCAGAGTAACCAGTATGTCAGTGGAATGAGGAATACTACGTGTTCCTCATTCCACTGACATACTGGTTACTTTTACTTACTAAACCGCGTTTTTTCATAGATTTCGACCACAGGGAAACTCACGCCAATCTTAGAAACGTATTCAACACCACTGTTGGAGGCACACAAACACACCATGCCAGGACGCGTGTATCCACATACCTGGTATGGTGCATTGCGATTGGTGATCTCACATACAGCGATAGAGAAGCCTACCTGGAGGCTACTACCAACTCTCTGGCCTCGCTGGCCTCGTCATCTAGCCGCGTCTTGCCAATATAGCCAGACTTGAGGCGCGAATTGACGCGCCAATAGGCGTACCAGTAAGGACCGTGTCCCTGCGTGTCGCGACACTTGCTACAAGCTGTCTTCCCGCACTTACGAAACTGCAATTGATAGGTGATATGCTGGTCGTTCGGAATTTTAGACATGCCACTTGCCCTCCCAACAAACGAAATCAAACAGTGTATCTTTCTGTACCTATCAGAGAATAACATGAATACATGAACATCTCATGAATTTGCATTTTTTAAAAATGAAAGAATATTCATTTATGTAGCTGGATGATAGATTGTAGAATATCGTCTATCTGACATATTTTGTCATAGTGAGGATTCGGACGAGAAAACTGGCAGATATCGATAAGTGGTTTAGTTGTCCTGACAAGTGCGGTTGATCCAGTATACTGTATGTAGCAGCATAGCGGTCAACGTTGTCCCCAGTTCCCGACTGCTATCCGTGTAAGAGATATCAGAAAAGATATCACACACCCCTGGTCAGGGAAGCTTGTAACCTCCTTGTTTGTCGTGTATTGGATTGGATCGGAAAGAGAAGGCAAACTGTGCAAATCACTATCAAGAGTAAGCAAATGGATGTTTCAGCTGGTATCCGCGCCCATATTGAACAGAAGCTTCAGCGTCTCTCACGCCTAGTAGGAGACGATGCGCGTATGGATGTAACGGTTGTGGATGAGAAAACGCGTAGCGCCAAAGATCGCTATGCCGTGCATCTGGGGTGCACCAACGTTCGTCACGTCAATGCTATTCATGCCACAGCCACCGATGTCAACGTGATGACCGCCCTTGATCTAGCCCTCGATAAAGTAACCGCGCAACTAGGCCGCCAGAAAGATCGCCACACGGCTGCCCATCGTTTACCCGTCTCAGCAGTGCAAGTGCTGACACTCTCGCGTGCTGGGGATATCGCAAGCACTGATGATATGTCCACAGAGGAGGCACTGAACTCCGCTGACAATGAAGAGATCTGGTCGCAAATTAAGGAGATTCAGCGTGTCGAAACCAAATCCATGAACGATCATGAAGTCATTGCTCGCATGGAGCACGATAACTTGGCTTTCTGCCCCTTTATCAACGCAGAAACCGCAAGTGTAAACGTCATGTATCGCCTGGCCGACGGTCAAGGCTACGGCCTGCTCGTGCCCGCGATGG
>JBDTBU010000366.1:0-5156 GCA_039923935.1 Ktedonobacteraceae bacterium | reverse complement strand
GCTTCCAGCGTTTGTTTCAATAAAAGGAGAGGCTGCATCATGCTTGATTTGCCTGAACTGTTCGCGCCAGCAAGAATAGTCAACGGTTTGATATCGATACTCTGCTCGCCGATAATCGATTTGAAGTTGCTGATGGTGATACGTGTGATACCTTCTTGAGCAGGTTGGGGCGATTGAAGCACTTTTTTTGTTTTCTTCCTGGACATGATAGGTTTCCTTTTCCTGATGCAATCACACATATCTATAAACGCGGTATCATCTATGCTAGTGTATCACGTATTACAAGGGCTGAAGCAAGCGAACAGTAGTGTATCTATGCCTCACCTAGCGATCAGGCTATGTACACCTAACCTCCAGAGAATCAACCTGTGTGCAGATTATTCCTGCTTCGGTAGCCGATTCAACACCACCCACACTCCAAACATTCCAACTGTCACTACAAACGCGAAGGGCAGCAGCGTCCAGAAGCCGAGGCGTTGGACGAAGTTGCCTGCCAGCCAGGGGAAGAAGGCTACGCCCGCGCTACCAAATGAGGCGAGAAAGCCAATCGCACTGGGTAACAGGCGTGAAGGGGCGAGTTGTGACATCAGAGCGATGGCTGTCGGGAAGAGCGGTCCCAGGCAAAAGCCAACTAGGCAGAGTCCGAGCGCGGCCCCCCAGAGATTGGGAATAAACCAAGCTAGCAACAGACCGAGCATAACTCCGCTCAGGCAGAGCGTCATTAGGCGGCGTGCACCCAGGCGCGGCGCGAGATTGGCTAGAGTCAGGCGACCAAGCGTCAAGCCGAGCCAGTAGCCGCTGACGATCCAGGCTGAGAGCAGGGCTGGACCTGAGCGAGCGACGGTGAGAAAACTATAGTTCCAGTTGCCCAGACCAACCTCGACCCCAGCGTAAAAGAAGAGGAAGAGTGCAACCAGCCAAACACTCCGCAAACGCAGCGTATCAAAGAGCACATTGCCATTGTGGTCTGATGATGCCGGTTGTAGTTGGTGTTTGAAGGCCAACCAGAAGCCCAGAAAAATGAGCAGGGCCAGGCACAGCCACACCAGATACGTTGCCTGCCAGCCAAAGTGCAGCGCCAGCAGACCAGCGGCTCCCAGCGGGCCAAGTAATGCGCCAACACCATAGAACGCGTGTAGATAATTGAGCAACGTCGCATTGTTGGGCAGTGATGCCACGTACGCATTGATGCCAGCATCGATGATTCCAACGCTAAAGCCAAGCTGTGTACCTGCACAGAGGAAGAGCGCGAACGGTGGTTGCAGGCTAAACAAGCCAGCCCCCAGTATGAAAAGCGCGATACCCAGCAGGAGGAAGCGCCGCTCGCCAAGTTTTGCCATCAACAGGCCAGTATTGAACGATGCACTCAAATACCCAATGGAAAACGTCAAAAAAAGCCAAGAGATCGTGACAGTATCGATGTGGTAAAAAGCCCGCATACTGGGAATGAGCACGCCGAGTGCACCATCATTTGCGCCAATCAGAATAAACGCCAGAAATGTGAGAACGAGATGTATACGCGGAACACGAGATGTGCGCACTGAGGACTGGATACTAGCGGGCTGGATCATGAATACTTCCCAACTATACGTAGATTGAAATCAGAACAATAGAACTTCTCTGATACTACCACATAAGAAGTAGGAAGCAAAATAGTCTCTCTCTTTTATGGAGAGATGAGCGGGATAATAGCACCTAGCCATCATCCCGCTCATCTCTCCATAAACTCTTGCCCATTACGGTGTTTGCGTTGCAGATGTGCTTGTGAGTCCACAGGATGGTTCCCCATTTGTGCAACCGACGAGCACAACTTGCCAATCATCTGCACGCTTTTACTTTTGCATCGCCTGGTCCTGCCTCGTATACAAAGGAGCCGTGAAAGAGAAGGTCGTGCCGTGTGGAGAGACATCTTCCAGGTTATACAAAGGGATGCTCTCAAAAGAGATTTCGCCGCCATGCTGCTCGACAATCAGCCGGGCAATCGAGAGACCCAGGCCGTAGCCGCCCATCTTCGATTGGAGCGCGTGATTGGATTGGTAGAAGCGCTCAAAGACGTGGGGCTGGTCCTCTGGCGGGATACCGTAGCCAGTATCGATCACCGAGAAAAGCACCATATTATTCTTCTTCTGCGAGCGTACACGGATCGTTACTGTACCGGAGGGCGGCGTAAACTTGATGGCGTTCGTTACCAGATTATTGAGCACTTGCTTCATGCGTTGTGGATCGGCATAAATATCGGGCGTGGGCGTCGGAATATCTTTATCGAGGATGACCGCAGCCCTGATCGCCTGAAAGTGCAAGCTTGTCACCACCTGCTTCGCCAGGACGCGGGCATTCACCTTTTGCGGCTTCATCTCAAACTGACCAGAGTCCGAACGTGTCATAAAGAGAATATCCTCGACAATTGCCATCAGTTGTTGCACGCCTTCCTGGGTATAACCGAGGTATTTATGCTGCTCTTCACTCAACGCGCCCATGTGGCCGTGGAGCATGAGATCGACAAAACCATGCACGGAATTGAGCGGTGTGCGCAACTCGTGCGAAACCATCGAGACAAAATTTGCACGCACCTGGTTGGCAACTTTCAGCGTGCTCAGATCGCAAGCAGCGAAAATCACGGCTGGACCAGATGGCAAAGTAACGGGCGAAATATTCACCGAATATTCAGTCGAGAACGCGGGCTGCGTGCCCAGGGACAGATTTTCGCCCGAAATCGTCTCGCCCTGCTGTAAAACGCGCACAAGGGGACAATTCGATGTGCCACAGAGGAGCGTGCTATTCGCGTTGCGGCACATCAGCACGTCCTGGCAGGGACGGACGCGGGCCTCGTCGAGCGTCAGCCCCAGCCTCGTCAACGCGGAAGGATTGGGGTCATGGATGTCAAACTGCTCCCCCACCGCAATCAGCGCAGAGGGTGTGCGATAAAAGAAATCCTGCATATATGCTGGAGCAGATGGAAGGGACGCAGATGTGGACATAGGCGCGGGTGTTGGCACCGGTGTGGGTGTTATGCGCGGTGGGCGTGGACTGCGCGGTGGCCGCAACGGGGCAGGCTTGGGCGCGAGCGAGTCAAATGCGACCTGACTGGCCTCAAGCTCAACGGTTGGCGATACATGGTTTACATCCTTACGCACGATCTTCCTCATTCTTTCATTTCGGCAAAAACTTATAGCCAATGCCACGCACGGAAACAATATACTCTGGGTTCTGGATATCGTCCTCTAGTTTGTGGCGCAAACGGCGAATGTAGACATCCACAATATTGCTATTCGTACCATCTTCATTCCAGACTGAGGCTAACAACTGGTTGCGATCAACCGCGTGGCCCGCCGAAGCCATCAGCAGGCGCAACACCTGCATTTCTGTGCGCGTCAGCATGATCTGCTCACGCCCAGGGAGAATCAGCTTCAATTCTGCTGGAAAGAGTTCAACCAGACCCGCACGCAAGCTATGGTTGCCGGGTATATTGTTCTTTTTAATGCGCCGCAACACCGCCTGCACGCGTGCCACGAGTTCCTGATGGTTGTAGGGTTTGCAGATATAGTCATCGGCCCCAATCGTAAACCCATGCAGAATAGACTCCAGGCCATCCTGGGCCGTCATAAAAATCAACGGCGTTTCATAGCCTTCAGCACGTAACTTCTCTGAGAACTGAAACCCATCGAGATAGGGCATCATCACATCCAGCAGGAGCAGGTCTGGCTCGCGTCTCTGGATCATCTGCATCGCGCCACGCGGGTTATCGGTTGTTTCTACCTCATATCCTTCCTTGGTCAAGGCAAAACGCACCAGATCGTTTGCGAAAAGATCGTCATCAACGACAAGAATATACAACACAGCTTTTCCCCTCAGAGCTACTCTAGTTTCGTTTTACATAGCCACCAGAGAACCCTCACCCTCGATGCTGGTGCTCTACGTGGGGGGGACAACGTACCTGACCAGCAATGTATCTCGTATGTGTGAAACCCCATTGTTTTCACTTTTTTGTGAGATAGTACCTGTTTGCGTCTCTTAGGAAGTTCCTGACAAGCTATCCACTTGCATCGCTTCCTGCTGATTCGGCACATCGGCAGAGCGTACTTTGGCAGATGCACGCATCCTTTCCAGATACACCATCAGGATCGCCAGGTCCGCAGGCGAGACACCCTCGACGCGGGATGCCTGACCAAGTGTGCGCGGACGCACCTGGGTCAATTTCTGGCGTGCCTGATTGCGCAAATGAGGGACCGCCGCATAGTCCAGCTCTTCCGGGAGACGCTGCTCCTCTAGCCGCCGGGTCCGATGCACCTGTTGCTCCTGTTTCCGCACATAATTCTCGTATTTCACCTGTAACTCGACCTCTTCAGCCACATCCAGCGGTAAAAGCGGTAGAGCAGCGTTCGTCGTAACCTCGGAATGCTCAGCCTGTCCAGGTTGGGACAGGTCGGGCGAAACGCTCTCAGCACTCTCCAGCAGCGGAACGTCTGGCCCTTGTGAAAGCCGGGCTACCTGTTGATAGCCCACCCCTGGTCGGCGCAGAAGTTCACGCGCAGAAAGGACTTGCCCCAGAGGAGCCAGCCCCAAATCTTGGGCATGGGCCTCGGTGAGACGCGACGACGTAAAGCTGATCGTATCGAGCTGCGCAAGCGCCTGCTGAATGTGAGCACGCTTGTGAACGACTGCGGTGTAGCGCGTGTCGTCGATCAGGCCAAATTGATAGGCATAGTCGCTCAGGCGCAACTCGGCACTATCGGGACGCAGCAACAGACGATACTCAGCCGTTGACGTGTGCAAACGATACGGCTCGCTCAGCGAGCGAGTCACGAGGTCGTCGATTAAGACGCCGATATACGCCTCGTGCCGACCAAGCACAAAGGGATCTGCGCCGCGCACATACAGAGCGGCATTGATGCCAGCCATCAAGCCCTGAGCCGCAGCCTCTTCATAGCCAGATGTGCCATTGATTTGACCAGCCAAAAACAGACCGGCCACCGCTTTCGTTGCCAAGTTCGCGTAGAGTTGGTCCGAAGGCACATAGTCATATTCCACAGCGTAGCCCACGCGCATCATCTCCACATGTGCCAACGCGGGAATTGTGCGCAACATCGCCAGTTGCACATCTTCGGGCAGGCTCGTACTCATGCCCTGTACATAGACCTCGCCAGTCCGCCAGCCTT
>JBDTBU010000365.1:0-4850 GCA_039923935.1 Ktedonobacteraceae bacterium | reverse complement strand
CGCCGATAGACCAGCGGTAAGAAGGCTTCACCGCGAATCTCTGTGAGACTGTCCAGGTAGGAGGTTTTGAGAAATTCAAACCAACGCTTAAAACCGCCATCGGAAACGAGGCGCGGCATAATTCCCTTGTCTTCGAGCACACGCGCCAGCAGCAGGCGCACAAAGAAGACATAGCTGACTTGTTCGGCAAAAGCTTTTTGCTGGTGTGCTTCTGCCGCGCCGTTACCGTCTCTGCTTTCTCCCTCCATTTGCTTATAGCGTTCCAGCCAGATTTGGTACGCGTTCTGAATGCGCCGCGCCTCAGTACGCGCCAATTCGCGTTCTCTAAGATGAGACACAATACCCTTGATCTTCTGCACAAAATCTGTCCAAATAGGCATTGTGGCAGCACTCATTTGAGGTTTGAGGCGTGTGATAGTGGAGATATTCAGATCGATAAGTCGGCCATTGTGCTCCTGGAGTGCTGTTTCAAGGCGGAGTATCTCGTTCAATTTGACTCCGCCTCCACCCTTCAATTTATCGATGAAATGTGTGAGCAGGTTCTGGTATTTTTGTTGGTTTGCGTCGAGGTCTTCACCAGCCTCTTTGAGTTCAATCGAGACGGTACTCAGGCGGGCTTGAATAGCTGTGACCAGTTGGTCAAGCACAACACGGCTTTCGTTGATAAATATTTGCAGCGTTTTGGCATCTGTCAGGGGACGCGCCTGTTTTTGCCAAGCGTCCTCATCAAGCGTAATAGCTTGAATATGGTTGGCAGTATCGGTGAAACGTTGTCTACTGAAGAGTTGGCGTAAGATCTCGAAATTCGCTTCTTGAGGCAAAGATGTTTGTTGCATCCCAAAGACATCTTCCACTCGAACCTCGATAAGCGTTTGATACCGTCCGTTCGCGTCAAAACGCAATCCAACAATAGTTCTGCCATTTATCCAGAGGCAATAACCCGATGTGCCAGCCGTGTAACGGCGCATTTGGACAACGGAGGACTCATCTAGTTTTTTATCTGGGCTTTTATCCTCAACAATACATGCAGTCGCGCCATCTATAGTAATCACAAAATCTGGCTTGTCTTTCGGCTGACCAGGGAGTGTATGGTTATACACGATGTCTCCTGTCGCAAAGCCAAGCCAATCTTGAAGTATTTTGCTCGTGAATCGACTATCTACAACATCCGCCTCATCACCGGCCTGTTGGCTGGTTGGAAGCTGTATATATTGAGCATATGAAAGGACTTTTCCACCCCTATTGACCTGGAAAGGATCGATAACGGCGGTTTTGAATGTCTCCTGTGCAGTTACCACGTATGCGCACTCCTTCTAACGAAATCTTCCAACCAACCCTCAAGTATAATGCCACAAACCTTACACGACCGCCGCAACCTCCAATTTCGCAAACAACGGCACAGGTTTTGGTAGTGTCTTGCCAGCCTCTACAGTCGCATTTTCCCAGTGCATCTTGCTGACCTCACCCTCAAAGCCTAGGAGTTCGTGCAGTTGTTGTGAGGAGAAGGGTAGGTAGGGGCAGAAGAGTACGCGCAGGCCGCTCAAGACCTGGAGCATGACGTAGATGCTCGTGCCAGCGGCCTCGTGATCCACTTTGATTTGTTTCCAGGGAGCCTGCTCATCGAGATAGCGATTAGCGGCGCGTGCGACGGCCATAGCGGCGTTGATACCGTCCTTGAAGTGGCAATCAGTGATAGCCTTGCCAACTGTTGTGAAGCCGCGCTCAAGCTCGGCTAGCATCTCGTGGTCCGCTGGACGCAACGCGGTTGGCTGGGGAACCACACCGTCGAACTTGCTTTGCAGGAAGGTCAGCGTGCGGTGGGCCGCGTTGCCATAGGTTGCGACAAGCTCGTCATTATTGCGGCGGATCAGTTCTTCGTAGGTGAAATCTGTGTCGCGGCCTTCGGGAGCGGTGACTGAGAGGTAGTAGCGCAACGTGTCGGCGCTGTACTGATCGAGCACGTCGCGGGTCCAGATGACATTGCCCCGGCTGCTAGAGGCTTTCTGGCCGCTCATGGTCATAAATTCGTTGGCGGGTACGTCGTAGGGCAGGTTGCGGTTGCCATAGCCAATGAGCATGGCCGGCCAGATGATCGCGTGGAAGGGAATATTGTCCTTGCCAATGAAGTAGTAAGACTTGACAGCGGGCTGTGTTTTGCCTGGTATCCACCACTCTTGCCAAGCGTCCGGCGTGCCCTGGCGTTGCGCCCACTCGACGCTGGCCGAGAAGTAGCCGATCACCGCATCGAACCAGACATAGATGCGCTTGTCCTCGTAGCCGGGCAAGGGAATTGGCACGCCCCAATCGAGATCGCGGGTGATGGCGCGGGCGTGCAGACCCTCTTTAAGCCAGTTCATCGCAAAGGTCAGGGTGTTGCCCCGCCAGTGTTCTTTGTTTGCGGAGAGCCAGGCCATGAGCGGCTCCTGCAATTTAGGCAGGTCCAGGAAAAAGTGCTCGGTGGTGCGAATCTCTAGTGTGCTATCTTTACTGCCGCACAGCTTGCAACGCGGATCGATCAGATCCACGGGATCGAGTGTGCGCCCACAGTTGTCACACTGGTCGCCACGCGCCGAGGTAAAGCGGCAGTGCGGGCAGGTGCCTTCAACATAGCGGTCAGGTAGGAAACGACGGTCAGTCGGGCAGAAAGGCGACTGCATACTATCTTTGAAAATATAGCCGTTCTCATAGAGTTTGAGGAAAAAATCCTGCGTCTGGCGATAGTGGTTCTCAGTAATGGTCTCGGTATACAGATCCCAGGACATGCCCATGCGCTGCCAGATCTCGCAGATCTGTTGGTGATAGCGAGCCACAAATGCGCGTGGCGAGATGCCTTCGCGCTCAGAATCCACCATGATGGGCGTGCCGTGTTCGTCGCTACCCGAAACCATCAGCACCTCGTTGCCCGCCATGCGGTGGTAGCGTGCAAAGGTATCGGCAGGCATATACGCTCCTACCATTTGGCCCACATGCGTCGAACTTTTCGCGTAGGGCCAGGCCACACACACAAGTATATGTTCAGTCATCTAACATTTGTCTCCCTTGCAATCTGGTTGATGGACGGAGCAAACTATCTGGAGGAATCTTCGCCCGGTTTATAAACAACCTGCCAATCCTGGCAGGCATTTTTAGAGATGAAAGTCACCGAGACTTATTATAGCATAGCGTTAACAGAGTACAAGAGGCCTCTTCTCTTACCGTAAACCACGCTTTTTTAACCATAATATGCAAAAATATCGCATAATTCATAAAGTGAATTATGCGATATTTTTGCATATTGGATATGTATTTACGATCAAGTAGCGCTAAATCTCACAGGTAACTGCTTAAATCCGAACAGCACGCGGCTATTAAGCACCTCTAGCGGGGTGCTGTGATCCACACGTAATTGTGGCAACTGCTCTAACATCATCGGTAGGGCGATAGCTGTTTCTAAACGTGCAAGGGGAGCGCCGACGCAAAAGTGAATCCCGTGGCCGAAAGCAATGTGCCGATTGGGTGAACGAGTGATGTCGAAGCGTTCAGGGTTGGAAAATTGCGTGTCGTCGCGGTTGGCGGAGGAGAGCCAAGCAAAGACTACCGCATCAGCAGGGATGGTTACGCCGCTGAGGGCAACCTCACTAGTTGTCACGCGGGTCAGACGCCAGACGGGCGCGGCATAGCGCAGCACCTCTTCAATCGCACCCGACATCAACTCTGGCTGTTCACAGAGCTGTTTCAGCACATCAGGATGCTCGTCGAAACAGCGGATAGCTTGGCTCAATAGATTGGTGGTGGTGACATGCCCAGCGAGCAGCAGCAGCACGCAAAAGCTTAATAGCTCATCTTGAGTCAGACGCGTACCCTCCACTTCTGCGGCCAGCAGTTCGCTGAGCAGATCATCTTGGGGCTGACGGCGACGCTCCTCAAGCTTTTGCTCGAAATAGGTGCTCATCTCCTCCATTACCAGATTAGCTTGCTGAAAAGCTGGCGTGACGGGTATCTCCTCAGCATTGAACAGTTCCGCGTCGCTCAGTTGGCGCGAGAGGAGCGCGTCGGCCCAACGTTTGAAGGTGGGACGATCAGAGGTCGGCACCCCTAACATTTCCGCGATAACGATGGTTGGCAACGGATAGGCCAGATCAGGGATGAGATCCATGTGTCCGTTGGGGCGTACATGGTCAAGTAGCTCCTGTACAATAGTGCGAATCCGCCCGGAGAGCGGTTCAAGGGCACGTGGAGTAAACGAAGGCGAGACGAGGTTGCGATATTGGCGATGCTGCGGCGGGTCCATCGCAATCAGGCTGTCCCTGGAGAAGGCGCGATTGAGCAAAGGACGGCGCATGAGGGCACTTGGTCGTTTAGAAGAGAAGCATTTATTGTCAGTGGAAACCTGCAAGACATCATCGTAGCGGAACACATGCCAACATCCGCTGCTTTCGTCGCGCCAGACCGGCTGCGTGGCACGCATCTCTGCAAACCAGTGATACAAATCTTGCACATCCTGTAACGTAGAAAGTGTTGTTGGAAGCATGGGATAAGCTGCTCTTTCTTGTCTCTTACAGAGGCACGATACTACTGTGTGTCTGTTCATGGTGTCTTGCTAGAGGCGGTACATCACAAACATACCCGCACGTTTTTGCATGTTCTCTCTACTAGTATAAGAGGTCAGATTCACATGCCGATATACCTTGCATAAACTGAGCGTGCTACTTGCTCATCATCGGTGCCCTTGATAATGGCGCGGGCGTCAGGGAAGACGGTCAGCTCGTACGTATCGACTGAGAAGCGCAGAAGAAACTCGTTGTGGGCCACCTGACCGACTGGACGTAGGCGTTCGGCCAGGGCGGCTAGATCGAGCCTGTCGCCGCGTT
>JBDTBU010000364.1:0-3541 GCA_039923935.1 Ktedonobacteraceae bacterium | reverse complement strand
ATCGTCGGGCGTGGCACGGTCTGCCTCGAAGAACGGTCCAGAACTCTCACTACTACTGGGCAGCCGTTCTTTGAGCACAACCTCAATGGGAGTGATCTCCCCTTCGACCAGCACGATATCATTCTCTTTCAGCCAACGGAAATAGTTCGAGATGGCTTCGGGAGCCTTTTGAAGCGCCTCTGCGGTTGTGGGTGCCGATGAGGAACATCCTGGTAATGCACGGAAAAAGACGATGCTCTCGCTCGGCCATTCTTCAATGAGTGCGTAAAATTGCATAGAACGTACCTAATCCATTCGCAAATAGTGGTCAGCCTTGCATCCTCATGCTCACAGGCTTGTTGCTTACATCACATTATTCTCTACGCTTATTAAGACGATAGAGCAGAGGGATATGACTGGCAATGGCTATATCTTCCTATATACGGGTACCTGTCTTTACCAAATTGCGAAAAAAGTCAGGATCGCTTGCGGCTAAATTGGCTAGCCTGATACAATGAAACACACCTGGATTCGTTTGGTGATAATGCTGGTCGCCAGGAGAGCGAGCACGTTCAGGAAGGCCTTGAAAGACGATTGGCTGGTTTAAGCAAAAATCTCGTAGTCATTCTTTGGAACTCATTGGAGACCGCTTGGCGCTTCTGGCGCTGGCGGCTGGATCTCTGGCGTCATCCTGAGCAGCTTATGGAAAGTACACACACACGCATGAAACAAACCCTGCTTTTTATTCGGCATGGGCAAACCACCTGGAATGTTGAGCATCTTTTGCCAGGGCAACTTCCTGGTGTGCCTTTGACAGATATTGGCCGCGCACAGGCTGCACGCTTGGCTGAGGCTTTGCACATTCTTCCAATCACGACCATTATTAGTAGTTCACTGGAACGCGCAAGGGATACCGCCGCCTATATTGCTCTCGCGCGTGACCTGCCGGTGCGGCTGGATGACGATTTGATGGATACCAATGTGGGTCATTGGGCTGGGCAAAAGTATGATGAGTTGCAGAAAAGCGATCCCGTCTGGAAAGAGTATGTGCGCGATCCCAGCACAGCACCAGCAGGCGTTGAGACTTTCCCCCAAGTGCAGCAACGCGTGCTTGCCGCCGTTGAACGTTGGCGGCAACAGGAAGCGACCAGTTCGTATCTGGCCTTTGTCACGCACGCTGATGTGGTAAAATTGCTGTTGGCCCACTATATGGGCTTGGACACGGCACGCGCTGGGCTGCTCGGTATCGACAACGCCTCGGTGAGCATGGTGGAACTGGAGCCGGAGCAACGCCCACACGTCGTCGCAATTGGCTGGAATCCCCAACCTGGTTGGTTGAAGCTGCCGCCGCCACCTGCGCCTGTTGATGCTGATCCAACAGCCCATGCCGAAGAACCACAGGCGACGAAAGCGGTTAACGAAGCGTAATTTTTTGCAGAGGAATCTTCTTGTTTTTTGTAGAAGGGAAGCACACGATGTTTGACCCCCGTGATCCATATGAACGTTACTGGTGGCACTACGACTCGCGACGACCTCTTTCTATGGCTCAGATTATTGCCATCGGCAGCGTCGATACGTGCACTGTAGCCCTGATCTGGCTGCTATTGGAACATGGTGCCTCGCTGACCGTCGCTGGTCCCACCGATCCACAGCCGGGTATCGGCAAAACCACCACTCTTAATGCCCTTCTACAGTTCTTACCTGAAGGTACGGCCCTGGCCTATATGTCTGGGATGTATGAAAATTTTGCTTTTACTCGACTCGCGGAGATTGAGCCTGACAAGACCTACGCTCTCTGCAACGAAGTGAGCGACCACTTGCCCATCTACATGTGGGGACGCATCGCACGCCGCTACCTGAGCCTGCCCGCGCAAGGCTATCACATAGCGACTAGTGTCCATGCCGATACGATCAAAGATGTGGTCTCGATGTATCAGCACGATTTGCGTGTACCCATCGAGGATGTGTGCCGCCTGGGCCTGATTATCAACATTGGCGTGGTCGGGCACGTCTATCCTCTGCGTCGGCGCTGGTTTACTACGCATTTCTTCCCGCCACATGCCGATCCTGCTTATCCTGGCACGATCTTGCCTGTGCAGCTTTCGTGTTGGAACGAGACCGATGACACTTTTGAACATGCCGAGCAGGCAGTTCTCGACGATCTGGCTGCCTGGATTGGTCTGGCCCCTGCCGAGTTCGCAACGGCCTTGCAAACACGCATTGATTGTCTGACGGATATTTCGCGTGACGAAGGTTTGGGTGTGCAGGAGATGTATGAGGCACTTGAGGAAACACGCAAAAAGGGCACCCTATAGAAGTTCTTCCCAATTCCTGAGTTAGAGAATTTTTTTGTTGAGTCGATTGTTATAAATGAGTAACAAACCAAAAGGAGGAGGTTGCTATGCTGCAACATATACGCGTGGCTAGCGAAGGTCGCTGGCCACGTATCTGCAATGAATCATAGAAAGACAAGTGGAAGAAAGGATTTATGTACCCGTATGAGCTATGCTATAGCCATGCTCAGCGTGCACACGTCCCCATTGGCGATGCCGGGGAGTGCGAAAGACGCTGGCGGCATGAACGTTTATATCCGTGAACTGGCCTGCGAACTAGGCCGAGCCTCTTTTACCATCGATATCTTTACACGCCGCACACATCCAGACCAGCCAGAAATCGTCTATCTTACGCCGCGTGTACGCGTGATCCACATTGAAGCTGGCCCTGCCGCGCCCATCGGTAAGCACGAACTCTATCAGTACATGCCCGTTTTGACACGCCAGATTGAAGCGTTTGCGGGCCGTGAACATAAAACGTACGATCTCCTGCACAGCCACTATTGGCTCTCTGGCATGGTCGCGCAACAGCTTGCACGCTGCTGGCATGTGCCCCATATCACTATGTTCCATACATTGGCGCATTTAAAACAACTGGCCAATCCATCACAAGCCGAGCCAGCGTTGCGCCTAGAAGCGGAACGCCAGCTTATTCAGCACGCCGAGCGGATTATCGCGACGACTGCTGATGAGCGCACCCAGATTATGCGCCATTGTGGTGCACCTGCTGACCAAGTTGAGGTCATTCCCTGTGGCGTCGATCTACGCCGCTTTGTGGCGCACGAGCGTCAAGAGGCGCGTGTCCAGCTTGGCCTGAACCCACATCAATCAGTGCTGCTCTTTGTGGGGAGACTCGATCCCTTTAAAGGACCGGATCTGTTCTTGCAGGCCGCTGCGATGATGCAAAAGAAGGCGCAGCTGGTGATTGTCGGCGGAAATGTCGCTGGCGACCCGGAGATTGATACGCTGCGTCAATTGGCATCTGACCTGCACTTGCAAAAACGCGTCCATTTCTTCGGTGCACGTCCGCAAGAAGAACTGCCGCTAATCTATAGTGCCGCCGATATTACCGTTGTGCCCTCGTATCACGAGAGCTTTGGTATGGCCGCCGTCGAATCGTTGGCCTGTGGTACACCCGTCGTCGCCACACGCGCTGGTGGTTTGATGACCGTTGTGCGTCACGGCGAGACTGGCTACCTAGTTCCGCGCTGTCCTGGCTTCTTCGCTGA
>JBDTBU010000363.1:0-4069 GCA_039923935.1 Ktedonobacteraceae bacterium | reverse complement strand
GTCAAACGTTGCGATATGTTGCCCGTCGAGCAGGTTATGCGCCGCGTCGCCACGGGGTCATATCTTAAGCGTATCCCCACAGCCAAAGAGGGGGACCGCTTTGAGCCAGTGCTGGTCGAGACCTTCCTGAAGGATGATGCCAACCACGATCCTCAAATCTGGGAGAAGGACATCATCGAGCGTGGTCTAGCTACCAAAGCAGAGATTGACTGGATGGCTGAAGAGGGTCGGCACGTCTTTGATGTGCTCGAACGTGCCTGGGCCTCAGTCGATGTCATGCTTGTGGATATCAAAATCGAATTTGGGCGCGACAGCAACGGCAAACTGATGGTCGCTGATGTCATCGACAACGATAGCTGGCGTATCTGGCCGGGTGGCGATAAAAACCGCATGCTTGATAAACAGGTGTATCGCAATCTCAAAGAAGTGACTGAGCAAGATTTGCAGGCTCTGGGAGATCGCTACGCGCTGGTTGCTGACCTGACGGGCAAGCTAAAACTGAACTAAGCACGATAATTCTTGCAATGGCAGAGGTTGCGGTGTGCTCAGCATTTACCGTAATTTTTGCCATTGGAAAGGCAACAATCATGGAGCGACTACACGACGCTTGCGGAGTTGTCGGGATCTACACCGGAGTAGCGACGCGAAACAACGAGCAAATCGATGTACGTAGCTATCTCACACTGGCTCTAACCGCACTGCAACACCGAGGCCAAGAGAGTGCGGGTATGGCTGTGTACACCGATGAGGGGCGGATCGCGAGCCGCATCGAAATGGGCAAAGTGCGCGAGGTCTTTGCTGATTCCGGCAAGGGTCTGCCGGAGACGCGCTGCGGCATTGGTCATGTGCGCTATTCAACCACTGGCTCCAGTTGTGTGGAGAACGCCGGTCCGTTTATCGTGGGCGGCAAGAGCGGGCAGATGGGATCTCTCGCTGTGGCCCACAATGGTGATCTGATAAATGGTAAAGAGTTGCGTGCCCTCTTTCCGCAGGAATCGCTCCACGGCACCACCGATAGTGAGGCGATGGCGATGCTCCTGCAACATGCGGAGGGTACGACCTTTAGCGAGCGTATGCGGAACACTTTCCCACGCTTGCGCGGCTCGTACAGTCTGGTGATTCTGGCGGAAGGCAAGCTCTACGCCATGCGCGACCCTTGGGGTATGCGTCCGTTGAGCATC
Organism: Ktedonobacteraceae bacterium; assembly: GCA_039923935.1. Taxonomy (GTDB): domain Bacteria; phylum Chloroflexota; class Ktedonobacteria; order Ktedonobacterales; family Ktedonobacteraceae; genus Paraktedonobacter. The sequence continues at coordinate 2,888 of JBDTBU010000363.1, read as the reverse complement.
GGGCGTATCGGCGAGGACAACTGGGTCGTGGCCTCCGAGTCTTGCGCCTTCGAGCGGATCGGTGCGACCTGTTTGCGCGAGGTTGCGCCGGGTGAATTGATTACTATCGACGAGTACGGTATGCACTCTGAACGTCTGGTTAATCTGCCGCGCCAATCGCTGTGCGTCTTCGAGTATATCTACTTCTCAGATGCCACCAGCCAACTCGATGGTCGTTACGTCTACAATGTACGCGAGGCTTTGGGCCGCGAACTGGCTCTGGAACATCCGGTTGAGGCGGATATGGTCGTGCCTGTGCCCGACTCGTCCATCCCTGCCGCGCTCGGCTATGCAGAGGCTTCGGGTATTCCTTTTGGGCAAGCTATCATCAAAAATCGCTACAGTGATCGCACCTTTATCAAGCCCGACCAGCGCCTACGTATGTTGGAGATCGACCTGAAATATAACATGGTCAAGCCTAAAATCGAAGGGAAACGTCTGATTATCGTCGATGACTCGATTATACGCGGCAATACCGTGAAGCGCCTGATTGCCGCTCTACGCCACCAAGGGGTCAAGGAGATTCACCTGCGCTCCAGTTCGCCGCCACTGCGTCATCCCTGCTACTTTGGCATCGACATTCCTCAGCGCGATGAACTGATCGCGGCTGGTCGCACAGTGCAAGAAGTTGCCGACTTCATTGGTGTGGACAGTCTCGGTTACTTGAGCCTGCCCGGCCTGGGACGTGCCATCTATTCAGCCAACCATGAGGCAAGACTGGCTAGCCCTGAAGCGCAAAACTTCCTGCACAGCGAGTTTTGTTACGGGTGCCTGGAGACGCAAGGTTGGCCGTTCGAGCCTGACAAGGCCCACACAGCGCGTCCCGTAGAATTTATCATGCGACAACGGGCAGCGAAATAGACAGGAGAAGTTCATATATGTTGCGGGTATTGGTTATTGGGGCGGGGGCGCGTGAACATGCCCTGGTCTGGAAACTAGCCCAAAGTCCGCAGGTTGCGAAAATCTTCGCAGCCCCCGGCAATCCTGGCATGGCCGAGCACGCCGAATGTGTTCCGCTAGGCGTGACGCAACTTGCCGCGCTGGCTGATCTAGCGGAACAACAGCAGATCGACCTGACCATTGTGGGGCCAGAGGTGCCTCTAATCGAGGGCATTGTCGATGTTTTTCAGCAGCGGGGTCTGAAAATCTTCGGTCCCAACTCAGCCGGGGCCGCGCTGGAAGGCAGCAAAGCCTTCGCCAAAGAGATCATGGCCTCGGCGCACATTCCCACCGCGCAATACCGGACCTTCACTAGCGCCGATCTGGCCCTGGCCTATCTAGAGGAGCACGGTGCACCGGTGGTGATCAAAGCTGATGGCAACGCTGCTGGCAAGGGTGCTATAGTTGCGTTAGAGATGGAGACGGCACGCGAGGCTGTACATCAGATGATGGTTGATCGCATCTTCGGTGACGCAGGCAATATCGTGGTCATCGAGGATTATTTGCAGGGGGACGAGATCAGCGTCACCGCCGCCTGCCACGGCACGCACTATCTACCCCTGGCCGTCACTCAGGACCACAAACGCGCCCTCGATGGCGATCTGGGTCTGAACACTGGCGGTATGGGTGCATATACGCCGCTGCCGTTCGTAGATACTGAGACGGAGAAACGCATCTATCGCGAGATCATCGCAGCGACGCTGCAAGCCTTGCAAGCCAGAGGCATTACCTTTACTGGTATACTCTATACAAACATCATGCTGACCGAGCGCGGACCGATGGTGGTGGAGCACAACACACGCCTGGGCGATCCCGAAACCCAGGCTATGATGTTGCTGATGCGTGAGGACTTGTTGAACGTCGTGCAGTTTGCCGAGACGCTGCCCGTCAAACGCGAGACGCTCTGGCATCCCGGCTATGCTATCAGCGTGAGCCTAGCCTCTGGTGGCTATCCCGGCAGCTACACCAACGGCCTGCCTATCACTGGTCTTGCAGAAGCTAATCGTCTGCCCGGTGTGCATGTCTTCCATGCTGGAACCGCACGCAAGGATGGGCAACTGGTCACAGCTGGCGGACGTGTCCTCAGTGTTGCCGCGTGTGGAGCAACCTTGCGCGAAGCCGTTGACCTAGCTTACGAGGCCGCGAAGTGTATTTCGTTTGAGGGCATGTTTTATCGGCGGGATATTGGACATAGGGGATTGGAAACAATCTAAAAGGAATAAGCAATCATGACAGCCAAAGTAATCATCATTATGGGCAGCAAGAGCGATCTCGCACATGCCCAGGCCATGACCAAAACCCTTAAAGCGTTGGAAATTCCCAGCGTGATGCGTGTCTGCTCAGCGCACAAGGCCACGAGCCGTCTGCTAGAGATACTCAGCGAGTATGAGCAGAGTGGGCCACTGGTCTATATCGGCATCGCGGGCCGCTCTAACGCGCTCTCGGCAGTGTTGGATGCCAATACGCGCTATCCCGTGATCTCTTGTCCACCCTATAGCGAGCGGTTTGGGGGTGCTGACATCTTCTCGTCCTTGCGCTTGCCTTCAGGTATTGCTACACCGACTATTCTGGAACCAGAGGGTGCGGCACTTATGGCTGCTAAAATCCTGGCCCTTGCGGATAGCGCCTTGGCTCAGCGGGTGAGCGCGTATAAACAGCGTCTTGTCGCAGAACTGAGTCAGGCCGATGAAGAGGTGCAAAAACTGTGAATGAGCAGTTTGAGTGGAAAGTGTTGAGTGAGGGCACACTTGGTAAGGCCACGCCTGAGAAAAAGTTGCGTTTAGGCGTGTTGATCTCTGGCTCCGGTAGCAATCTCCAGGCCATCATCGACGCCATCGAAAGCCACGAGCTACCCGGCGTCGAGATTGCCCTGGTATTGAGCAACAGCGCCAACGCGTACGGCATCCAGC
>JBDTBU010000362.1:0-28134 GCA_039923935.1 Ktedonobacteraceae bacterium | reverse complement strand
CCGCTTCCGCTCCTATACAGCAGATGTAGTCGAGTATACGGTATTTACCTGGAATGGGTAAAGCGAGAGAGGCTGGTAGGACGCGATAGTCTTGCCAGCTTCTCTCGTTGTTTCCCAATGATCTCTGGTAATGTATCCTTGGCTAAGGGTCGGATTCGTAGGAGAGTATTTCAAACTCCATTTGAGAGAATAAAAATTGGACCCTTAGAGACAGTCAACACTACTGCTAGTCCTCTGTGCTGACCTCTTCTTGAGACTCTTCGGCAACCACTTCGTCCTCGTCAGTTACCTCGCCCTCAATCGCCTCAAATTCCTCGGCACCCATCTCCTCGCCATCGCCTTCTTCATCCTCGTCGTGTTTTTTGCCGTTGGTGGCAGAAATGGCGACAATGCTATCTCCTTCGGCTAGCTTTTGGACGAGCGTGCCCTGGGTCGTGCGGCCAAGGACGCGGATGACGCTGATATCCATGCGGATCATCACGCCGCCGGCTGAGACAATCATTAGGTCGCTGTCGTGCTCGCTGATGACGCGGGCGGCGGCGACTTTGCCAGTCTTGTTGGTCAGACGGGCAGTCAGGACACCGCTGCCACCACGGTTGTGTTTGGGATACTCGTCGATGGGTGTACGTTTGCCATAACCCTTTTCCATCACGACCAGCAGTTGACCGTTGGGAATGGTGATATTCAGCGAGACGAGCGTATCGCCTTCGCCCAGACGAATCCCACGCACGCCGCCGCTCATACGCGAGGCCGAACGCAGTTCCTCAACCGTAAAGCGAATTGCTTGGCCATGAGCGGTAATCATCAGCACATTGTCATCGGCATGGGCCAGTTTCGCCCCGATCAGCTCGTCGTCATCTTCCAGGTTCATCGCGATCAGGCCAGCACGGCGCACCGACTCGAATTCGCTCATGGGAGTCTTCTTCACCTCGCCCTTCTTCGTCGCCACCAGCATATAGTCGTGGCTCACACCCTTGGGGACCGAGACAATCGCCGTGACGCGTTCGCGCTGCTCAATGTTAATCAGGTTGATGAGATGCTCGCCCTTAGCGGTACGGCTGACATCAGGCAGTTCGTAGACGCGGAGTTGGAAGACGCGCCCACGATCTGTAAAGAAGAGCAGGCTGTCGTGTGAATGGTTGACCAGCAGATGGCGCACATCGTCATCCTCGCGGGTACCCATGCCGGTGATGCCACGTCCACCGCGTCGTTGGGCGCGATATGTGCTGGAGGGCAGACGCTTGATGTAGCCCTTCTCGGTCAGCGTTACCACAACTTCTTCGTTGGCAATCAGATCCTCGTCGCGGAAATCACCAATCTCAGCATCGATAATATCCGAGCGGCGCTCATCGCCATATTTCTCTTTCAGTAGGATTAGATCGGCTTTAATCAGGGCGCGGATCTCATTGATATCGGCTAGCAACATCTGATAGTAGCGGATATTTTTCAGAACCTCGGCCAGTTCATTCTCGATTTTGCCACGCTCCATTGCAACCAAACGGCCCAAACGGATATCCAGCACCGCTTTACATTGCTCGTCGGAAAGGGCGAACTCACGTTGTAAGCGGGCGGTAGCGGCCTCGGTATTCTCAGATTCGCGAATAGCCACGATCACCGCGTCGAGATGGTCGAGAACAATTTTCAAGCCATCCAGGATGTGTTTGCGTGCCTCTGCTTTAGCCAATTCGTAGCGCGTGCGACGCGTGATGACAACCTCACGGTGGTTAATATGATGTTGCAGGAAGGCCTTGAGCGTCAGGATACGCGGCTGATAATCGACCAGAGCCAGCATATTGGCGTTAAAGGCGCTCTGCATAGCGGTATGTTTGAAGAGCGAATTGAGCACACTTTCAGGGTTGGCATCACGTTTCAGTTCAATGAATATGCGCATACCCTGGCGGTCAGACTCGTCGCGCACCTCAGAGATACCTTCCAGCTTTTTATCGCGGGTCAGTTCGGCAATCTTCTTCACCAAATCGGCTTTATTCACCTGATAGGGTAGCTCGGTCACAATGACATGTAGCCGTCCGCGCTCGCCCTCTTCGATATGTGTACGAGCACGCACCACGACGCGGCCACGACCACTGGCATACATATTGCGGATACCTTCGCGACCCTGGATAATGCCACCAGTTGGGAAATCGGGACCGCGCACAATGCGTGCGAGTTCTTCAGTGGTCGCCTCTGGCTGATCGATCAGGTAGACAATGCCATTACATACCTCGACCAGATTATGGGGAGGGATATTGGTCGCCATACCAACTGCAATACCGGTAGAACCATTGAGTAGGAGATTAGGAAGGCGAGCTGGCATTACCGTTGGCTCAGTCGTCTGATTATCGTAGTTGGGCTTAAAATCAACGGTATCTTTATCGATATCGTGCAACAATTCGTCTGAGATGGCTGCTAGCTTAGCTTCAGTATACCGCATTGCTGCTGGTGGATCATTATCCTGGGAACCAAAGTTGCCTTGGCCGAGCACGAGGGGGTAGCGCATAGACCAGGATTGGGCCATACGCACAAGAGATTCATAGACCGCCACATCACCATGAGGATGGTAGCTTTTCAAGACCTCACCAACTGTACCCGCGCATTTACGGAACGCCTTTGTGGACTGCAAGCCCATCTGATCCATCGCGTAGAGCACGCGGCGGTGGACTGGCTTCAAGCCATCGCGCACATCGGGGAGCGCACGACTGACGATCACGCTCATGGAATAATCGAGGTACGCCCCCTTCATCTCATCTACGATACTGACGGTTTTAATATTACCAAGTTCCATAAAAAATCCTCTTTTATACCAAACACAGAGATGCTAAAATGGGTGGATTGGAAGAAAAACGAGGCGAGGATTTTGGAAAATTCAAGCCTTTTACTGCTTCTAGTATAGCACATTTTCATGGTTTTGGGCAAATACGCACATATGACATCAGCCAGCTTCTATCCTTGCTTCAAGACATTTCATTTTATTTATCTTGGCAGGATATATAGGACCGACGTATAGACTGCACGAGTCGATGCATCGATACATCCTGTTACAAATCTCGTATATTTTTGCTTGAAACACGCTAGGTTTTCATTCATCTCTGTGGTATCATTAAAGTATAAAAGGTTTGAGGGCAAGGCTGAGAGCAAAACCGTCTGTTTCGGATTGCGTAGCACGAAGACAATGGAGCCAGAGGAGCCGAACACGACTCTGGCCGAACGGCATTACGTTAGATTACGGGGAGGGAGGCCGAAATTTATGCAGTTATTACTTACGTCACAACAATGTTTCTTTATCGTCATTCTCGCTTTTGCAGTGGTTGGTTTTCAGCGAGGATGGAAACGAGAGCTTGTCTCGCTCGGTTGCTCTCTGGGAGCTATCCTGTTTCTTTTCCTTGGTGGTGGGAATGGGATGGCGCACTTTCTCTTCGTCAACATGCCAGTTGTGCTTCAGGTGATCGTCAGCCCTTCAGCGACAGTGGTCCATAGTGACACTACGGTGGTTCCCCAAGGCGATGTGCTCCTGACAACGGTTATCACATTTGTGGTGATTATAGGCGCCGGCTACTTAATTGGCAATAAGGCTTTTCCTAAGCCAACGCTGCCACAAGAGCGTCTGCTGGGGATTCTACCAGCGATGGTGAGCGGCTATTTCTTGATGTTCTATGTCACCAATGTGCTGGGCAATAAGTCGCTGCTGACCATTGGTGCAAACACACCCAACCAGGATCAGGTAGGAAGTTCTGTATTTGTGGTGTTCCTGATTGCGTTAGCAGTCATCATTGCAGCTCTGTTCGCAGCCAGTGCGAAAAAATCCAAGAAGTAAGCTTGTGTTTTTTTGTGAGGTAATTGTTTGATGAACAAGCACATCTCCCAATTCACCGCGCCAGGAGAATGGCAACCCAGGCGGCGCGAGCATGGTGGTCTACGCCAAGTGCGGCGCAGCAAGGATAAACAACTCAGTTTTAAAGGACAGGATAAGGGCGAGGAAGTCAAACTGGTCGTACGCCAGCACTTTATCTTTCTCATCAAACCAGCCGGCCCGGTGCTAGGGGTGTTGCTACTCTTCGTGCTAGCCATCGCCCTGAGTGCGCGTTTTCCCGAATTTGGTCCCTTCTGGACCTTGCTCAACTCGATTCTGGGCATTTGCCTGCTGATTGCGTTGGTCTATTTCTTGTGGAAAGATTTTTTTGTCTGGTGGGTCAATCTCGATATCATCACCAATAAACGCATCATTGCTTGCCGAGGTTTTCTGCAACCAACGCGCAAGATTATCTCGCTAGACAAAGTGATGCAGGTTTCCACCGACCAGAATTCTCCGACGAGCATTTTTCTGGAATACGGAGAGGTACATATCTATCTCACTGGGGGCCAGCATATCATGAAGAATGTGCCAAAGCCGCGTGAGGTTAGGGATGCGGTAGATGGGATCTTCAAGGAATTCAAGGCGGCGAAACCAGCAGAGAAACTACCATCTTTAGCCGATCCTCAGATGAGCGCGTTGATCGCCAAACTAGGGAAAAAGGATCAGCGCTCACTCCTCCCCAATGCGGATGAACGCTACTCACACCGACATAAACCAGAGCATTTACGCCGTCCACTGCGCCGCTTTGGCGGGCCTTTCCGTATTCCCGCTGAGGTCACTTATGCCTCAGAAGAATATACAGTAATGTATATTCAACGATCAAAATGGCTGCTGTTTGCCAAACTGGGCATACCAGCCTTGCTGTTCGTCGGAGCCTTAATCCTGACCTTCGCTCTCTCAGGTTTCGCGCCTTTTACGCTCCCCATAATGTTGATCCTGCTGATTATGAGTGGGTTGATTACAATTAACTATGTGGACGATGTCTTTATTCTGACGAACATGCGTATTATTGATATTGAACGCAAGTTTATCTTTTTCTATGAGGCGCGTGTAGAAGCGGAGTATAAAAATATTCGCGATACCAAGATCAAGATAAGCAATATTATTGAGAACCTGTTCGATGTTGGCAATGTCTATATTGAAACGCCAGGGGCAAATCCAGATATTAATCTGACGATGATCGATCACCCATTTTTTATCGCCGATAAGATTAGTCAAATTAAAGAGTTCAAAGACAAGGATGACAAGGCCAAAGCTCAAAACACGCGCCAAGACGAGCTAATTCAATGGTTTACAAATGTCGCGGCGGTCCTGGAAAAAAAGATGGTCAGTCGAGGCGTACCGAACCTCCAGACAATGGATTTGTGGAGTGCGGCGGCGCTGGCATCTGAGATTGGCATGAAGGTGGTGCCAGTAGGAGAAGATGATGCGTACCCGTACATTGAAGCTGGACGAATTGTTTCGCAGAATCCTCTACCAGGAACGTTGATGTCTCTGGATACAAGTTCGCCAGATAAGCGGCCAGAGATTCATGTTGTTTTAAGCAGGCATGGTTAGGAAACAGCAAAAAGAGGAATTGCTCGAAACATGGTATTTGATACTACATTTCGGGCAATTCCTCTTTTTGTGAGAAAAGCGTTTCTGCTAGCGGGCGCTGTTGCGGACCAGCAGGGCAATGCATTCGATATGGTAGGTCTGCGGGAACATATCGACAGGCTGCGCAGCGACCAGACGGTAGCGGTTATTGCTACAGAGTGTGGCAATATCGCGAGCCAACGTGCTAGGATCGCAGGACACGTAGCAGATTGCGCGTGGGGCCAGCGATTGCAACGCCTGCAACGCCTTGGGATGACAGCCCGCACGTGGCGGATCGACCAGGGCAAGGTCAATGCGTTCACGGCGGTAGTAGATCTGGCCGAGCAGACGTTCCAGCGTGCCTTCCAGCGCGGTAATATTGCTCTGGTTGTTCAGCGTGGCATTCGCACGAGCATCCATCACGGCGCTGGGTTGCGATTCGATGGCGAGCACACGGGAGACGCGGGGCGCTAGGAAGGCCGAGAAGAGGCCCACGCCGCTATAGCCATCCAGGACGACATCCGCACGTTGGGGTTCCAACAGGGCCACGGCCCGTTCAGCCAGCACAGGCGTTTGCACCATATTGACCTGGAAAAACGAGTCCGAAGAGACGCGGAAACGGCGGCCAGAGACGACATCGGTCAAGAATTCCTGACCAGCGACCACGCGCCCATAGCGACCACCAACGCGTTCAATGATAACCCCGACAATGCCCGGAGCAGTCGTAATCAACTCTTGGGCCAATTGCTGCGGGTCTTCCATAACCGAGCCAGGACGTGCGTGAATGCTGAGCAGCGTTGGAGCGGCCTGGGCAGGTGCCGCGCCAAGAGTGCTCACCGCGCCAATCGCGCCACGGATCGTAAAGCCCTGGATCATCTCGGCCAGCGATTCGCCAAAATACGTCTGCAATTTGCTGCGGATGCGCTGATAGACCATATTGAGGGCAGGATGGAGTAGTTCGCACGATTCCAGATCCTGCACCTCGTGGCTATCGGTCAGCTTAAAGCCAATCTCGCCACTGGGACCGACAGAAAATAAGGCGATATTGCGATACTCCCAGGGCGAGATGCCGTCGGGCATACCAAGGGTCGGATGGACAACCGCGTCAGGCTGCTTCCCAATACGTACCAGGAGTTGGCGAACGATATGGGCCTTCCACGTCAATTGCGCGGGATACGCGATATGCTGCCACTGACAACCACAATCTGTGAGGAGAGGGTAGAGCGGGTCGATGCGCTCCGGTGCGGGACGCAGGATCTCTAGCAGTTCTGCGCGGGCGTGTCCTCTGCGCTCCTCTACAATCTCAACGCGTACACGTTCGCCAGGGATGCCTCCTGGCACAAAGAGTACACGGCCCTCGTAGCGGCCTACGGCATCGCCTCCATAGGCAAGATCGGTTAATTCAACATCAATGCTCATGTTCACCTCGGCGGCCACTTTACAGCCTGAAAATCACCTGTCGCGACCAGCGTATCTGCCAGCGATAGCCCTGGCGGGAGGGGTAAGCGATCTTCAGAACTGTCTATAGCGTGTGTCCGTCCCATCTTTCCAACATAACGTATGTCTGCCTACAAGAAGTAATCGTCAAGAGAGGCAAAACATCGCAGGCAAACCTCTCCTGTGGCTACTTTTATCTCACAGACCTACCCTCCAGCAAGGAGTACCCTTATGGCGTTCGTTAAAACGTCAACGGCTGCTTGGGCTGGCTATAGAGTCGCGTGCCAAACCGACTGAGAAAAACGGCTCCAAGTCCAAGTAGACCTGCGCCGAGGCTCACAATCCAGCCAATGTAGGGCAGTGACCCTACCAGGACCAGGACCGTCAGTCCAACCGCTACTTGAGCTAAGCGCGTATTATGCCGAGGCGCGATGGCCCGCATAATATACTCTCCCACCAGCCAACCAATCGCTATCGTCCCTAACGCCCATGCTACAATCAGCCCGATGGCTATCAGGATCGCCACCGGAATAGGAAGAATAAGTGCGATCAGGACAATCAAAACTGCTGGCGTCAGCAATAAACTGAGCAAGCCAAGAAAGAGGCTACGCCGCGTTTTGCTTGTCACTGTTGCGCGTATAAACATCACATGTTCGGGCAACCAGGATGTCAGAGCCAGGCCGAGTACGACCCAGGTTACAAGCGACCAGAGTGGAAAAACAAACCCACCGTCGAGACCCGGCAATAAGAGCGAGACATGCTGGCTCCGATGATTGACCCCGCCGTCAAGTTGTGCGCTTCCCTCCGCCTGCTGACTGCCACCAAACAAATTGATATTTCCATGCATATGGGAACCGTTCAGCAGGATGACATTGCCACCATACAGATTCACATCCCCATGCACATCGCCTGAGATATGTATGTTCGAGCCAAAAGCGAGGATATCTCCCCACATTTGACCTTGCACATCTAAGGTGCCACCAAAGATAATCAGATCTCCGCACTCCACCTCGTGCGTATCGAGCGCCAGAGATCTCCCAAAGACCGGCCCACGCTGGGTAGAAGTACACGAACTGGGCAGAGCGCGATGTACACTACCAGTAGCCTGAACGCCTGGAGCTACCCAGGCGAGCACAAACCCCAATCCTTGGATGAGCAAGCCCAAACCCAGAACCAGGACAAGCCCTACCAGCGCCAGTGTTCGCCAGCGGCGGCAGCCAGTTTTTTGCATACTGGGACTCCCTCTGACCGTAAACCGACTCTTATCCTCACTTACGCCTCACGTGGATAACGCATCAGGCGTAGCCACATTGCCATCATCAAAACCACTGCCAGAGCAACTCCTGAGAGCACCCAGTTGTTCGATGAGACAAGGGGCAGGTCTGTTTGCATACCCACTCCCACAGCCAATAGGAACGCGATAAAACCGCTGAGCAATGTCAATACGCGCACCAACAACACTGGCTGGAGTATGAACAAGACCAGCAATACACTTACCAACAACCCTACTGAGCCACCGACCCAGGCCATGAGCTTCAAGCACGTTGTGCGCAGAAAAACGGTACGCGCTTGTTGCTGAACACGCAAATCGTCGAGTTGCTGTGTAATGCGTCTCTGGCGCTCTACGGCGTGCATAATACGTTCAGTAGAGATGCCAGGATACAACACGCGCACAGGTGGCGTTTCCAACAGAGAAGCATCCTGCTCGGATGAGCAGAAAGGGTCGCGAACATCTGTTGCGCCGCTCGGCTCGACTGGCTGAACCAGATGCGCGTCGCGTTGAGTGGGTACCCCGCGTTTAGCGTCGTGGTAGCGCATAGACCTGCTCCTCTTCTGGCACCTTATTCTCTCGCATATACCGGGCCAGCAGCTCACGCGCACGATGCAGACGAGCCTTGACCAGTGCTGGCGTCAGGTTGAGTGCTGTAGCTATTTCATCATAGGACAAGTCATACCAATAACGCAAGACGATGACCGAACGATATTTACTATGTAAACGCTGCAAATACACCTGAATCTCATCGTGTTGTTCACTAGCAAGGGCCGATTGTTCGGGACCAACGCCAAGGTCCGCCACCCACTCTAAGAAGGGTACATCTTCCAGAGGCAGGGCCAGAAAACGCCTGCGCCTCAACTGGTCAATGGCCAGATGAGAGGCAATCGAGAGCAACCAAGTGCTAAATTTGTGCGTCGGCTTGTAGGTGGCAAGCTGGGTATACGCACGCACAAAGACCTCCTGAGTCACGTCTTCAGCTTCAGTGACATTGCTGAGCATACGATATGCCAGGTTTTGGACAGCATCCTTATAGCGCTCAATCAGTACGGCAAACGCTTCTTGCTGGCCGCCCAGGACCAGAGAGACAAGATCGGTATCGCTAAAAGCCTCCACACTTGCCCCCGCTGTATAGGTATAGGCTGAACTCTCTTGTCCTACAACCGCCTGACTACACTGTTCATTTGTGATACTGGTCCCGCTGGTGGCAGGCTGTGCCTTGCGACGGCGCGTTTTGCGTGCGGGCACATCCAATGCCCCCAACGAGCTTAAAGGACCAGTAGCTCTTAATGTTGTTTCCATTATATTTTCACCGCTCGTTATCTGTCAATTTATTCATAGTTTACACCTTTCCGATGGGGTGCAAAAACCGTAGCCTTGCAGTTTATCCAAACGGAACACGGGTTGACCAGAAAGATACCATTCACTCTGAAATACGAGCGATGCAGAGAAAAAGTTGTAACCTTTGCACTCCAATATTTGGCGAACGCTTGCCCGCGTTCCTTTTGCCAAATCAGAGAGGCGTAACCTTCTGGCGTCAGTGTACCATGACTCTGCTAAACAGGCAAGCATACGGTACCCCCATAGCAGCGATTGCCTCACATTGGTTTCCTCCTCTTTTTGCCTGCATCGTTGTTCATTTTTCTCGCAAGAATATGAAAAACCATTCAGATGCTTGTACGCTTGATATTGAGATTCATCGCGGTTAACCTGGGCACCACATCACCATAGCCGCGTTCGAGAAAATGAATCCCCGTGACCAGCGAAGTGCCGCTCGCAATAGCAGCAGCGATCACATAGGCCAAACCGGCACGCAAGTCGGGAATCGAGATCGGCTCGTCCTCGCGTGCTCGCAGCGGCGTTGGCCCCAAGATAATCGCGCTATGCTCGTGGCTCGTTTCGCGATAACGGCAAGGGGTGCCACCGAGACAGTGGGTCGTGAGTTGTGTTTTGGCCCCCAGAGCGTCGAGTGCTTTGAGATAGCCAAAACGCTTCTCGTAGACCGTCTCGTGAATAATCGAGATGCCATCGGCCTGGGTTAAAAGGATAGCAAAGGGCTGCTGCCAATCGGTTGAGAAGCCAGGCCAAACACCGGTTTCAATAATGGCTGGGCGCAGTTTCTCCTTGCGAAAGAAACGAATGCTGGTGGCGCTGGTCAGTTCGATGCCGCCGCCAGCCTGCTGAAAGTACGACAGGAAATTGCCCAATGTCTCTGGCCGAATGCCATGCACAGTAATTTCGCCGTTAGACGCGCCAGCGAGCGAGGCCCAGGAAGCTGCCTCGATGCGATCCCCTAACACAGCCATATGCGTGCCTGAGAGATGTTTGACGCCTTCAATGCGAATCTCATGGCCTGAAGCGGTGAAGATGATCGCACCCATCGAGCGCAACATGGTAATCAGCTCAAAGATTTCCGGCTCGATAGCGGCATTGCAGATAATCGTGCGACCTTCGGCCAGAACGCCTAGGTAGAGACACGTTTCAGTCGCGCCCACGCTGGGGTAAGCCAGCTTGATATGTGCGCCCTTCAACGGTCCCTGACGAGAGGCAATGTAGCCATCTGGCGTTTCCTCGATGTGACCACCGAACTGTTCGATGGCCTGGAGATGGAAATCGACCTTACGCGCTCCAATCTGGCAGCCGCCGACCACGGGCACCATCACGCGCTCAAAGCGGTGCAGCAGAGCACTCAGCAAGAGAATCGGGATACGATTGGCACCACTATGCGGCATCAGCACATCGGGATGGCTCAGCACAGACGGATCGATGCAAAGCACCCCATTATCAGGTGTCTCGACCCGTACGCCAATCGAGTGCAACATTTCGCGTGTAATATCCACATCGCCAATTGGCGGAACATTTGTCAGCGTCGTCGGTGTCTCACCCAGGAGAGCGGCCACCATCGCTTTTGTTGCAAAGTTTTTTGCACCCAAACATTGGATTTCCCCCACCACCGGCTCCCCCCCCTCGATTACATAAGCATCGGTTGGCATGGACGATCCTTTCTATCTCTTCCCCACATTGAATAGTATGGTTGTCTTATTCAATTTTCCTTCATTGCCAGTATACTATATGGACAGCCTGCACATAGTAGTGGAAATATTCTGAATAGTGAATGTACGTAAAAGCTGATCAGATGCAAGCAGAAGAACGGTTGGGGTTAGAAAGGTACCTGTATTCAATATGCATCAAGCGAAGGATGACCATGATTATCATATACGAGCACATTTTGTGCAAATCCAACAAAACGCCCACCCCACCCCAGGACGCAGATCAACGGCGTCTCTACTATGGTTACGAGATTTTGCCAGAAGGTGAGAGCATCACGTAAAACGAACAGAATGTATTCGATATCCGTTGGTTTTACACGACAATGCATCAATTATAGACAAAGACCATACCATAGTAGGGACGCCGTTGATCTGCGTCCTGTTGGCTCATCCTCTATCTTGCCATCACCTGGAAAAATATAACCATTCTTAATTTAATGCATATTGGCCACCGTTCATCTGCGTTCAGGACGGGATGGGCGTTCTACAAAGTGTTATCCACGATATACTCGTACTGAACCCAAATCTGTTTTTGCCTGCAAACGTGGGTAGGGACCGACCCCAACCTGACCATACACCTTGGTTTTTTGCGATTGTGTGAGCGGCAGATTGGTGCTGACGGAGCCGAGGTCCGTTTTGGCCTCTAAGTTAAAAGATGCGTCGGCGGGTAGGGTAGCGTTGACGCTGCCGAGGTCTGTGGACAGTTCGTAGTCGCCAGCGGGATCGAGCGCACCGTTGAAGGTGATAGAGCCAGCACTGGTGCGCAGGCGCGATTGACCGTGCAGCGTGACCTGATTGGCAGTGATGGAGCCAGCATCGGAACGCAGCGTCATCTGCCCGGCGATATTTTGTACGGAGACGCTGCCTGCATTCGTGACGAGTTCCAGGCTAGTTTGGGGCGGCACGACGAGATCGAAATCGATGGCGTTTTTGCCAAAGGGTTTCCAAGTTTCGACGCGAGCTGTGACGCGGTTGATGGTGCTGTCCTGGTTGTAGGAAACCTGAGCGTCGTTGTCGAAACGCTGGTTAAACAGGTAGCCGCGTTTGGTCGTGGTGATGCTGATCTGGCTCTCCTGGCCCGCGTGCACACGAACCGAGCCAGCTTTGTTGTTAATCACGATGGTGGGGTGCGCACTAACCTCAAAGGTGCGCGTCTCTGGCGCTTGCGCTTCGCCACTCCATTTTACACGCAAGCTCCCGTTATAGATCAGCCAAGCGATAGCTCCGCCGAGGGCAAGCAAGACAACCAGCCCGCCAGCGGACCCACCATCTGAGAATGCGGGTTTGACAACACTTCCAAAAACAAGTATGGCGATGAGCACCCAAGCCCAGGTGGGCAAACGCTTGTACCACGGTTGTTGGGATTGGTAATACTGCTGTTGTTGTCCCTGAAAAGACGGTGGTGGCGGCGGCGGCGGTGCCTGCAAGGGCTGATCGTAGTCAGGGGCTTGCGTAGGTTGCGCACGATAGCCCTGTGTGTAGTTGGCTTGTTGGGTGGCAGCGGATGTGCTCGCGTCAGGTGCAGGCGACCAGACGGGTTGAGGAGCAGGGAAATCCTGCTCCTGTTTTACATCTTGTGCGACACGCGGCTGCCAGGCCGGGTCGGCGAATTGCATTTCGTGATTATCGTTCACTGTCTCTTTTATGAGACAAGGTCAAACTGTTGCACTTCCAGTACTCTGGCTAATAGACGTACATGATAGGGTTGGGGATCAAGGCGTCCATCCTCCAGGTGCGAGATCGTATCGCGACGAATGCCGCTCATATCTGCCAGTTGACCCAGGCTCAGTCCTTTCCGTTGGCGAAGGTTGCGAAGATGTGGTAGACCATGCGTTTTCGTGGATTTACCCTTTGTGGTGCGCTCTCTCATGTGACACTCTCCTTTGAGTCCCTTATGAATGGCTGATCCAGCCTCGTTGCTGGATAGCCTGCTGTACAAAATAACTGGTGCCAGCGTGTTTCTCTTCTCATCATAACAGATCACAGCAACAGAATCCAGTCCTGGTGCTCTGTTCGTAGGATAATTAGTCATAGCTCCCAACCACGCAAGCGGTGTTTTCGACAACAGATGATGAGCGAGATGATCTCGATGAGCAAAAAAAGGCGAAAGCTGTGGCTGCACGTGCTTTCGCGTTCTGCTGTGTTTGCATCTGTTGTTGCTGGCCTCCTACCGTCATAGCCCTGTTTGTATTGTCCTCAGCTATTATACGGAAGCATGACGATAAAAGTTGCAGATTATCTCCATTTTAACGTAGCGTATGTACCGCACCCTTGATATTGTTCGACAACACGTAGCTCCTAAGCTCAATTGGATACCTTGTGCACTTCTACGTCTATACAAAAGTCTGGCCTTGGTACCTGTGAAGAGATCGAACCTGCATGATCTAGAGGCTTGACAGCACGTTTTTCAAGATGCTATAGTTGTATAGCACTTTGTTATACAAACCTACTTGTAACACAGACGAGGATAGTAATTATGGCAACTTCCCCCGAACAACAATCATCAATGACAGCTAATCAGCCCTGGCCGCAGGGTGGTGAGAACGCGGATATGGCGGTGGTCGCACGCGATCTCGTGCAGGTCTTTGGACAGAAGACGGCGGTCAATCGTTTGAATCTCTCAGTCAAGCGTGGTGAATTCTTCGGTTTCCTTGGCCCCAACGGTGCAGGTAAATCGACAACCATCAAAATGTTCACTGGCCTTTTGCGACCAACAGCCGGACTGGCCTATGTTGGTGGGATCGATGTCTGGCAGGACCAGTTGCGTGCTCGCGCTCTGATGGGCGTGCTGCCGGAATATCTCAATCTCTATGAGCGTCTGAGTGGGCGCGAGTTTCTCACATTCGCTGGACATATGTATGGTGTGCCCAAAGCTGATATCCAGCGCCGCACAGAAGAACTATTGCACGTACTAATGCTAAGTGATGACGCGAATAAACTGGTGATCGACTACTCGGTTGGGATGCGTAAGAAGATCGCCCTAGCCGCAGCCTTGATCCATCGTCCCCAGGTGCTTTTTCTGGACGAGCCATTTGAGGGTATCGATCCTGTCAGTTCGCGTGTGATTCGTGATATTCTCAACGATCTGACGCATCATGGCACCACCGTCTTCTTCTCTTCACACATCATGGAAGTGGTCGAGCGCCTTTGCACACGTGTGGGCATTATCAACCAGGGCGTGCTGGTCGCCGAGGGCACGTTGGACGAGTTGCGTAGCCGCGCTAGCGGCGATGGGCACGACGCCACGCTGGAAGATGTGTTTATGAACATCATTGGTGTGCGCGATGAGGCTCATAACCTAAGTTGGTTGGAGTAAAACAGATGGGTATACATACTGATAAACTGCGCTGGCTGGCTTGGCTACGCATGAAAATGCTCCTGCGCAATTTCCAGCGCAGCCCAAAGACCCTTATTCTTACGATTATCGGACTCATTTTCCTGCTCGGTGTGGGAGCGGAAGTTGCGTTCGGCCTCTTCTTCGCCTTTGATGCTCTTTCTGCCCCTGCCAATACTGAGGTACTCTATCTCCTCTTCAGTGGAATGCTGTTCTTCTGGATTGTGCTACCTCTGCTCTCGTATTCGACCAATGAAGGGCTGGATGTGACGAAGTTGCAACTCTTTCCACTAACACGGCTGGAGTTGATGTGTAGCTTGCTCTTCTCATCATTGTTCGACATCTGGACAGTGCTACTCTTCGTGCTGTTCGGTGTGACAATTGTGGCCTGGTGGCTGCACTCGCTCGCGCTGGGCCTGATGACGTTGCTGGTAATCGTGGTCTTCTACGTTGTGATGGTGGGCATCAGTCAGTTGATCCTGGCGCTGTTGATGCGCACACTGCAAAGTCGGCGTTTTCGCGATTTAAGTGTGATTATTCTCGCGCTGTTTGGGTCGTCCTGCTACCTGCTCAGTCGCTTCTCCTTTGGGGCCAACAACATCCTGAACTTGGGTAGTTCACTCAATCAAGGTAGCTTCTCGCAATATCTGCAATGGCTACCCTCAGGTGTGGCGGCCAGTTCGATCCGGGCCGCTGTACAGGGCAACTGGACGGCCAGCTTCGCCATGCTCGGCCTGCTGCTGGTGATTTGTGCAGTTGCGCTGTATCTTTGGCAATTGGTGCTTGAACGCAGTATGACCGCCTCTGAATCGGGTAGCTCAAAACGCTCGAAACTGCCTCAGCAGACCGTCGCTCCGGCTCTGGCTTATCAAGCTGCAACGTCTGTAGCAGTTATGTCCGGTGCTGCATCTGCAACACGTCCGGTTGCTGAGCGTGTACCCGTGACTCAAACAGTTGCTCCCACCAGGATTGATGCTGAGCCGCTCAAAGCGAACATTGCGGAACAGTTGCAGGCGTTGGTCCGAAAAGAGTTGATTTGCTTCTGGCGCGACCCGCAGTTGAAGGTCAGGATGTTCCAAAGTTTGATCTACGTGGTCGTTTTTGTGGTCTTTCCGCTATTCAGTGCATCCAACGGCGCACATGCTGCCGGCGATATTTTTTACGCGAGTTACACGCCTTTCGCGTCAGTAGCCGTGGTGTTTCTGTTCGCGCTTACGCTGTCTTTGAACACGCTGGGTATTGAGAGGAAAAGCTTGACTACGCTCTTCCTCTTTCCGATAGACCGGCGGCGTCTACTCTGGGGCAAGAACTTGGCGGTCTTCCTGCTCGGCTTCATTGCCCTGGTGATCTTGATGCTTGTGTCTGCGGTGACTACCCACGAGCAGGCGATGATTCTGCCCGCGACAATTATTGGGCTGGCCGGTCTGGGCGTGACGTTGGGTGCTGGCAACCTGTCCTCAATCTACTTCCCACGTTACCAGAAGACTATCGGCCAGCGCGGCTACTCTGCCACAGGCGGCCAAGCGCAGTCTGGTGGCTGCCTGAACCAACTGATGTCGCTGGTGATGCTCCTGGCAACGGTGGTTATGCTGGCTCCAGTCGCGTTGGGCATTGGCATCCCGTTCTTCGTGAACATACAATGGGTGTGGTTGGCGACGATGCCGTTGAGCCTGGCCTATGGCGCGGGACTCTACTTCCTCTTCACCAATCTCGCCGCCAAACGCATGTTGGCGACGGAACCGGAGATCCTGGCAGCGACGACACGCGATTAAGTTGAACGTAATAAGGTGTGGTGCCGGCTTTGTCTGTACCACACATCACACATTTATTGCGTTCAGTCTGTTATAGCGTAAACGTGACGAGCGTGGGAGCCTGCGTGGCCGTTTCCAACAAATCCAGGGCGGCGCGAATTACAGCCATCTGCTGATCACGACGGTGTGGTAAACCCAGTGGACGCCCCATAATATAGGGTGTAACGAGCGTGCGGGCCGGTTTGAGTAGTTGGGCTGTGGGGCGAAATGCCTCGATGTAGATACTCACAGTTGGGATACCTACCGCCTCAATAGCGCGTGCGATGTGACCCACGGTCACATGACAGAGCGGTCAGCCAGCGGTGAGAAAGACTGCATCCACACCATCATCCTTGAGCATCTGAGCCCACTGCGGCGCACTTTCATTGATCAGACGCGGCAGATTTGTTAGCCCATGATAGGAGTAGTTACGTTGCGCCAATGCGCCAATATACCCTTCCTGCGCCAATTCCCGGAAGCGAGCCAACGGAAAAATGACGTTACTATCTTTCTGTGCTGCCCGAATATCATAAGCGACGTGTCCAACCCGCAAATCTTCTTCAGCCGTGTCCGCCGGGATCACGCGCAGCGATGGAAAACGCTCGGCGGCCTTGCGCACATTGCGTACTGCCTGCTCGTAGGTCATTTCGGCTGAATAGAAAGGCTCCTGGTCCTTGAGGTAGAATGCTCCTGAGGTGAAGAGCGCGACAGTCGCCTCGCGCAATGGTTTGCGTAGAGGCGCGAAGGGAGCATCAGGAAAATCTGGGCGAAACGACGTGACCGTCTGGCCTGGAATATACGCATCAGCCTGCCCTTGTTGCACAAAGTGAGCTAACGATTGGGTGTCGCCGTCGTCGATAGCGTTGCCCACCTGTTGCAAGAGTCCTTGCAAATAGGTGGCGAGCTGTTCTTCGGAAAGGGTTTTGAGAAACTTAAAGTAGTTGTCAGCTCGTTCTGCGTGATAAAGACTGGCCGCGAAGGCAGTCAGGGCGAGCGGTTCTGCGACTGGCACGTCCTGTTGATTTGCTTGATGATCAGCCATCGAAATAACCTCCTGATATTTTCCACGATATACACGTAGAAACTGTATCATTTTTACAAGAGAGGAAACAAGCGCAAATGGGTTCGGGCCAAACCTGCTTGCGCTTGCTTCCTCTCTTGTACAGTATGGCTTTTTATTGGGTTGAATTTGCCCTAGATTGGCTCTCGTTTTCGGTCTGCACATGTTTTATATTCAAGACAACAATCTTTTATTTGCAATCCTAGCAGAAAAGTATCCCGTTTTCAGGAGAATATTACATGCACTCATCTAGCGATCTCCGGGTCGAGTCTCCTTCAAATCAAACAGCTACACCTGTTGCCAGTACTCCCAGATGGTATCGCGATACTGCGATCTGGATGGGTAGCCTGGGTGTGCTCTGTTTTAGTTTCACCTTTCCCGCAACATCCGTAGCGATTCCTGTGTTTGGTGGAGTTGTCGTAGGGCTTGGCCGCGCATTGATTGCATCTCTCTTAGCGGGGATAGTGTTATTCGTGCGTCGCGAGCCGTTGCCGCCACGGCGCACATGGTTGGGCTTGGTGTTGGTGGCTTGTGGCGTAGTGGTTGGCTTCCCACTTTTCTCGGCGCTGGCTCTGGAAGGCACGCCAGTTGCCCATAGTGCTATCGTCAATGGGCTGTTGCCAATAGCTACGGCAGTAGGCGCAGTCATACGCGTGGGCGAGCGTCCACGCCCATTATTTTGGATAAGCTGTGTTGCGGGCATGTTGGCGGTGTTTTTGTTCGCAGTAGTTCAGGGAGGTGGGCACTTGCAACCCGGCGATGGCTGGATGCTGGCGGCGGTAGCTATTGGGGCGGTTGGATATACCGAAGGGGGACGCTTGTCACGCGAGTTAGGGGGCTGGCGTGTGATCTGTTGGGCGCTGGTCCTGGCCGCGCCTGTGCTGGTCTTCCCAGTTGGCTGGAACTTGCTCCAACATGGCATACAACACAGCAGTCTCCTGGGCTGGTTGGGCCTGGCATACGTAGCGATCTTCAGCCAGTTCCTGGGCTTCTTTGCCTGGTATCACGCCCTGGCTCTGGGCGGAATTGCCCGTATCAGTCAGCTCCAACTCGTGCAACCGCTATTGACCGTCGCTTGGGCAGCCCTTCTGCTGGGAGAACATCTGACACTGTTCACCGGGCTAGCGGCTTTGCTGGTGGTGCTGTGCGTGATTGTGGGGCAACGCAGCAGGATGCATACAGTTGGCAGCCCAAAATAGGATATAACGTCATGGATCACTTGTATGTATAAAATCCATGACGTTATTTTTAGTGGCTTATTTATGATTAGCTGCGTGAGCTTGGTGCATGATCTCGCGCAACTGCTCCAGGTGATCGGTGTCGTGGTAGAGGCCAGCCACAAAACGCGAGACTGCGTTAAAGGTGCCATACGGTCTGATCTGTGTAGTCTCAAGGTCTGGCTGATCAGGCCACGTTTCCAGGAAGGCATGGCGCTGGCGGCGGCTCTCTTCCAAGCGCTGACGCAGTTGGGCCACCGTCGTAACCGTCTCCCAAGGTGTCTCGTAGCGTGAACGATCATGATCACCCATTGTCAACCCACGCGCGAGGACAGAAGAAATAGCCGCCGATTCCTCCGATGAAGCTGTGACATGCACCACAACATGACCAAGCGTCCAAGCGAGGTCTTTGTCTTCTGGCTTGCCAAATGTGTCATTGGCGTTGGAGTCAACTGGCACAAGTACGGCGTCCGCGTCAATTGCGTCAGAAATAATACTGAGTTGGGTATCAATCATTTCATCGGTCAAACGATGAAGATCAGTTTTGGTGAGATCCTTGGTAATGTCCGCAAAAGTTGCGGTTCGGCTTTTTACGCCACTAAAATCAAGCATGATGTGCCGCCTTTCCTTCTTACAAAAACTCTGTAACGCACCAAATAAATGTGGCTCTTGGACAACAACACTAAGATTGGCTAGGATTATTCCAGGGGGAACGCCAGATGCGATTTTTCTGTTATACTATGTGAGAATATACTGCGTTCTTTGCTCTCAGCAAGGCCAGCCGCATACGGGGAATGAGAGAGGCAGCAAGAACACTCTAAAAATATGCTACAAATGAATGAGGAAAAATGGCAAATCTTCCATTATTGCTGGCCTCCGCCTCGCCTCGACGACGGCAGATCAGCAACTTACTCGGCTTGCCCTGTCGTTTTGTGGTCGTTTCCGATGATGAGGAAGAGGCGCAGGAGCGCTATCGCGGTTCTGTGGAGAACATGGCTCAGTGGTTGGCTAAGCACAAAGCTGCAGCGGCACTGAAACTACCCGAAGCGGCGGACCATTTGATTATTACGGCTGATACGACGGTGATTTTGGGGAGCGAGGCGCTGGGCAAGCCACGTGACAAAGCCCACGCGCTCGCATTATTGCAAGCGTTGCGCGGACGTTGGCACCATGTGATTACTGGTCTGGTGGTGTGTACTCAGGTTGAGGGCAAGACGGTGATGCAGAGTACAAGCTGCGTGACGCCAGTACTGATGCGCAACTATAGCGATGCAGAGATTGCTGCGTATATCGCTAGTGGTGATCCAATGGACAAAGCCGGAGCATATGGTATCCAGCATCCAACCTTCCAGCCAACTGAACGCATCGACGGCTGCTATTTCAATGTGGTTGGCCTGCCAGTCTGCACACTGACCGACCTGCTGGCCGAGTTTGGCGTCTACCCTGCACGCCAGCACATGCGGACAGATAGCAAATGCCCCTGGTCGGAAAAGTGCCTGCTCTGAAACTGACGACATACTGTTCACTGGAGAAATGACTATCTTGACTGAAATTATAACCATAGCAACATCTGAATTCACTATACGCCTTGTCTCCTCTATCCTCGTTGTGCTGGTTGGTCTGATCGTGGGCCTGCTGCTGCGCCGCTGGCTGGTGAAGCGTCTAAAAAAGACCGTATTGGACGATTGGCTGATTCACACATTGGGCGTGATTATTGTAGTCCCTCCGACTCTGTTGGCGGCAATTGGCTCGGCCACCATTGTCACGAATGGGATAGATCAGCTTACTAGGTTTGAGAGATGGCTGGGCATACAAACTGGGCTACAGTCACACGATGTTTACAGTTTTGGCAAAAATGGTCTGTTGAGCCTATTGATTATAGTCTTTGCGATTGGCGTTGCGCGTACGCTCTCCAAGCTGGTGATACGTGGTTTGAACAACAATCGGCTGGATATTAATTTGCGCACGTTGATTAGCCGCATTTCCTATTTTATCGTGATGTTGATCGCGGCTTTCTGGGTGCTGGCCCTCTGGCAGGTGGCCGTCGAACTGCCTGTGGCTGTGCTCGGCACGTTGACCGTTGCCATCACGTTTTCGATCCAGGATATCCTCAAGGATCTGGTTGCGGGCCTGTATATCCTGATGGAACGGCCTTTTTTTATTGGTGAGCAAATTAGTGCAGACAAATATACTGGTAAAGTCGTCGGGATTGAATTGCGTGCCACACGTCTGCGTTTGGTCAGCGGCGAGGAGATTACGATTCCCAACACCCTGGTCTTTGGCGGTATTGTTATCAACAACTCGCGCTATAATGAACGCAGAGCTACGATCACTATCACTGTGCTGCTGGAAGATTTTGATCGACATCAGACGCCGGAGCAAATACTCACGAGCCTGAGAGAGTTGGGAGAGGTGTTGGAGCAACCTGAGCCAAGCGTTACAGTAAGTGGAATAGTCGGAGATAAGGTAGAGTTGAGCTTGCGTTTCTGGGTAGCTAGTGGACAGCTTGCCACCGTGACCGATGTGATGTATGCTTTGCGTACACTATTACCTGCTGCGGATTTAGCGGTAAAAGAAACTGCGGGCGATATATAGTTTGCAAGAGAGCGATCTGTGCCGTCAGGAACCCCATAGCTGAAGCAAGGGGTGACAAGAAAAGAACAATGATGGAATATCTAGCAGGGGAGGCTACGGGAGAGCGTATCGGGATTATTGGCGGGACATTTGATCCGATACATTATGCCCATTTGGCTATCGCTGAAGAGGTGTATACAGCGCTCAAGCTTGCGCGGATCGTCTTTGTGCCAGCCGGGCAGCCGCCGCATAAGCCAGAAGATAGCATCACACCCGTGCAGCAACGTCTGACCATGCTGAAATTGGCGATTGCCTCGAATCCGCATTTTGCGCTCTCGCTGGTGGATGTGCAGCGCACCGGACCATCGTATACGGTGGACACGTTGCGGTTGTTGCGTCACGAACTGGGGTCGCACGTCGAATTCTATTTTGTCATTGGCGGTGATAGTCTGAAGGATTTGCCGGACTGGCGCGAGCCTGCTGGCATTCTCGCCCAGGCTACCATTGTCGCGCTGATGCGTCCCGGTTACACAGAGGTCAGTGGGCAGCGTGAACAGCTCGAAGCGCGTTTGCCCAGTCTCAAGCAACGCCTGATTACGCTGGATGGTCCGCGTATGGATATTTCATCGACGGATCTGCGTCGGCGTGTGGCTGAAGGGCGTCCCATCAAGTATCAGACTCCTGATGCTGTAGAAGAGTATATTTTACGACAGAGCCTCTATCGGAATGCTGACCAGCAATGGAAAGCGGCACAGGAAAACATGCATGTCACGAATTGAATTTGAATTAGGGGATCGTTTACGCTTGCGCAAGCCCCATCCTTGCGGCAGTTATGAATGGCTGGTCATTCGCCTGGGGGCCGATCTTGGGTTGCGCTGCGTGCAATGTGGCCGACGCGTCCTCCTGCCACGCCCGGAGGTTGAGCGTCGGACACGTGAAATTATCTCGCATGCCTCCGATCCGAGCGTCCCTCCGCCAGTATCTGAGGGGTCTAGATAAGCGTGGGCGTACCTTACATTGAGGAGTTATATTGTATGGCTGCAGTTACCCCACAGGGCGTGGGTTTTCTTACCCTCTTGCGTAAAAGGAACTTTCTGCTGCTCTGGCTGGCACAGTTAATCTCTATGACGGCTTTTTGGGCCGCGAATTACGGCCTAATTTTTTTAATTACCGAGAAAACCAAATCAACTACCCTGGTCGGCCTAGCACTTATCTGCGCAAGTGTGCCCGCTGTAATCATTGGTGCGCCTGCTGGCGTCTTTGTGGATCGGCGTAATAAGCGGCGCGTGCTCTTTTATAGCAACTGTTTGCGGGCCATCGCCACGCTGGGCTTTGTGGTTGCGCTGGTGATTGATAGCGGCCAACTCGTGACGCTGTATATACTGACCCTTTTGATTTCAGCCATTGGCCAGTTTTTCGCGCCAGCAGAGGGTGCGAGCATCCCTATGCTAGTCAATGATGATGAACTGATACACGCGCTTTCGCTCTTTCAGATCACGTCGATGCTCTCCAACGCTCTGGGCTTCCTGGCCCTGGCTCCGCTCCTGCTCGGTATTTTCCCAAGAACCTCCAACATTCAGGGCTTTCTTTTTACAAACATTGAAGCGCTCTACATAATCATGGCCGTGCTCTACGCCGTCTGCGCTCTATTAATTAGACTAATCCCGACGCACAGTTTTATCGAGCCGAAGCTGCGTAATACGACTACAACTGAGCTTACGGCAGAATCGTTGGGCGTGTTGCAAAATGTCTGGCACGAGATGGCACAAGCCTGGATCTTCATTCGCCGCCGCTCGCTGCTCTTTGTAGCGGTAATACAACTGTCGTTTGCGGGGATACTCTTCGCGCTGATTGGTCAGCTTGCCCCATTGTTGGTAACAAAGCTGCTCGGCCTGGACCTCAATTTAATGCCTCTTATCTTCGCACCTGCCGGTGTTGGGCTAGTGCTTGGCTCGCTCTTTATGCCACGCATTGCCAAAGCGCTGGGCACGTCGCGTACCATCCTGATCGGCTGTATCACGCTGGCCGTGCTGGTCCTACTGATCCCGCTTGCCACCCTACTGGCCCAACATCTAGAGCAGCAGGGACTTCATGTACAACCGCTGCTTGTGTCTGTGGTGGGTCTGATGATGTTTCTGGCTGGTGTGGCTCTGGATTTCCTCAACATTCCGGCCAGTGCTGCGATGCAGGAGAAGACGCCCGATTGGATCAAGGGGCGCGTGCTGGCACTGCAACTGGCACTGTTCAATGGCGTCTCGATCCCCTGTATCCTGCTGGTTGGCTGGATCAGCGACAGCTTCGGGCTGCCTATCGCGTTGTATTTTCTGGCGCTGTGTGTCGCAATTTTTGGCGCGTGGGGGGTGTACTATGGGCGCAAGCTCCACCCACACGAGCACGAAGAAGCAGACAAGCAAGCAGAGATGGAAGCGGAGCAGGTTATTTTATAAAAGACGTGCTTAAAAATCCTCTGAGCAGATGTGAGCAGGTGCACATACTATGATATGCGTCTGTTCGCTTCTGCCCAGGGTGATTCAACCGCAAACTTTTGTACATTCCGCAACAACTTAAAATTGCAAATTTTCTGTCTGATAGGTATTATCAGAGTAATTCATGCAAGAGCCGCGCAGTTTGATATTCAGGGTGTAGGTTGTATTGGGTTGTGGCTCAAACGAGAGTGTTGGACTCTCTTCCACTGACGATCCTGCGTTGAGAAACCAATTATCGTTCGATTGCCCACTGCTTTGGTATTGTGTGCCGTTGGGATCTTCTAATTGAAACTGTGCAAATGTTATGCCACTACATGCACTTGGACCGTTGTTGGCAATGGTGAAGCTCCATACTGTTGCACTATTAGACGCACTCACGGTAATAGTGGTAAGCACGAGAGATAATTGTGGATAACCACACTGCACGCAGGCAAGAGTCAACGGGAAGGTTGGACTTTTGGGACTCATCAGACTAGGTGTAACTGGCTTTAGTCCAGTTAATGCACCCGGAGCGAAAAGTAAATTTTCCGTCTGATATCTATTGCCAGAGTAGTTCACGCAAGATCCGCTCAACTGAATATTCAGTGTGTAAATCGTACCTGATCTGGGAATTAAGGCAAGGGTGGGGCTTACATTTGTTGCCGTACCAGCATTGAGCGACCAATTATCACCCGCTTGTCCACTACTCTGATAGGGTGCGCCATCTGGGCCTTCTAACGAAAAGTTATCGAACGAGATTGAGCTACATTGGCTCGCGCCCTTATTGGTCACAGTGAAGGTCCATAATGTTGTACTATTTCCCGCATTAGCCGTAATGCTTGTAAGTACCAGAGCCAAGTCAGGATAACCACACTGGACACAAGCGATAGTCAGAGGAAGTGCGGGACTCGCGGTAGTGAGACCAACGGCAGGAGCGTCAGAAGTAGTGGGTGTTACTGTTGAGGCAGAGTCAGTTGCCGTTGCTGTTGCCGTTGCAGTGGCGTCAGGGGTCACGCCTTGCGTAGCCTGGATTACAGGCGTTGTCCCAGTAGTAACATCTGTTGTGCTGGTCGCGGTTGGATGAACAGCGGAGCCAAGCAATGAGGCTTGCAAACGCGGGATGGCGAGGGCACCAAACAGGACAATCAGCAGGATGGCTGCAATCAGTGCGATAAGTTTGCCACCTCGTTTGGGTTTGTTCGGTGCTTCACCAGAGATATGCCCGACATTGCCACTATCAGAAAACTGGTTGGGATTGCTTACCAAAGGCGGCATAGGCCATTGCTGCTGTGGCTGGATAAACGTCTGTTGCGGTGTTACCATGCCTGGTTGGTTGGTAACAAATCCTGGTTGAGGCGTGACGATGCCTCCAGAAGCGAGCGTGCGACCCTGGCCGGACATTTGCCAGGTTGGCAAGCCGTCTATGGCAAGCGATGTTTGCGCTGACTGGCTGGTTGGCGGTGGCGTAGGCGATTGCACAAAGGGTGTTTGCACCGGGCGACTGGCTGGCGCAGGAGTAGGAGTGGGCGCTTGTATGTTGCGTACGGTAGCATCACCACTTGCACGGTCCATGGCTTGGCTGGCATTGGTCAAGGCGTTGGCAAAAGCCTGCACACTTTGAAAACGCTCGGCTGGATTTTTCGCCAGAGTGAGAAAGATGGCCTGCTCAACATCGGCTGGCAGTTCAGGCAGTTTGGCGCGTAAGGAAGGCGGCGGCATGGTCATGTGCTGGCTATAGATCTCCATAAACGAACCATGAAAGGGGCGTTCGCCACACAGCCATTCATAGGCGACAATGCCTAACGCGTACTGATCGCTGCTCGTGCCAGGCTTGCCTTGGAGTTGTTCTGGGGCCATATAGGCGACAGTGCCCACAATGTCCTGTGTGCTATCATAACGCGAACTTTGCGTTGTTAAAGCGAGGCCAAAATCGCTGAGCAGGATTTCCCCACGTTTGCCCAAAAGCATATTTTCGGGCTTTAGATCACGATGGATGATCTTCTGACTATGAGCGTATTGCAAGGCTGACGCAGCCTGTTGCACATAGGGCACAACCAGCGCAAGCGGAATTGGCGCACCTTTAGGATGACGCTGACGCAATGTCCCGTTTATTGCGTAATCCATCACCAAAAAGGGCATACCATTCTCAATGCCAAATTCCAGCACACGCACAATGTTTGGGTGGTCGAGATGCGCGATAATCCTAGCCTCATGTGAAAATTGCGCAGCATTCTCTGCGGTCACTTTGGTTCGTAAAACCTTGATAGCTGCTTGCGTATTCAGGTGAATGTGTTCGCCTTGGTAAACATCCGCGAAGCCGCCCTGGCCTAAGAGGCGGATAAGACGATAATTGCCTAGCTGTTGCCCTTCTAATTCTGCCATGTGCCTCACCCCTTCATGTCTAGGTGGATATACATCGATCATAAAAAGTACGAAGTTGAGTAGGATACAATAGTGCATGATTTGTAGTTGATATTACCATTGCACATACAAATATGCAAGATGTTTGCTGATAAATATGCGCCAAACTGCATTGACTCTGTATCAACCAGCGTCTACAATAAAGGCACGAATGTTGATACTCGCTGCCTTGGGCATACGACAAAACAAGAGGTGAACAATGGACCCTACTCTGAGTGCGCAATTGGAGACGTACAAGCCCTGGCTTTTTATTGTCGCTGTGCTTGTGCTTTTCGTGCTGCTGCGTTTGACGCGTAAGGGTCTGCGTCGGCGTGTGGATGAGATCGGCTATCACCTGTTTGGCGAACGCGGGCTGATGATCTGGTTCTGGCTGAACGCGCCCGGCGTGATGCTGCACGAGTTGAGCCACGCGCTTGTGGTCTTGCTTTTCTACCCTTTTGGTTTTCGCCTTACCAGCATCACGTTGTTCATGATTAAGCCAAAAGTCCAGGAGGCGCAAGGCGGGCGTTTGATGCGTACCAGTGGACGTACCTCGTTGCAACTTGGTGAGGTGCAGTATGTGCGTCCTCAGGGCAAGGTTATGAGCTATATCGGCGATGGTTTGAGCGCGGTTGCGCCGCTCTTCGGCGGAATTCTGGCCTTTTTCTTTCTGTATTGGGTGGCCACTGGCCATGTACTCTGGGATGCCTGGAATTGTGGCACGCTCGCATCCACCCACGGGCAGGCGCTTCAAGATGCGTGGCAGTGTGCGAATCCGCAGCATATTTTGCAACCTGGTTGGCCGTGGTGGACACTGACATTTGCGCCATATTTGGTGCTGACAGTCACCTCAGAATTGTGGCCCAGCCATCAGGACTGGCGAGGTGCACGCTGGCTGCTCGGCGGTTTGCTGGTTCTGGTGCTGCTACTAGGTGTGCTATTCTGGGTAACTGGCGCGTTGGTCTTCAATGCTGTGTTGCTGGCGAACGTCGCTTCCTTCTCAACCAGAATCAATTTTGCTCTTGTGCTCCTATTGGCGCTGGATCTGGTCTTTTTCGGAGTCGCAGAGCTATTTGCACGCATATTGCGTGGGTAAGTGTCTTTGCATTCACACCCATTCTTGCAAGAGAAGTCTCAGCTAGAGACCCTTTAGTGCTTTTGCTGGTGAGAGTGCAGTCTGTTTCTGGGTGTCAGGTTTGCTGGCTAGTTTCAGGCCGAGCAGAGGTAGCAACCAGGCCACCGCGCCAGTGAGGTAGGACCAATTGAAGCCAAATAGGCCGCTATGCGCTGGTCCCCAGGTTGCGAAACCATAGATGGCAAGCATGCTAAAGGCTAGCAACCTAACCACGCCAGGTTGTAACAGCTTATCTTGACAGTGTTTGAACAAGCGTGTAATACTCGCTGGTGCACCAACCGAGGTACTGAATTCCTCTTCAATATAGACCTGCGCGGGCTTCGAGGCTTCGACGAGGGCATACAGACCAAAGAACATAATCATATACCAGGGCCAGAACCAAGGAGAGCCAACGGAACAGTAGAACAGCCAGGTAATAGCCATCCACCGCACCAGACCGTGGATGCTGCGCATGGAGCCGGGCGAGCGCAGAGCTTGCCAGCACAGGCCCAGGTACAGCAATACAAAAAGACCTATACTCAATGTGTGGAAGATGTGCTCAGCCAGTGAGCCGATAAGTGGAATTGAGCGGAAGCCCAGAGCAGTAGCGATGCTGTCATAGATATGGCTGAACGTATAAGGCAACGTATTAATCGAGCGAGAGGTCGTGGGATTGGTCTTCACGACATTCAGGATCGCGCCACCCTGCCAGAAAGGTGCGTAAAAGGCCACAATCACTGCAAGGTAGACCATGACCGAAAGACCCACACGTTTCAAGCGTTGAGCGACAGGTTGGCCAGGCTCCTGAAGCCATTGATAGAAGAACAAGCCGGGTACCAACAGAACCAGATTGATTTTCAAGGATGTACCCAGGCCCAGCAGCACAGTAGGTGCTAGGTAAAGCAACCAGGAGCGTGTGGCAGGGCTGAAGCGTGCAATCAAGCGGCCAGCTACGTGTGTTAAAACGGGAGCTTCACTCCTAAACTGCGCACGCA
>JBDTBU010000361.1:0-9531 GCA_039923935.1 Ktedonobacteraceae bacterium | reverse complement strand
GCGGGCAAGTGGAAGGTTGGCGAGCGATTACCCTCCAGCACCAAACATTCGGCAGGGGCCAGACGCTGTAACTCCGCTTCCAGGGCTGCGGGCAACTCATCAGGGCTGAACCAGGTCACGCTAAACTCGCCAGTGCTTACGTCCACCGCCGCCAAGCCAGTTTGGGCGCGTCCCTGAGCAAATGCAACCAAGTAGTTATTTTGGCGTGTGGGTAGCAGGTTGGGTTCAGAGAGCGTGCCAGCAGTCAGGATACGCGTCACTGCACGCTCAACAATACCTTTGCCTACTTCTCCGACCTGCTCGCAAATTGCCACTTTAAAGCCTCGCGCAATCAGCTTGCCCAGATAGTTCTCCAACGCGTGCAACGGCACCCCAGCTAGCGGCACACGCTCCTCGCCATAGTTGCGTGCAGTCAGCACAATGTGCAGTTCACGAGCGGCGATACGCGCATCCTCATCGAACGTCTCATAGAAGTCCCCCACCTGATAGAGCAAAATGGCGTCGGGATACTGACTTTTCATTTGTAGGTATTGGCGGCGTGCGGGTGTGGACATCGTTTCCTCTTGAGTTTAGTGTCGCTTGTTGACCGAACAGGTGTACAATACTCTATTCTGAGCAGGCTGTCAAAGATCGGTAGCCCTATTGTATAAAGATGAGCAAGATGATAAAATAGAACATATCTCCTTCATACACCTATTTTCAAAAAGGAGCGCCTAGAAACTCTATAAGCCTTCTCAAACAGCAAGGGCCAGCTTCCAAACAATTTACAACAATTGCCGTAATTGGCGTGAAATAATCGTTCGTTTAGCCTGTGAAGGGGGGATGGCTGATTAGACATCGATTTCTGGTGGGGCCGTTGTTTTGCGTAGGTGGAAGCTGATCTTCTCAAGCCTGCCTACAACCATGCCTACGAAAACACAGCCACAGCCAATCCACGCGACTACGCTCAGCACATCACCCGCCAGCAGAACGCCGAAAAGGGCCGCCCACATCGGCTCCAGGGAATAGAGCAGGGCGGCGCGTGTGCTGCTCATAAACTGCTGTACCCAGTTCATCATCAGCAGGCAGAAGGCCATGTCGAACGTGCCCATCAGGAGTATCGGCACCCAGGCCAGCAGCGGCGGCGGCGCAATCGGCTCATGAGCTAGCGGCACGATGAGAAAACTGAGCAGTGATGTAACGGCCAATTGGATAATCGCTAAGTTAATCACATCCACCGTGGGAGCAAACTTACTAATAAACACGATATGCAGAGCAAAGCCAAAGGCGCAACAGAGAATAAGCCACTCGCCAGGGCCAAATGTGAGAGTGAACTGTTTATTGAGCGCGAGTAGCAACAGGCCAATAACCGAAAGGAACATACCCACAATAGCGGTCCCTGGCACACGCTGGCGTAAGAAGAAGAGCGCGAATAGCGGCACCAGAGGCACGTAGAGTCCTGTGATAAACCCAGCCTTGCTCACACTGGTCCACTGTAGCCCAACGGTCTGGCAAGCATAGCCAGTAAACAACGCAATACCCACGATGACCCCTGCGAGCAATTCAGCACGCGTGATACGCAACACGCGTTTATGGAAGATCAACACCAGCGTCAGCGTAGCTACAGTGTAACACAGGCCCAAATAGGTAAATGGCCCAACGAGATGCAAACTGAACTTGGTCACGAGGAAGGTCGCGCCCCAAATGATCGTCACTAGCATCAACACTAAATCGTAGCGTAGATGATGTGTATGTGGCTTCGGCTCGACATATGCACGCTGAGCCTGCTCAGTGAGTAGATCGGTCTTCTGCATGGTACGTATCTTTCTACTATTCTGCACTACTAGCCGAAAATATCGACCATTATCTTGCGCTATTGAGAGCAACACTCACTGGTTACACATAGTTGAGATTAGTATACCACTAATCCTCACCCTTACAAAAAGATCCATTTGCACAAAAAATGTTCTACAGTAGATTTTCTTCTCATTCTTATGTAGTGAAGAGGTTACAAGCTTCTTTTCTTCTCATTCTTATGTAGTGAAGAGGTTACAAGCTTCTGCGTAATTGCTCGAATTATGTTGTAAACTTGTTTCATTAGGCTTATTTTTGCCCTATATAAGACATAAATTCCAGGATAACCATATAGTAATTCTATTAATGTACAATTGTTATAACAACATAGCAACTAGGTTTAGGATACTTGGTTTTTGGAAACATTTCCTGCTTTGTTGGGTTTTTGTGACATCTCGTCAAGAAAAGGAGACTTCAGATGAGAAAACGATTACTTCCAGCCCTCGTACTACCAACAATGATTCTGGTGCTCGTCGCTATGGCTATAATGCCATTGAGTGCCTCCGCTGCAACAACCAGCCGTATCAAACATCACTCCCATCACAAAGCGCACTTCTTGTTAAAAAAGGACGTGCAGGGTCGCCACCAGACCAGCGTATTCGCTGCTAGCGGGAATAACCTAAACTATGGCGGCGGCCCAGTCATGGGTGGCACAACACATGTGTTCGCGATTTTCTGGGAGCCAACTGGCAATGTTTCCGCGAACTACAATAGCCTGATTCAGCGCTACTTTGGCGACATTGGTGGCACAGGGCTGTACAACATCAACACCCAGTACACTGATTCCAATGGAAATGCCCCTGCCAACACCACTTTAGCAGGCACATGGGTTGATAATAGTGCGTTCCCTGAAAGCCCACTGCTGGATAGCGATATTCAGAACGAGGTAACAAACGCACAAAATACCAACGGCTGGACTTCAAGCATTGATAACATCTTCTTCGTTTTCACCGAAGCTGGACAGGATCTCTGTTTCGATAGTTCGCAATCCCAATGTGCATCAAACACGTTTTGTGCATATCACAATTTCTTCGGAACGAATACCCTCTACGCAGCCATGCCGTACGCGGCCAGCTTTAACTGCAATCCAAACTCCAGCCCCAACAGTGACGATGCTGACCAGACCATAAACGTGACCTCACACGAACAGATGGAGGCAGCGACCGATCCCTTGTTGAACGCATGGACAGATTCCAGCGGACAGGAGAATGGCGACAAGTGCGCATGGACATTTGGCCCTCTCGATGCTAGTGGCGGCGATGTAAACGTTAATGGTGACGAATACATCCTCCAGCAAGAGTGGAACAACAGCATTAGCGGTTGCTCTATCACAGGACCGTAAATTGCTTGATTGTTTCTCAGTAGAGCAAAAGGGAGAGGCTGAGTCTGTTACGACTCGGCCTCTCCCTTTAAGCGAGTCAGGCGGCAGCTTATTCGTTCAACGCTTCTGCTAGTTCGCGTAAGAACAGTTCGGCGTCGGTAATCAGTCCGGCTGCCTGGAAACTGCCACGGTCAGCTAGTTTGGTCACAACTGACGGGTTGATATCAACGACAACGGTCCGCACAGTGGCGGGCAACAGGTTGCCAGTGGCGATGGCGTGCAGCATCGACGCGACCATCACGGCCATTTGCACACCTGATAGTGCCGCACGCATCTGCTGTTGTGCCTCCTGCATATCGCTGATAACACCCGGCATGGGGCCATCATCGCGAATTGAACCAGCCAGCACCATACGCACGCCATGCTTCTGGGCCTCGTAGGTGATGCCCTCGCGCAACAGTCCAGACTCGACAGCCTTCTCAACAGACCCAATAGCGCGAATGGCGTTGATGGCCCGTAGGTGGTTGCGGTGGCCGCCCTCGACCTGTTCGCCGCTACGCAGATCGACGCCCAGCGAGGTTCCAAAGAGCGCAGATTCGATATCGTGGGTGATGATAGCATTGCCACCAAAGATGACGTGTACATATCCCTGACGAATAAACTCAGCAACGTAGTGGCCCGCACCCGTATGGATGACAGCCGGACCGAGCACAAAGAGCACCTTGCCACCATTGGCCCGCGTCTGTTTCATCTGGCGTGCAATCTCATGAATAGCCAGTACTTTGACCTTCTCACTTGAGACGCTGCTCTGCATAAAGGCGAACGATTCGCGCTCTCTGGCACGTTCAAAGGGCTGCACGCGAATCCCGCTGTGGCCGGTTACGACGCAATCGTCCACGCGTACATCGTGCATGGGTTTGCACCAAGCGCGTTTCTTGGCCGTATCGAGAACAATAACCACATCCATCTCAATATCCTCAACCGAAACCCACTGGCCCTGTATGCGCACCTGGGTTGGCAAGTTGGTTGTCGAATAGAAGCTGGGGGGCAGCACGCCAGGCTGCTCGACCACGGCGCTTTGTGCGTCGTTCCCGTTGACAAGGGCTGCACCGAACTGTTGCAATTCGGTGAGGATCAGTTCAAGCGTGTGCTCGTCGGGTGCCTCGACCTTGAGTCGGGCATAGCTCGTTTCAGCTTTGTGCAGGCCAATGCGCATTTCTTCAACCGTGAAATTTCCGCCACGGTCCATAATGACATCCCAAGTACGCGGCAACGTCCAGGAGTCGATGATATGACCACTCAGTTCAATAACTTCGCTCGGCATAGGTATACATCCTCTTATTGTATGACTATTTCGCACGTCCAACTGCACACACAGGCTGGAAAACACAGACGCGGCATTTCGCGACACGCTGACGTGCAAGTGCTGGTGGCTCTTGTTCGCTGCACAGGCTCATTTGTGTCAGAACACGCAAAACCTTCTTGCGCAGGGCTGGCGTGTATTCAATAGTAAACTCGCGGTCAGCATAGCGCAGAATACCATGCGTCGGGAGTGCCTGCGGAAAATAATCTTCCAGGATCAAGCAATAGGCTGCAAGCTGAACCTGATGATTGGCATAGGGCGCAGTCGCGTCGTGCGTGTTCAGTTTTAGCTCAATCGGCACAGGCCGTCCATCGGCTAGCTGCACCACATAATCGGGCTTGCCAACCAGGGGATACGCGCTGGACGAGAGCAATTCGCCCTCGCCATCCGCATCTTCGTAGACCAACTTGCCCTCCGGCAAGCCCAGCACACGCTTACGCTCACATAGCAAATGGTCCAGCTGTCCTCGCCGTTCGTTCCAGAGCAACGTACCCATGATCGCAGCCAGCATCAAAAAGAGCAACCCAACAGTCAACAGGATAGTATGCATTACAGCACGATCCTCTTTTCCCCATAAAGCAGCGTTTCAGCCCTCTTGTGTGTAGCGCCGGCGCTAGCCTCCGGCGTCCCTCACACCGGCGCACACCCAACACGGTTATTCAATGCCAGAGCAGTGCAACAAGTAATACGAGCAGAGCCAGCGAACCAAACACAACAGCCGCGAGCGCGAAAATGCGTGCTCGCGTCGTACCATGTTCGCCCTGCTGGATGGCAAATTCAATCACGCCCTCGCTCTCCTCAACTGCCTCGGCGTGCTCCTGGTGCTGGCGGCGACCCTCGTCGAAGGCTCCACGGCGCAACAATAATTGCTCGATCATGCAATATTCGGGCAGTGTGGGTGCTTGCGCGTTATGCTCGTGTTCCAGTTCAACCAGACGCGCAAATAACTCCTCGCTCTCAGCGTGCGCCCACGGCTCAAACTGCTCGTGCCACCAAGCGAGTGGGCAATATTCAAATTCCGCAACCTCGCTGGCTGTAAAGGGTCGTGTGTGTGCTCGCTGCATGGTCCCACCGTACTTAATCTGCCGCCAGTTCGCGCACGCCAGCTAGGCCAAGTTGCTCTGCGATACTGCTCATAGCCGCGATGACAAAGGCGATATGCGCGTCCAGATCGACGCCCAGTTCAGCCGCGCCCTGCACCAGATCGTTGCGATTGACCCCAGCGGCAAAACCCTTGGCCTTCATTTTCTTGCGTACTGAAGAGACTTCCAGGCCCAGAATGCTCTTGTCGGGACGCACCAGGGCTGTGGCTGTAATCATACCAGTTATTTCGTCGCAGGCATAGAGTGCACGCGCCAGCAAGTTGTCACGCGGCTGTGTTGCTAGGTTGAGATCGTTATGGGCCAGGATCGCGTAGATAATCTGCTCGTCGTAACCAGCCTCACGCAGCCAGCGTGTCGAGACCTGGGTGTGCTCTTGCAAATCGGGATACTCCTCATAATCGCAATCATGCAGCAATCCAGCCATAGCCCACAACTCTTCGTCCTCACCGTATGTCCGCGCATAGAAGCGCAGCGCCACCTCAACCGAGAGCATATGCTTCTGCAAACTCTCGTTTTTGACATGGCTGACCATCAATTGATACGCATCATCTCGTGTTGGCATAATGTTGTTAGGGTGCCTTTCTCATAGATATTTCTTGTTGAGTTGCCTCTATTTAACGTAGTATACCATAGGTCAAGCGTTTTTCTGACCCATCTTGGGTGTAGGGTCGTTTTGCGTGCTGTATATCCCTTAAACTGGCTCTACAGACCGATACAGCGATTATTATAAGCTAAGCCGTTCTCTCAGACTCGTTCAGACGATTTATATAGAGTAAAATGACCCTACACCTATCGTCTGAGTTTGCCTATGTATCTGGGCTAGCTCTTGCGCACCACGCCCAAGCCTGGGCCTTCTGGCAGGACGAGCTTGCCTTCGACAACTTTCACGCCAGTGAAGGGATCGTCATTCACCAGCAAATGCCCATCGAGATCGACGTAATCGAGCAGCGGCGTCAGGTGTGCGGCGGCAGTGATGGCGAGCGAACTCTCGATCATGCAGCCGATCATAATCTTGAGGTTATGGGCGCGGGCTACGTGGATCATCTTGAGCGCGTGATAGAGCCCGCCACACTTCATAAGCTTAATATTTATCCCGTCCGCGCAATCAGCTAGGCGTGGGATATCCTCGACGGTGATGCTGCTCTCGTCGGTGATAATCGGCAGCGGCACATGATCGCGTACGTACTTCAGTCCAGCCAAGTCGTGAGGCGAGACGGGCTGCTCGACAAACTCAAGGTTGAACTCGGCCAGCTTATTGATCTCGCGTACAGCCTCTTTGGGCGTCCAGGCGGTGTTGGCATCGACGCGGATCACGGCGTTGGAAACCTCGCGAATGGCTTTGAGATTGGCGACATCGTTTTTCGTGCCGACTTTAATCTTGAGAATTGGGTATTCACGCGCTGCCAGAGCCTTCTTGGCCATGTTCTCAGGCGTGTCGATGCCGATGGTGAACGATGTCAGCGGCATGTTCACAGTACTCAAACCCAGCAGCTTGTAGACTGGCACGTTGAGCAGCTTGCCCACGAGATCGTAGAGGGCCATGTCGATAGCTGCCTTGGCAGACGGATTGAGGCGTATCACATGATTGGCATGATTGAGGATATTTTCAAGTGCAAAAGGATCATCACCTAATTCATTGCTCAACAGCGCCAGAACGGCCAGAACAGTCTCACGGTCCTCACCATAGTGACTGGATGGTGCAGCCTCGCCAATGCCAGTTACACCCTCGTGTGTGATCTGCACAAGCACATTGGACGCGGTATATTGCACATTACGCGAAATACGAAACGGTGTGGTCAGTTGTAAGTTAAATGATTGAACGTCAAGTTTCATCGTGCTTGTTCTCTTTCTTCTGCTTCAGCAAAATGCTTGCTCAGCGCGTCCATCAGCTTGCCAGGGCCGAAGCGCCAGACATCGGTGGCGGGCAGGCCAGTCTGGTCCTCGATCTGTTGGATGGCGGCTTGCGCTTGCTGCTCGTCTAGGCCGATAGTCACCAGGGCCACGCCGACGACTTTGCTGGGATGCTTCTGCGGCAGGATATTCACAGCCTCTTCGTTGAAATGGATCAGGCGGTTCAGGTCGGGAAAGGTAGCATGCGCTAGACCGTCAATGGTGGTAGCACCAGCGTGATGGCAGAAGATCATCGCTTCGGGCATTGCGCCGTGGATCAGGCCAAGCGTGACAGGCGAGTAGCTGGGATGGTTCAACGCGCCTTGGCCCTCGACAAAGACCCAATCGTGCTCGTTTGTGAGGCCCAATACATGGTGCTCAACCTCACCTGTGAGAAAGTCGCTGATAATGCGATCAGCCGGAAAACCACTGTTCGCGATGAGAATACCCGTCTGGCCCGTCGCCAAAAACGCGCTGCTCAAT
Organism: Ktedonobacteraceae bacterium; assembly: GCA_039923935.1. Lineage (GTDB taxonomy): Bacteria > Chloroflexota > Ktedonobacteria > Ktedonobacterales > Ktedonobacteraceae > Paraktedonobacter. The sequence goes on along the minus strand of JBDTBU010000361.1, from coordinate 1,538 downwards.
CCACGCTTACGTGCCTCGATGTCCAATTCCAGAGCCACGGTCATTTTTCCAGCCGCGCAATCTGAGCCAACCATCAGCACCGTATGGCTGCTAGGGCGATGAGGTCGAAACATACTCACGCGTTTCGTGTCTGCTGGACGGCGCACATCCCAAATCTCGACGCCACGTTTGGCCGCAGCGGCACTCAGTTCGGCATCTTCGGAAAGAAAGGAGTGCAAACCACTGGCTAGGTTCAGGCCGGCCTCAATGGCTGCCAGGAGTTGCCAGCGCCAGGACTCAGGCAACGCGCCGCCCATAGGGGCAATGCCAATCAACAGGGTGTCCGGCTGGTAGGCCAGGGCCGCGTGGATATCCTGAACCACTGGTATGCCCTGGCCAAAGCTCGCACCCAACGCCTGAGCAACATCCTGCCCAGCCTGTGTACTATCGATAACGGCCACCACCGGATCAGTCCCATAACGGATCACGCCCGTAGAAGTTTTCCCTGTGTGCCATCCAAAGGCTCCCTCGGCCAGAATCGCTATTCGTCGCATAATAATTACTCCCTCGCAGAATTTTTTGCTCTACCACATGCTGGTATGTTTTCTATTATATCTCGCATTGGAAGAGGTAGTGTCAAAACGACAAGCAGGGGAATGTGAGATCCCGGCTCACTCGATATGTCCTTCTGCATTGATAACCATTACTTTCGACACAGCACGAGATTGTGTCTTTCAGTACTCCCTCTTGCCAGTCATCTCCCTCTATACTATGCTCAGGCTTGAAGACAAGAAGCTTTTGAAAGGAGTTCGGCAATGATGTGGGAATCACTCTCAGAAATCACTGAGATGGAAAAACAGTGCTTAACTCATAGCACGATAAAAGGAGAAACATATGTCATCTATACAATATCATGAACGAGTAGGCTTACGTAAGCTCTGGTGGGTCGGGCCGCTAGTTATAGTCGCCGTAGCCATCGCCAATCTCATTATACGCACTATCGCAGTTGCGTTCTTTGGGGTCTCTGAGGCATTTCAACTCTTGCAAGCCCCTACGCTCATTGGCAGTACTATCATCTATGTGGTGCTGGCTCTGCTCGCTTTTCTGCTTGTTGGTCGCTTTGCACGACGGCCCATCCGGTTCTACCGTGTACTGGCGCTCGTTGCCTTGTGCGTTTCGTTTCTTACTCCCGTTATGGCCCTAACTGGTCTGCTTCCCACTCCAGGCATGAACGTGCACATATTCGGGACAATGATCGTGATGCACATTGTTTCTGCAATCATCGTCGTTGGCCTGTTCATTACGTTAACACGTCAGCAAGCATAACAACTGAGACGAGTAAAGCCCTTGACGTTTTTCTTATAAAAGGAGAGCATAATGAGCCACCACCCCAATAGGAACTACCACATCATTAGCGTGATGTTCTGGGCTTTCCCGTATCTACTCTGGCAAGCGTTCGGTCATATCAGCGGCTTTTTTGTCGGTGTGTTGCTGGCGGTCATCCTCACTACGATGTTCAACGGCCTCTTCCGTGTGGGCAACTGGAATACGGCTTCCTC
>JBDTBU010000360.1:0-3774 GCA_039923935.1 Ktedonobacteraceae bacterium | reverse complement strand
GAGTAGCCTTTCAATGGACGTTTCATCTCGACCTCGAAGCGTTCAACCAGATCGTTGAGCAGCACCGGTTCGCGGCCTTGTAGACGTGCGAAGTAGTGAATAACCTGTTTGCCTGTCATGCGTCCCGGCAGGCGCACATCTCCCGGCAGGTAGCCAATGTGCTGGTGCATGGCGTGTGCATCGTTTTGTGCATCCAGTCCTAGTATGCGGATCGTGCCTGTCGTCGGGCGGATCAGGTCGAGCATACAGCGAATGGTTGTCGTTTTGCCCGCGCCGTTTGGTCCCAGGAAGCCGAAGATCTCTCCGTGCTCTACATGTATCGAGATCCCGCGCACGGCCTGCACGTTACCATATGATTTTGCCAGATTTTCAATCACGATTGCTGGCTCTTGGGTCGCCATATCTTTTGCTCCTTTAGTATCTCTTTGCTTGTCCTATCTGTTGATTGCGATAATCATGAGAATATTGTTTTTTTTACGCGGAGCTTGAAAGTCGAAATCTCACCAACTTCTATTCTCCAAGTTGCCCACATGGGCGAAACCTACCATTGTGAGAGTGCTTCGCGCCAAGTATCCTGCAAGCAACCCGGCTGCGCTCCCAGAATCCGCTCTAGCGCATCAACCGTTGCCTCGGACATCTGAGTGATCTGGGGATTGTCGGAGATCGCACAGTTTTCCGTGAGGAGCAGCTCGACGATGGCATTCCCAAAATCTTCAAACAGAGCGATGAGCAGACGTGCCGTCTGATCGGGATAGGGAGTTGTGAAAACACCTTCTACAACTCCCTCCTGGATGATCTGCGAAAGCCAGGGAACGAGTCGTTTACGACCCTCGATGGAGAGTTTGTGGCGTAGAAGAGCGTTCTCATCGGCGTACCAGACGTGCATGAACGTGAGCACCAAGCCCTTGTTCTCAAGTTTGACATGGTTGTGTGTGGCAAAGTAGCGCCGGAGTTTGTCCAGAGCAGAGAGACTCGGATCATGGACGATGGGAAGAACGAGCTGTTCAAGCTGATCCCCTCTGCGTTCGACCAGAGCAAAGAGCACCGCCGCTTTGGAGTCAAAGTAGTGATAGAACGCTCCCCTGGAAATCTGGAGATCCGCCAGAATGTCCTGGGTCGTCATCTGCTCATAGCCTTTGGTCGAGATGTATCGTTGGGCTACATTCAGGATAGCATTGCGCTTCTCAGCATACTCGTGCGCTTTGACACTTCGTGCCACCATTCCCTCTCTTTCTTAAACCGACAGTCGGTTTATCTATAGAGAAGCATAACTGACAAGTGAGCCATTGTCAAGAGGGAGTGACTCGCCCGCTTATCTGAAACACAGCAAATCTGATACAATAGGATCAACATTCATATCGCAGCACATTGATATCATCGTGAAGGAGCACCGCATGACTAGCACACCACCATCCAGCGGCACCATCGCCCTCGTCGGTTCGGGCGAATTCCTGTCGCCAATTCAATCGCTCGATCAGAAATTGCTCGCGCATATCCAGGGTCCGCCGCACGTGGTTGTGTTGCCCACAGCCTCAGCGCCAGATGGACCCGGTGTGCCGGAACGCTGGGCACAGATGGGTGTCACACACTTTGAGCAGTTGGGCGTGCATGTTGAGCCAGTCATGCTACTCACGCGCGAAGATGCAGACAAGCCAAGTATCGTGAAGCAAATTATGGCGGCAAACTTTGTGTATTTTTCGGGCGGAAAGCCACGCTACTTGCTGGAAACGTTGCGGGATACAGCAGCGTGGGCAGCGGTAGTACAGGTATACAATAGCGGTGGAGTTGTGGCAGGCTGTTCAGCAGGCGCGATGGCGATGGGTGGCGCGGTCTTCGATTTTCCCAAATTATGGCGCATATTGCCCGCCCTGGGCCTGGCTCCTGGTCTGGCAGTTATTCCGCATTTCGACGAGATCCCCAAGGTTATGCTCGCAACACTCAATCATACACACGTGCACATAACAGTGGTGGGCGTGGATGGCTCGACGGCCCTCGTTGGCCGCGAGGGACGTTGGACGGTCTATGGGCGCGGGTGCGTGACAGTGTTTGAGGGTAAACAGCGGGTGCGTTATAGTGAAGGGCAAGAGGTTATACTTCGCATCGACGAACAATAGGTCACTGGGTCATAGCAACCTTGTACACTAGTGCTTGCTTGTGCTACGATTGCCCCGCACAGTTTGTACACACGAGTCCTCGCCTGACTGTTCAGGCAACCACTATCAGGAGACTATTCACCCATTATGGAGAACCAGGAATACGAGCAGAGCCAGCGTACGCCGGGACGCTATGGCATGGAAGAGATCGCAGCCAATCAGTTGGAAGCGTGGCCCAATGCTAAGCCAGAGCGCGACTATGTGACGCATTTTGAGATCCCCGAATTTACCTGCCTCTGCCCACAGTCGGGCTTTCCCGATTTCGCGACCATCGTTATCGACTATGTGCCAGATCAGTTTGTTGTCGAACTCAAAAGCTTGAAGCTGTATATCAACAGTTATCGCAATCGCCAGATCAGCCATGAAGCCTCCACTCATCTGATCCTCGACGATCTAGTGGCGTTGCTCCAACCCCGCTGGATGCGCGTCGTCGGCGATTTCACGGTACGCGGCAATATCAAGACGATCATCTTTGCTGAGCATAGCACGCCCGATTATCAGGGATTACGTCCTGAATATCGGCGCTACCTGCCGAGTCAGCTTTAGATAGTATAATAGGTATGAGATACTGTAAAAACGTTCCATACACTTTTACAGTATCTCATACCTACTATGCTTATGAATTTTGTATTCAGGCTTTACTTGCAGGTTGCGTTTCATATGCAATAGGATCGTGCAAACCAACCTCAGCGAACCCATTGAGACGCAGCAGGCAACTATCGCAACTTCCACAGGCGTGTTCACCACCCTCATAGCAGCTCCAGGTTAGCTCGTAGGGCACACCAAGTTCTGTTCCCTTGCGCACGATATCAGCCTTGCTCATGCTCAACAAGGGTGCGTGAATATGCATGACGCGCCCATCCTGGGTTGAGGCGCGGGTAGCCAGGTTAGCCATGCGTTCGAAGGCATCCAGGTATTCGGGGCGACAGTCGGGGTAGCCACTGTAATCGATGGCGTTGATGCCTAGAAAAATATCGTCCGCGCCGTTCACTTCGGCGTAGGCCAGGGCAAATGAGAGAAAAATGGTGTTACGCGCCGGAACATAGGTAATGGGAATATCGTGCGCCATCTCGTTCAGGCTGCGTGCGTGGGGGACAGCGATATCGGCAGTCAGGGCGCTCGCACCGAAGGCACGTAGATCAATCTGCACCGTTTTCTGTTGCGCTGCACCATAATGTCGGGCTACGGCGGCGGCGGCGGCAACCTCGCGCTGGTGGCGTTGACCATAGTCGAACGCGAGGGCGTGCAGTTCATAGCCCTCGTGATGAGCAATAGCCATGATAGTGCTTGAATCAAGTCCCCCTGAGAGAAGGATGACGGCTTTTTTTGTCATGATGGATACGTTCCCTTTCTACGACTAATCACATTAGTGTGTTCCAATAATTACAGCAATCATTATATCACTCACCCGAAGATGCTGATCTCTTCGCGATTTCTCAGAAATAATGGCATCTGACCCCTTGACAGCTCGGAGAAAGTCTGGTAGTATACGGCGTGTCAAGAGAAACCGCTTGTATGTGCAGGCGAACCGGTGATAATAGCGAAGAGGGTACACCCGTTCCCATCCCGAACACGGAAGTTAAGCTCTTCAGCTCTGATGATACTTTGGGGGTAGCCCCAC
>JBDTBU010000359.1:0-8267 GCA_039923935.1 Ktedonobacteraceae bacterium | reverse complement strand
ATCTGGCGAATCTTCACACGCCCACTGTAGGGGTTGACGAAAAAGCGAATAAACTGCTCACCATAGAGGGCCAGCTCGGTACAGAGCGCGTAGACGCGTGTCTCCATGTGATTATCGGGATCGTGCCAGAAGTCCATCAGCACGCGCTGCACCTCTGGCAGACTTGCCGCGACAGTCACGCCTTTGCCCAGCACAAAGCTGGTGGTGATCTCGATGATCGCGAAAGCCAACGGGTTGGCGTTATAGGCTTCATAACAAGCATTGTGCAGTTCCAGATAGGTGCTGGGTATCACGTCTTTTTGGTACCAATTGTCTGATAGACGACGCCACAAAAAATCCTCTTCGTCACCTGTAGCCATGCGGCCCCAGTACCAATCTTCCTCGGTGGGAGAAGAGGCGCTATAGGTGGGATTGATCTGTTCTTGAACGTGTTGGTGTTCGGTTGAGACGGGACGGCGATGAAAAAAGGGGAATCGCATAAGGTCTGCTCCTTGAGGTGGGTAGTATGGGGAGAGTAAGCGGAGGGATCGATCACGAACGTGATCTCTTTATAGTATACACGAGGGGCGCAAGAGGTCGATGAAACGCGCTACCAGATCACGATGGGCAATGATGCTGATGGTTTGCACAATCAGCAAGATTCAAGAAGTTTTTGGCGGTGCAGCATGTTATGATGCTCAAGCCGCCACCCATTGTGGCTGGTTGTGCTTGCCAGTGGGTGGCACAGTATGAAAAGCAAGGAGCAGACATATATGACGGTACAGACTCTTCCACTTACCACATTCTACAGCGGTTGGGCTGGCTACCAGCGAGGGCTCGTCGAAATCATCGCGCCGCTTTCACCCGAACAACTGGCTTTACCCGCCTCATCGCATCACTGGTCGATGGGGATGATTGCGCAACATATCCTTTCTGACCGTGTCTGGTGGTTCCAATTGTGGATGGGCCAAGGGAGTCCCGATCTGGCCCCCATCATACACTGGAACCCTGGGGACGAAGAGGGGCTGCCTGTGCGTTCAGCAAGCGAACTAGCTGCCGGACTTGAGGCCACCTGGCACATGATTGCCGATGCACTTGCTCGCTGGACTCCCGCCGATCTTGGGCACGTTTACCAGCCACCAGCATCATTGAGCGAAGAAGAGCAGAAAAGCTTCGGCGAACTCACGCGGCAGTGGATTATCTGGCATGTTCTCGAACATGAGATCCACCACGCTGGCGAACTTTCCTTAGCCCTCGGCAACTATGGCTTGAAGGGTGTCTATGGCGACAGGTAATTTTTGATGATTGTGTCAGTAGATGGGCATATGAGGAGTAAGAATACAGATGGATATGAAACTTGAGCTTGTACCAGTGCCGGTTTCTAATGTTGACCGCGCCAAGGCTTTTTACGTTGAAAAGGTGGGATTTCACGCAGACCATGATGTACAGCCTGGCAACGGAATGAGAGTAGTCCAACTTACACCACCGGGGTCAGCTTGTTCGATTCTGATTGGGACAGGTATGGGCGAGATTTCTGAAATGCTGCCTGGCTCGGTCAAGGGGCTGCATTTGGTTGTAGCGGACATACACAAGGCCCGCGAAGCACTCGCTGCCCAGGGCGTTGAAGTAAGCGAGGTTGACGATATGGGGGGCATAAAGTATGTCCACTTCAGCGATCCCGATGGTAACACATGGGCATTACAGGAAATACCTGCTCATTAGTAAGTCAGGCAGTAGAGCCTACCATCATGATAGACCCTACTGCCTGACTTACCACTTTATTCCTGGAGTGTTTTCAGTGAATTGACCTGTTCCAGGGTTGCAGCGGCTTCTTCGTTGCGACCAGTCTCCTGGTAGATTTGGGCCAGAGTTTCGTAGGCCAGGACGAGCGAGGGGTCCATAGCGATGGCTTGCTGGGCGCTTTCCTGGGCCTCGTTGTAGTGTTTGCCTTCGCGCAATGTATCGGCGAGATCATTGTAGTAATCGGCATTAAGAGGATCGCTCTCAATGGCCTTGCGGTAGTTCGCAACGGCCTCGTCGAATTTGCCCTGCGCGTCGTAGGCCGTGGCGATCTGATAATACCCTTCAGGGTCGCCCTCGAACTTCTCCAACAGCGTTGTGCTGGTCGAGATCGCGTCGTCGTGGCGTCCCATGTTATTAAACGTGTCGGCCAAACCAGCGTAGGCAGCAGCCAGATCGTCGGGGTCGAGAGCATTGCCGTCCTCGATCAAGCTCTGATACACCTGACGAGCCTCCTCGTAGTGTTCGTCGTCCAGATAAGCTTCGGCCAAACTGAAGCGGGCGGCATAACGCGTGGGTTCGAGCTGCACAGAACGTGCATACGCCTCAACAGCCCCTTCTGAGTTCCCTTGCAATGAACGCCAAGTGCCCAGATGCTCCCAGGCTTCGGCATCGTCTGGTGCGATCTCCACGAGATGCTCATACGTCTCAGCGGCCTGATCGCGATCACCCATAGCTTCGTAGATCGCGGCCAGGGAGTCATAGCCAGTCCGTTCTTCGGGATCGAGGCCAAGCACCTGATTTGCGGCAGAGATTGCGCTGTCGTAGTTATGCATATCCAGATGCAAGTTCACCAGTTCGGCGTAGCGTGCCGTGTCCCCAGGTTCTTCGTCGATCAGGCGCTCTTGATCCATGATTCGGCGTGTCTGATAGTTGACGCGTTCGCGCACATCGCGCAGATTATCTGCCGCCGTAACGCTGTTGGGGTCGAGAATCAGGGCTTGACGATAAGCCTGGATGGCATCGGGATACAAATACTGCTGGCTATAGGCGTTGCCGACATTTGTATACAACTCGTTGTTGTCGGGATCGTACTCTAGAGCCAGTTGGAAGGTTTCCAACGCCTCTTCCTGCATGCCCAGTTCGCCGTAAAGGTTGCCCAGGTTGGTATAGGCATCGATCAACTGGGGATCGAGGTCAATAGCCCGACGGTAGCCTGCGATGGCGGCTTCGGTATCACCCTGAAATTGCTGAGCCAGCGCCAGATTGTAACGCGAGCGTGCGTTGCTGGGATTCAGTGTAACGGCGTGCTGAAAGGCTTCAATCGCGACATCATACTGTTCGTCTTGCGCCGCTGCGTTGCCTTGATTGGTCCAATCCTGTTCTTCAGGGCTAGGCTCCAGATTCACGAGGCCATTCTGGCTGGCACTCCAGTTTGTCATACTCTGTCTGTCGTCCATACGAAATACATTTCTCCTCTATCTTGTAGTGTGTAGATGTGTATTCTATAATCTAGCATGATAGCACAAAAATTCCTGAGCCAGTATAACACGGATCTGGCTTTGCTTCTAGTACTTTTATCGAGCGGGATGCGTTTCATTTTCTTGCAGAACGAAAAGATCTGGCCCCACCCAGGGCGCGAGGGCCAGAGGCGCGAACGTAAGAATAGTTCAGCTTTTTCAGGCGATGGCCCTCGCGTCCTGGTCCTCCCGCTTGCTCACGCGAACACTGATGATAACACGTTTTAGCGTGCTATACGCAGGGTGATATGGAAATCGAAGCGCTCGCTGGGAAAAAAGGCTTCCGAATATCCAATCGGCTGTCCGGTTGAGTCGTAGGTCGTACAGGTGTAGCGCAATCCAGGCTCGTTGGCGGCCATCTGCAACACATCTGATTCGCGTGTGCTGGCTACGCCGCCCTTGAGCGTTTGTTCAGCCACATAGGGACTCAGACCTTCAGAGATCATCAGCGCGTACAGGGAGCCTTCGGCGACTTCTTTGACGCGTTGATACACACCGCTCGCACGCGGATAAGGCAGATAGTCGATTTCGTAGGCGCAAGGCGTCCCATCGGCGGTACGCACACGTTCCAGGCGCAACACCTGATCCTCGTCAGCCAGCTTAAGTTGCTGACGCACGGTCTCGCTACCGCGCACCAACTCGCTGACAATTAACAAACCGCCAGGACGTTTGCCTCGACGTTTTAACTCTTCGCTCAAACTAGCCAGTTCGCTGAGCGTCTGTTGGATGCGTGGCTCGCAAACAAACGTGCCCTTGCCATGTTGGCGATAGAGCAGACCTTCGTGGACCAGCTCGTTCAGCGCCTGGCGCACTGTGGCGCGGCTGACGTGATAGCTGGCGACGAGTTCCGGTTCTGAAGGAATGGCCGAGTGCGGTTCTAAGTGTCCGGCACGAATCTGCTGACGCAGCACCTCTTTAAGCTGATAGTACAGTGGAAGCGGATTCGAGCGCTCTAATGTTGGCATATACTACGGTTCCCCCTATGTCCAGACAACCCTCTAAAAAAGACGATGAAAATTCTATTGGCAATATAGCAGATTTCTGATACAAAAGCAAGAGTAGTATGGTGATTGGGTGGGTACTATTGGATCAGAATCAACGAAAAGGGATGGCCCTAAAGACCATCCCTTTCGAGTAACACATCAGTGTGTTACTCATTTACAGCTTCCTTTTCAGGTTTAGCTGGTCTGCAAGGAGACATCATCAACGAAGAAATTGGTCGGCAGGCTACTATCCGTCGTCCCCTGGAAGAAGACCTGGATTGTTTGGCCCTTATGTGTGCTCAACGCTGAACTGACGTTAAAGGTAAACTGGGTAAAACCCCGCACGTTGAGGTTGCACTGCGTTTGGACAGTTGCAATTGTCGCACCACTGCTCGTACGCAGCACTGCATGGAAATTATCGAAACAGGTTCTGGTGGTCGTTTCGTTGGTAGAAATGGCCAGCCAGTAGCTAAAGGTGGCAGTTGTAAACGAACTAGGCAGGGTAATACTCTGCCGAATTGTGTCATTACAATTGTCGTAGCCACAGAGGAAAGCGCTGGAAGCTCCAGTATGGGGATCATCCATCGTAATGATCTCGAAACCACCTGCCGACGTTTCCACCCATGGAGCGTCGCCATTCTCAAAGCCTGGGTTTACTACGAGATTGCCACTATTACCACCACCACCGCCTACGGCAGTTACCGCTACAGCCACCGAAGTGCTCTGCGTGACACTGCCCTCAGTGCCCGTGATAGTAACGGTATACGAACCTGCCGCAACTGTTGAGCCAACGCTCACAGTCAACGTCGAGGAACCACCAGCCGTGACTGAAGTCGGCGAAAGCGCGGCGGTTGGGCCTGCGGGCGAAACACTCGCCTTCAAGCTAACCGTGGCGGCTGAGCCGCTCGTTACAGATGTGCTGATCGTCGAAGTGCTGTGACTGCCCTGCGCAATCGAGAGGCTGCTAGGATTGGGGCTAATCGAGAAGTTATTGCTCCCACCGCTAGTAACACCAGCCGCATCACGGGCAAAGTTCCAGACATCAGGGGTACCAATACCACTTGCGAGATCATAGCCCGCAGTCGCGTTGAAGCTCAGGTTGTTACCAACCGTGATGTCATGGTACGCAGTAAAAGATTGGGTGGTGTTGAAAAGGGTATACAGTTCAGCGTTGACATTGCCCAGCACGCTCTTGCCTTGACTCACCAGGAAGGCGTTTGTGTCGCTTGCTATGCCAGCCCACAAGGGAGCTGCTGCGCTGGTACCACCAACTACAATATTACCAGTAGTAGGACAGCCAGCAGCACTGGCTGTACAGAACACCGCATAGCCGCTCGCTGGATCAGCATCTGCTGAGACATCGGGAACATGGCGCATAGTGTTGCTATCTACACCAGGGCCAGTCTGGAAGGAAGGTTTCGCGAAGAAGGTGCTCAGACCGCCGCCGCCGCCTGAACCGTTGGCGCTGCGCTGTGTATCGGCGGGGTTGGACCAAACGGACTCGCTGCCATAGACGCTGCCGGCACCTACTTGCAAGTTCGTACCACCTACGCCAACGACGTGCGGATCGTCCGCAGGCGAATCGACTGCCAGATTGTTATTGTTGCAGTCGAATGCGCCAGAGTCACCGGCGGCGGCAAAGATGGTCTGACCCTGGGCTGCGCCCTGCGCGAAGATGCTATCCAAAGCACTCAGTTCAGAGTTGCCAGAGACAGCTTCGCACTCACCCCAACTCGTGCTCACAACCTTCGCAGTATTGTCAGTGACAATCCGGTTGTAGGTATCGTTGACACCACTGGTCGAGTTAGGACCGATGTAAATCTTCTGGCTCGCACCAGGAGTGATGGCTGAGACAACTTCCATGTCCAACTCAACCTCAATAGCTCCCGCGCCTGCCGTATTGGTTGTGCCATCGACAAACACGTTGGAGAATTTGGCTGACCCCAGATTATTATTGTTCAGGTAGGTGGTGATATCGTTGGGAATGTACCCATCCAACTCAAAAATGCCGACAGTCTGACCAGCACCATTGACACTGCTGAGTAACGGGTTCATGTCATAGGCCGTGCGCAAATCTGAGGGGGCAAAACCACCACTAGGATCAGCGGTTTTGATCTGGGTCGTCGCATGATGATACTGTGCTACATTATCCAAACCACTGATATTGAGCACAAGCCCAGCCAAGCTGTTGGGCACAGACGGCTCGTTGGCCGGAGCGTAGACACTGCGTCCGTGCAGCGAGTAGTCAGAGATGGTGACACCAAAAGCTCGTTGCACCGTACTTAGCGAGCCAGAAGCGTCTATGAGCACACCGTTAGATGCAACAGAATCGATATGCAAGCCCTGACCATGCAGGTAGGCTACGACGTGATTGATGCTCGCAGCAGTCGGAGAAAACATATGTGTGAATTGTTGCGACGTTAAGTACTGGTGATACAGGGAAGAATGGGGATCGCTCTGAGCCTGTATCAGCTTATCGAGCGTCGCGCGGTTGCGCAGGTTGAGAGAGATGGAAAGGTGTAACTCGCGGTTGACTGACGAAGCGTTTGTAGGTGCAAGACCTTTCAACGCAGGGATCATGTGTCCTGGAATAATCGAGCGTACACTGGCTGCTGGTGCAGCCTGTGCTGTCGTCGCCATAAGGGAACCAAAACTAAAAAGCAACGCTGGCACTATCATCGTGACAGTGATCAGCCTCAAGAGTGCTCTGCGCCAAGGAAAGCTTTGGCGAGATAAACCGTGCATGTGCATCTCCTTTGATGAGCGGTGACGTTCTTTAATACCCAATCCGTGGTAACGTCTATGTACACACATGTATGAATGTGTGCTTAAAATAAGTGTACTTGAATACGCTTCCCTCAGACTTTGTAAGATTTCACACGTTTTTCTACGCGTCAGTTTACTCTATTTTTCATGATAACATGTATGAACTGCACAAAATGCAATACATTGGTGAATAAACACAAGCTTTTTACCTAGATATTCGATCTTGTATAACATGCGTCACATTTCCTCTGCTATTTATAGATATACAGATGTTCCTGGACTGACTTACATAAGATGTTCCGTTACATAAGATTAAACCATGAAGCGACGACAATACTATCTTAAAAACGCCTCTCACTCCTCTACAAGCCATGTGAAAAGACCAGAAGCAGAGAGTGCTGTCCATGCGACCTGTAAGCCGTATGAACAGCACTCTCTGCTTCTGGGAGACCATTGCTGGGCTTCCAGACTACATGTACTAGCTCTCTGTTAGTTCACGGCTACATCATCGTAGAGCGTGAAGGTTGGATCGCCAGCGAAATTGTCGTCTTTACTAGTTAACGTCAAGGTGTACGAATGGCCTGCTGTAACGCTAGCCGTGACCTGCACCCATGTGTCGTTGTTGTTACAGGTTCTGGGTAGGATCGTGACAGTTTTGCCAGTCGTATTGTCCTTGAGTGTTGCTGTAGCCCAGTCAAAGCGCACAGTGTCTGGACAATTCACTTGATACCAGAAGCTCAGAGTATGTGTGCCACTGGCAGCGGTAAACGTCTGCTTGATTGAGCTATTGCCGTTCGTTGGTGAGGTTCCACCTGCTTGAGCGGAGAAGTTGCCGCTGTGTGCAGTGGTGCTAATCGAGGTGGTGCCACTCCTGGTCCAGCCAGTGAAGTCACCAGTCTCGAAGCCACCATTGACAATACTATTGTTCCCGCCCGAAGACGTGACGGTGATTGTCACCGATGTGCTATGGACAGCGCTCCCTTCGGTACCTGTCACCGTGACTGTATAGGTGCCAGTTGCCACTGCTGGGCTAACTGAAACTGTCAGCGTCGATGAGTTACCCACTGTGACTGAGGTTGGGTTCAGCGAAACAGTTGGGCCAGCAGGCGAGACACTCGCCGTAAGACTGACCGTGCCGGCCACACCAGTGGTTAAAGCGGTGCCGATGGTCGAGGTACCGTTCCCACCCTGAGCAATCGAGAGGCTAGTGGGATTGGCACTGATCGAGAAATCATTCGTTGCCGGAGCGGTCACTGTCACCGTCACGGTTGCATTGTGG
>JBDTBU010000358.1:0-8979 GCA_039923935.1 Ktedonobacteraceae bacterium | reverse complement strand
GATCGATCTCACCGTACTGGCAACGAAAGTTACACTCAAGAATGCGATAGCCGCGCTCTTCCAGAGCATTGGCCGCCAGCCGTTCACCAACCCGTCCAACCCGCTGACGCGCATCGCCCGCTTTTTTATGTGCCTTCTCTGCCACTTTACAAACCCTTTAGATACTCTTTAAAATATACGCCATTTAACCCATGTGAGTTGCAATGGGATGATCTCTGCCATAAGGATATCTCACTCCTGGTGGGATTGCAAGCGATGAATAGGAAAAATCGAGGAATATCTCCTGATTAAACCAACACCATCACGCCTCTCATCCATACAGTGTGAGAAGAAGCATGTTGAGATAGATTGATATGTATTTGATTTTCATGCATTTGTATGATACTATCCAAACTACGAATGTTGGGTGGGGTGGAATCGGCTATCAGTACACTGAGATAAGATAAAAGTCATGTGGTATTATTAGTCTGTGAGGTAGACAAGCATTGTTTAAGATGAGTAAGAGAGCAGGTAGCACCATGCACGATGAACAAATAGCCGACGCTAACAACAATAATAATCAGGCTGTCTCTTCTCGCGAGCAGCACCTTGTTGAACAGGTACATAAACAATTGCAGGATAGCCAACAAATATACGGGAAATCCTTGAAGCAAATTGTACCTCTATTACCTGAAAAATTCAAAGAGATGGCAATCCACACAGTAGCAGAACAGTTTGTAACCATCATGAAGATGCATTTATTAAGCATTGCTGCGACTTTCTATCAGGGAGCAGCGAATGAAAACATAGATGCAGAAGACCGTGATGAGACGTTGCAGGATGTTGAGGCAGATGTCTATACTCTTATGGAGATGATTCACCGATTAACTGTCAATACCCCTGAAACGCTCGCGAGGCTTGGCACAATTACGACGAGCATACAAGATCTTAGCCAGTGTGATAATGCAGAAGAAGCGCAACGTTGGCTGTACAATCTACCGATGATGTATCAGACAAGCCTGGAACGCGAACATTTAATTAGGAAAGAATTTTCAATAGTTATTACTCCTCCAGCAAGTACGAGTGCGGAGCAACATCTGTAATCGCATTTTGACGTCACTGTGTTTTGGAAAGGGTTGTATCTGGGATGAGATTGATTCGTGCTGATGGACACCAGCAACAGCAATGGGCATTAGTTCATGTTCATACGCAAACAATAGCCAGAATCTTTAGTGAGCATATTAGTGATTTTGTATTAATTATAGCAATAGCTCAAGTTTTGCAGAAATGTACCGGAGAAATGCATGATGATCTCGATCAGAAGCTCACCAATATTCGCAATCTGTATCAACAAAATAGTTCCAAAGTGCATATTCCCGTTCCTGACTATATCATTGAACTCTTGCAAGCTCTTCATGAACTTTATTACCAACCACGCAACAGACTCTACAAGCAAGTAGGAGAGCAAATCAATAGCTTGCGTGGTGCTGTTGTTGAATTAATTGGTCTCAAACTCATCAAACCCCGCTATAATCAAGAAGACGAGTGTGCAAATAGCAGGCGTTTTGTTGATCGGCACAATACAAAAATAACGCTCCAGGAAGTAGATATAGCAGCACTTTCACATACACGACATCAATTAGAGGGCTACGAGTGCAAAACAAAGGCTGTAGCTTTGATGAATGATGATCGCATAGACCTGGAATATTTATACAAAGCAGCACTTGAAGAAAATTATCAGGCACATGTAGGAGTAATCTCACTCGATCCTACTAAAATGGTACTCAAAAGATTGAGGCATCTTGGTGCCGACGATTGCGTCCAAGCATACGGCGTTGATATGTTACGAGATCTACACTACTCACCATTCGACGGGACAACTATTTCTTAACAAAGCAAAGGAACCTGAACCAATGAATAATCCACTTGTATTTATCCACGGGGCTGGCGATAGTGCGCAGGCCTGGAAACAGCAAACGGCGTATTTTGGCACGCGGGCACACGCCATCGATTTGCCGGGACATGGCACACGACCCGACAGTTTGCCGGAGCAGGTCAGCGCGTTGGACTATGCACACGCGGTCCACAGCATCATCACGAACGAGTTGCATCTGGAGAAGCCCATTATTGTGGGACATTCTCTCGGCGGCTTGATCGCACTGGAGATGGGGCTGACCTATGGTCCAGAACTGGGTGGACTGGTCTTGATCGGCACAGGAGCGCGTATGCGCGTACTGCCCGCTCTCCTCGAAGCGGCACGCACTGAGCCAGAGCAGGCGATTTTGAGCTTGAAGCAACTCTCTCACGCGGACAAGAGCGATGCTGAGATCCCGACGCAACTTGTGCGCGAACAGACCAAACCGCAGACGAACATCCTCTACCGCGACCTGCTGGCCTGCAATACCTTCGATGTGATGGGACGACTACAAGAAATTCACAATCTGCCAACCCTGATTATCTGTGGCGAGGAGGAACGCAACGCGCCAGTCAAATACAGCCAATACCTGCACGCGCAAATCGCTGGTTCCACCATCCAGATCATTCCCGCAGCCGGACATTACGTGCAACGCGAAAAACCGGCAGAGGTAAATCGCGCAATAGAAGAATGGTTGGCAGGAAATTAGCCCTCGACGCCTGATAGACGTTCATGCTACAATGCTGAAAAGAAATGGTATTCTCAACTGAACTGAGGATATCTTCGAAGGATATTTGGCAAGCTGATCGGCTGAGTGAGCCGAACATACATGAGGGGGCGATGGTATTATGTCAGGTCATTCAAAGTGGGCGCAGATTCGACGCTCAAAAGGAGTAAACGATGCCCGCAGAGGGCAGCTTTTTACACGGTTAGGCCGTGAAATTGTCGTAGCTGTACGCGAGGGCGGTGGCGGCGATGCCAACGCAAACTTCCGCTTGCGCATAGCAGTCCAGCACGCACGCGACGCGAATATGCCTATGGACAATATTGACCGCACGATCAAACGTGCTCTGGGCGGCGGCGAGGACATGCAACTTGCAGAGATTACCTACGAGGGCTACGGTCCCGGCGGCACTGCAATGATGGTGCAAACACTCACCGAGAACCGCAATCGTACGGTAGCAGAGGTACGTAACGCTTTCAACAAACATGCCGGCAACATGGGTGAGAATGGCTGCGTTGACTGGCTCTTCGAGAACCGAGGCATCATTGAGGTTGACCTAAAGGGCCACGACCCCGATGAACTCACCTTGGAAGCTATCGATATGGGCGCGGACGACGTAGATCCAGTAGGTCCAGACGATGAATATATCACTATTTACACCGACTCGGCTGAGTTAGATACCATCCATCAGGCTTTAGAGGCGAAAAAGTATAAGATACTCAGGGCTGAAACGAACCTGATAGCTAAAACCAGGGTTGATCTGACCGAAGAGAAGGTCGCGCACCAAGTCATGCGCTTGGTTGAGAAACTCGAAGACTTGGACGATGTGCAGAACGTCTACACCAACGCGGACTTCCCAGAAGAATTCGCGGCTTCCTACGAATAGCTTTTTTGGCTGCTACAATTGAAGGGGAAAAGGCATGGAGAGCAGAGCCGGTTCGCCCGAAAAAGCGCCGGGGGATGTGCGGATAACGCTGGGAATCGATCCAGGAACAGCCATCGTAGGGTACGCGGTGGTAGCGGCCAAAGGCAGTTCGCTGAGCATGATTGTCTGTGATGTAATCACGACGCCAGCCGGTATGCCACTGGCCCAACGTTTACAACTGATCTATCAGGGCTTGAGTGAGGTTATTGCAACTTACCAACCGACAGAGGCTGCGATGGAAGAACTTTTTTTTGCGAAAAACGCACGTACAGCCCTGACAGTCGGGCACGCTCGTGGGGTCGCACTCCTAGCCTTAGCCAATGGCGGACTAACCGTCGGGGAATATACACCCAAGCAGGTCAAACAGGCGGTCACAGGCTACGGGGGCGCGGACAAAGTGCAAGTGGGCGAGATGGTACGCATCCTGCTGAAACTGCAAAAGGTGCCTCGCCCGGACGACGCTGCTGACGCCGCTGCGGTGGCTATCTGCCATCTCAATACGATGCCGCTCCTGCGGGTGCGCTCCGCTAATCCCTGGGAAGGCCGTTAGAAAATACAACACAGAAGAGAGGCGGGCGGCTGAGCTACCCGCCTCTCTTCTGTGTTACCAGACAGGCATTTTTGAGAGAAGGGTGACACAAAATGATTGCCAGCATTCATGGGACGCTTGAGGCCCGACGCGCCGATCAGGCGATTGTGCGCGTGGGCGGATTCAGTCTACGCATCTTCGCGCCCTCCTCGACACTCAGCCGGGTCGGTGAGCCAGGCGATGAGGTCACTTTATATACACACTTTCAAGTGCGCGAGGACGGCATGGCTCTCTTTGGCTTTTCTAACGAGACCGAACGGAATGCCTTTGAGCAACTTATCAACATCAGTGGGGTCGGTCCCAAGGTGGCTCTAGCCCTGCTCTCGACGATGGACTCCCAATCGCTCTACCAAGCTATCTCCGACGAAGACCTGCAAAGGATCTCACTGGCTCCCGGCGTTGGAAAAAAGCTCGCGGCCCGACTGGTGCTCGAACTCAAAGGCAAACTCCCCGCGCTAACAGGTGTAGGTGGCGCTGGCACGTCCGCCGCCGGAAATACTCTCCAGGCCGAGGTGCTGGAAGCCCTGATCGGACTCGGCTACTCGACTGCGGCAGCACAGGCCGCACTCAAAAAAATCCCCCAGGATCACCCGATGACCCTGGAGGAACAGGTGACGTTCGCTCTACGCTCGTTCTCACGCGAATAAGACGTTCAGAGAAACAGCGTATCATGTTCACACACGAAAAAACAGGTTGAGGAAAACGAGACACATGGAGTTACTGGTAATCACGCTGGTCCAGGCTAACCCAGCTAGAGAAGGGGACGCGATGGCCCGGATACGCCTGATCGCAGACAGCGTACGCAACGCGCCCGGCCTGCTCAACGCACGTTTCTATCGTGGCAAAGGGCCGGATATTTCCTATTTCATCTTAACTACCTGGGAAAACAGCGAATGGTGGCAAAAAACGCAGGAAAGACATGATCCTCGGATGCTCCTACTCAATTCGCCGCCAGACATTTTCCTGGCCCCACCGGACCAATGGCTGATGCAGTATATCTGGGGCTACAGTCGGCCACTTGCTCAATCAGTGGTCGTGGCGGCTCATCTCGCGCTGGTACGTCCCGACCAGACTGCACGGGTACAACACTTTTGGTTAGAGAGCCTGCGCCAACAAGCAGTCGAGCCAATCCTTGCCTTTGCCCTGCTGGCCCGCACACTCGAAGAGGAGCCAGCAGATGCGGCACGCACTCCATCTCAGACGCTCCAAGCGCCAGAGCTACAACGGCGGCCAGCAGGGCAACGTCCGATGTTTCTCAATCTTCTGAGTTGGCCGAGCGAGACGTACCAGGAAGATTTCTATACGAATGAGCACTATCGGAATATGCAGGGGTTGCTCAATAGTGCAGGTTTTGTGCGTATTTTGAAGCTTGATCCGCTCTAAGCCTAATCCGAAGAAGATTCAGCTACAGGCTTTGTATAGTATTTATGCAGTTCGCTCAAGAGGAACGTCTGATTGGCCCACATGACGCTGGTGAATGTGTGGTATTCGCCATCGCACAGGGGTGCAGGGACGCTGCATGGAAGGTGCGGATTCATTCTGAAGCGGATCGTATTGCCTTCGATCTCGATCCAGAGGTGGCGGCGCGTATAGGCCGTACCCCAACGAAAGACGATCAGCGCATCGAACTCCTCAAAGCTGCCTCGGCCTTTGAGCGCGTTGCGATTGAGCGTTTTCAACATCTCAGCTAAGCCACTCTCTTGTAGCACACGCCGAGTATTCTCACGCACAGCTTGACGGTGCGCCTGCTCGGCCTCTGTAGGTAAGCCATCCTGATTCGTAATAGTCACCACTTTTCCTTTACATTCCTTGAACCTGTTGCTCGCGTTCGACGAGATTTTTCTTCTCCATCAAACGTATTATACCAGTCTCTTGACGGAGATGGTCAACGGTGAATTGCGCAAGGGAGGGAGGCAACGGTTGAGCGAACATAGAGCGGCCAGAAGCGGACACGGCGGGAACCCGAAAACCTTGATTGAAGGACTCACAATCGCGATAAGGCGAAATATGGTAGACGTTATCAGTGGACTGTTTGGCTTGGCATTTGGCTTCAGCGGCCAGGTAACTCACCTCTTTGAGCGTATGAGAACGCTGAACCTGATTATTGACTACACCAATAGAGAGTGAAACCAGGGGAAACAGGTGCGAATGCCCTTTGCGGTCAACCCCACTGATCGAACCGCGCTGCAAATCTTCGGAATGATACAGTGCGCGACTCTCTAGTTTGTAGGAAGTACAAATCAGACGACAGAGGGTGTGCACACGCTCAGGCGTAGTGAGGATCACATAGTCGTCCCCGCCAATATGCCCAACAAAATCATCAGGATTGCCATGGTCACGCACCATACGCTGACAAATGCGCCCTACCACACGAATCAAATCATTCCCAGTCAGAAAGCCGTACACATCGTTAAAGGATTTAAAATTGTCGAGATCGAGATAGAGAATACTCCACGGTTCGGCGCTGATTAATTTACGTTTGATAGCCAGTTCCACTTGATACCCACCAGGCAAACCAATCAGGGGTGAGAGGAAATTCTGCTGCACCCGGCGCAACTGCGTACGCACACGCGCCAACAGTTCATCGGTATCAAACGGCTTGGTCACATAATCGTCAACGCCCATCTCAAATGCCCGTACCTTATCGGCACACCCATCGAGCGCACTCAGAACGATAATGGGAATATGCATACTTTTCGGGTGGGAGCGCAACTGGCGAATAACCTCGTAGCCGTCTATATCAGGAAGCTTCATATCAAGTAGAACCAGGTGGGGAGTTTCACGCAGTGTGTACTGCACAGCATCTTCGCCGCGAAGGACGGTTACAACTTCATAACCCTCGATCTGTAGTGTTTCTTTTAGTAACCCGGCAATTAATCGTTCGTCCTCAACAACAAGAATGGTGGCCATAAGTACTTTCTGCCTCTACCTTCATTAAGCCTCCCTGTGCGAATACTAACACCACGCGTAGGTGCCATGTTGATTGCTGCCCAGGTGAAGCTACGGCGACTCTCTACTACACATGTGGCAGCGGAGAAGCGTAATACTTTTACCCCACATCCATCAACTCTCAAGCCTGATCTAGCTACTCACCAGACTATATTGCTATTCTTCAAATCAATGATCTGAATAGAGGCTTGATTTCTCCCAATGCAAAGAGTTGTCATTTTGACTCTCTAAGAGGCCACGCAAGCGGAAATGACTGAGCCCGGCGCTTGCTGTGTAACACAGTGAGGAAACGCCATCTTCCGCCAACCTATGCTTTCCCTGCGTGGGTCTTAGACAAATAGATTACCTAGCACAACATCTTTGTGCCAGTAATTACTACTCAGTATAACATCCCCAAGCCGATATGCATAGGTATTGTGCGTGCAATTTCTACATAATGTGAATGTTATGTCAACTTCTTGGGAAGCCTGCCCGTGACACGAGCAGGACCAGTTGACGCTACGCACCTGCTGCGATAAGATACACAGTAGAACGACGACACTGGTTCAGTCGAACAGAGGAAAAAATATGACCTCAGAAGTAGCCACAGAACGATCTGTTACATTTCCGAGCAGAGGGCAACCCGCATTCCAGTTAGAGGGCATGGTGCATACCCCGGCCACTCCTGTGAAGGCACCCACTGTCATTCTTTGCCATCCACAACCCGCCAGTAGCGATATGGGCGATTCTTTACTTGTGAAAGTCGCCAGGAAACTGGCAGAAGATGGTATGATTGCTCTACGCTTCAATTTTCGCGGCGTGGGACAAAGCAAGGGACAGCAGACCGATGGGCGCATGGAGCCACTGGATATCGCAGGTGCCATTGAGTACGCGCTAGCCCAGCCGGGGGCCGATCCCAACAAGCTCTGCCTCATCGGTCACGCTTTTGGAGCCTATATGGCGCTGACCTACGCGCCTTTTGATCCACGCGTGCGCACAGTGGTTGCCATTAGCCTACCACTCTATCGCGCTACCAGTAGCGGCTTTCCCAAAGCGTTTGAACGACCCAAACTTTTTGTCACCGGTGAATTTGATGAGATCTGCCCGCTCTACAAGCTGGAGCCGTTTGTAGAACAGCAACAAGGCCCCAGGGGCATTAAAGTCATTACCGGCGCACGCCATCTCATGCACGGCTATGAAGAGGCCGGTGCGAGCACCATTCTCAAATATATTCGTAACTGGGCAGATATGCCAGGCGTATAATGTATGTAGACGAGGAAAAGGGAATTCATGAATCCAAACAACCCACTGATCGTTCAGAGTGACCGCACAATCTTACTAGAAGTCGATCACCCATTGCATACCGAAGCCAGGGACGCGCTGGCTCAGTTCGCTGAGTTGGAGAAATCTCCTGAGCATATCCACACCTATCGCCTCTCACCACTCTCTCTGTGGAATGCGGCAGCCGGTGGCATGGACGCTCAAGCCGTGCTCGACCAGCTCAACAGTTATAGCAAATATGCGATCCCTGCCAATGTCTCCGTGGATGTGCGCGAATATATCAGCCGCTATGGCCGCTTGAAGCTGATCCGCGAGGGCGAGATGCTTCTGCTGGTATCAGACGACGCGGCGCTGCTCATTGAGGTGATGCGCAATAAGCGCACCCAACCCTTCTTGCTGCGCCAGATCAATAACCGAACGATTCAAGTCGATGCCTCGCGGCGTGGGCATATCAAGCAAGCTCTGATCCACCTGGGTTTTCCAGCGGAGGACTTGGCGGGCTACACCGATGGCTCACCCCTACCCATGCAGCTACTCAGCGAAACGCGGCAGAACAAGCCATTCGCACCACGCACGTATCAGTCGGCGGCAGCGGCGGCTTTTTACGCGGGCGGCTCACTCAGCGGAGGCAGCGGCGT
>JBDTBU010000357.1:0-16073 GCA_039923935.1 Ktedonobacteraceae bacterium | reverse complement strand
CGTAACTGACAAAGATGCGAGAAGATAACACTGGGAAAACCTCCTTGTTTTAGAACATACGTAGCTATAAATATGCTTTCAGTATAGCAGTAATCTTGAGCGTGTTCAACAAAGGTAGCTCTTTGCCTGATCCATTGACTTGTGCAGATATGAATATTATACTGACCAGAATGAATGAGAGAATCGATAAGACTATTGCAGTCGTAAGGCTGAAAAGCTATCAAAGCGGGAATGCAAAGCGTGCATCCCTTTTTCTAAGAAATGGATAGGAACAGAGCACATGGAAACAGGGAAGTACGTGCAGCCCTCAACACGGCTGACGCCCGCTCTGGTGATATATTTAATAGATGCCAGCGCGTCAATGAATGATTTGTGCGACCCCGCTACACGCATGACCAAGATGGCCCTGGTCAATGCCGCTTTACGCGAGGGGATTAAAGGCATGGTGCTGCGCTCGATGCGTGATAATAAAGTTCAGCCACGCTATCATATTGCTATGTTTGCCTATAGTACGGTAGTCTTAGACCTGTTGGATGGTATACGCGGCCTGCCCGACCTGATGCGTGTGGGAGGTCCGCCGGAATTGCAAGCTGGTGGCAATGCGACAGATACGGCTGCCGGTTTTAGTCAGGTGGAAAAACTCTTGCAGCAGAATTTAGCGAACTATAAAAGTTGTCCTGCGCCTCTGATTTGTCACCTGACGGACGCACTGCGTACCACCCAAGACCCTTCGCCGATTGTCCAGCGTATCCGTGAGATGAGCGTGGACGATGGAGCAGTGTTGGTGGAGAATGTGCTGATGGCTGAGAAGATCTTGCGTAAGCAGGTGAAAGACTGGCAAAAATGGGGTGGTGTGAGCAAGGCGCGTCATCTGACCGATGAATACGCTAGGCTGCTCTTCGCACTCTCCTCGCCTTTGCCAGAAACCTACCGACAAAATATGAATAAATCCGCTGGCTACCAGTTGCAAAAAGATACGCGGCTCTTTTTTCCCGGTACACAATCGGAGTTGATGCGGCTGGCCGTGGCTGCCTCTTCGGCTACCCAGATCTAAACTCTTTTCCAGGAGAAGTGTGTTATGCAGAACCTGAGCGGCGAGACGAACCGGCGCATCATTGAGAATGACCAGCAGACCGATTCGTTTGTCTCTGCCTCCATCGATGAGCGGGTCGCGCTACGCCTCTGTTCGGTGCGTTGCCAGGAAGCACAGATTGATGCTGCGCCCAACCAGGACTACGCGCGTGTGGTCTTTGCTTCACAAGGCTCCACTCTCAGTTTTTGTGTCTGTGACGGCGTTGGTGGTTCGTATCAAGGAAACTTCGCGGCCAAATACCTAGCGACACGTCTGACCGATTACTTGTTGACATTACCGAGTGTTCCACGCAATTCGCGTAAAATGGCATTTGAACTGCGCAAACAGCTCAACATATGGGCGAGGGAAGCGCAACAGGAGTTGATCTGGGCTGGTTTGTCTCTGGATTTGCCCGATCTTGAACAGGAGATTTTGGTGGAGCAGCGAGATCGGCATGGGAGCGCGACAGTTTTTTTCTGCGGGCGTGTCGATTATGCCCCCTCTGGTTTTGCGCATCCCTCACAAACCTTGCCCGCGCTTTTCTGCTGGATGGGCAATGTCACTGCTCGCGTGTTCTCAACGCCCAACCTCTGCCAGCAATTGGGCGATCAGCACAATGACCGCAACCGCTGGTCAACGCTCTCTGGCCAGCAGGGTCTCTTAACGATCCGTGTCAGTTCGCTAAGCAGGAGTGAGCCTCTGGTGATCTACACTGATGGGCTTGAAACGCTTGGCCACCAACTAGCCCAATTCGACGATCAACAATTGCAAAACCGCATCTGGCAGCTTTTGCCCATACCTGCCAGCGACGATATGACGGTCCTTGAGTTACGCTGGACCTGAAGGATGTTTGTTTTAGGAAAAGGATTGTCTTGCAATGACTGATTTTAGCCCCGCTTTGGCAACAAGACTGCTTATTCACGCCAGCGCTTATGAGTTTTTGCCTCATCCTGTGCTGCCAGGCGAAGTCCAGCGGGTTGTGCGAGACCGGGCTACCATCTACCAATTGCGCCGTCACCCAGATAGGACGCTGTGGGCTTTGAAAGTCAGCAACCCTGGCTATCGCGATCCTCAGGTAGTGCAGCAAACAGCGCTTCTTCAGCAATTTCGGAATTTGCCGGGTTTGCAAACTGCTCAGCGTCTCTGCCTGACCAGCGCGATTTGTCCCGAACTGCTGAGCATCTATCCTGCTCTGGAATGGGCAGTTTTGATGCCCTGGATTCAGGGACCGACCTGGGCTGGTTTCATGGATGACGCGAATATCAGCGCGACGTATACCCAACAGCAGGCTCAGGAGTTAGCTCTGACCCTTGCCTATACGCTTTGGAGCCTGGAGAGCAATCACCTGACCCATACCGATATTGCTGGCGATAACGTGATCGTCATCAATCCCAAACGCGTGGAATTCATTGATATTGATGGACTCTACCTGCATGGAACGCCGCTACCGGCACAACCGAGCCGGGGTTGGCGTGGCTATCAGCATCGTCATCTGGATCAGCGCGGCAATTGTCGTCCAGAGGGGGATCGGTATGCTGGGGCGATCCTGCTCACCGAGATCCTGACTTGGTGGAGTCCTATGGTGCGTGCCCTGACCGATGGCGATTCTTTCTTCCAATTTGGTGAGCAGGAGCCGCCTGATCTCTTGAGACGCCGTCTGAAGGTTGTGCGCACAGCCTTGCGCGAAATCCATCCCAGTCTGCGCCAGATGTTTCTCCATGCCTGGCATTCTGCGGACCTAGCGGCCTGCCCGGATTTTGCGAGCTGGGTTATGACGCTTTTGCGGGCGCGTTCAGGATATTAGCACCTCTCTGTTTCCAGGCTTGACACGTCTGTTTTTCGCTCAAGAATTGCTCATGTGAAATGGACACTTGCATTATACAAATAGAAAAGCCCTTGAATATACTGGAAATATATGGTACATTATTGAAGATACACATACCTCTGTTTGTTGGTTACTGCCTCACAAAGAATGTGTGAGATACTTCTTGAGTTTTCCGTGAGGGAAAGGAAAATGTTATGCCAAAAGTGATTAAGGCCAATACCCAAGCAATAGGCGGTGCTGCTGGAGATTTTGCCACAGCCGCCCAAAATTTGGAGGAGCAGATCAAAAACGTCACGAACTCCATTAATAACCTTGCAAGTGAGTGGTCAGGTACTGGTGCTGACTCCTTCAACAATGTGATGGTTCGCTGGCATAAGGATGTTCAGGAAGTACAAAACTGCCTTACTGAAGTTGCTCAGCATGTGAAGCAGGCTGGCGTCAGCTATGACGATCTGGAAGCAGCGATCTCAAAAGGTTTTACTCCACAATAGGCGCGTGTTTTGTTTCTGTAATCGTAGGAGATTGGACCTCTTCGAGGCTTGCAGGCAAGCGCGGAGGTCCAATCCTTTCGTTTTGTAGTTGTGCGCTTTTTCTGTTATTTTAAATACTATATGCAAACAATTTTACTCACGCTTGTTGGTCCGACACGCCGCATCGATCTCAAATTGCCAGCGGAGGTTCCAGTCGGAGAATTGCTTCCGAAAATGGTGGAACTCTGTGTCTCGCCGCGCTTGCCCCAGTTCGCGCAGGCACAGTGGTGCCTGGTCATTCCCGGCAAGGGCATGGCTCTGCCTCCTACCTATTCGCTCCTAGCTTGTGGAGTGGTCGATGGCGCGATCCTTTTATTACAGGATCATGCGGCGTTCGTTGCCAAACAGCAGCAGGCTGAGCGTTCATCCTTCCGTCCCCAGGTTCTTCAGCCTGGTGCGTCTACGGGAGGGATTGGCGTTAAATGGAATATCCCTCATGCAAAAACTACTTGACGTTTGAGAATACTGCAATAAGAGCTACAGGGAGCAGAGAAGCATGGCCATGCACGGACCGGAGACAACCTTTTACCGCCCAGTAAGAAATTATCCTGGATCGTTGCCTCAGGAGGCATTTCAGTTGCAGCCGCCTCCGCAAATACCGCTGAAACAGGGTGGGGCCGCCGCTCTGGTCCAGCTTCTCTATCCCCTGTCCGGTCTTTTGATGACAGTCGTGATGATCTCGTCAGTAGGAGACAGAGGCGGAGGAAGCCCCCTGATACTCGTGGCAGAAGTATGCATTTTGCCGCTTTCAATAGGGGTGATGTTTCTTTCCAACTTTATCCAGCGTCGTGCAGGCAAGCAGGCTTATAAGGCAGAGAAGCAAACGTACAAGGGCTACCTGGAGAGTGTCCAGCGTCGCTTGAATGAGATTGTCAAACAGCAATCGCTGTATTACACGCGCCTCTATCCCGACCCACAGCGTTTATCAGAACTGGTTAGCCAGCGTCAGGTACTCTGGGAGCGCCGCCCAGCAGATGAAGATTTTCTTCACGTACGGGTCGGTCTGGCTCCAACCGCTCTCTGTTGTCAGGTCACGTTTCAGGAAGACTATAAGGCTAAATATACCCCCGATCTTCTGCAAGAAGCACGCGATCTGGTAACGAACTACAGCCATGTCGATGCCCAGCCATTGGTGATTCCTTTGGGTCAACTGGGCACGGTTTCAGTTACCGGCCCGCGTCAGGCTGTGACGGGGCTTGTCCGTGCGCTGCTGGCCCAGATCGTGACCTTTCATGCGTCGAGCGAAGTACGGATCATCGGCTATTTTCCTGAACATGCCGCACCGGAATGGAGTTGGTTGAAATGGACTCCTCATACCCGCCGCTTACGCCCAGTCAAAATCCAGCAACCCGGCGATCCTGAACTCTATTCCATGCTGGCTGGTACTATTGAGGATCTTCAGATTATTATGGAAACCCAGCTTGGGCCGGAATTGGAGCAACGCCATAAGTTTAGCGAAGAAAGAGCATCGTCAGGTGCAGGGCAGGAGAAAGCGCAGTTACGGGCGCGGATTCCCCATCTGCTCATCGTTCTGGACAACTATGCGCACTCTGGTCCCTTGACGCGTGTGCCGGGATTAGAGGCGTTGATGGGTGATGGATCTGCCTTGGGCATAACGGTCCTCTGCCTTTGCCCAACGCAGGAGCAGGAACCATCATTGACCAGGGCACGTCTCTCGCTGACTCCTTTTATTGGGCAATATCAACTCTCCTATAAAGAGACAACTCTCGGCGGGCGCGAGTTTGAGTTTGTCCAGACCGACAGTCTAGAGTTACAGCGTTGCGAGGATCTTGTGCGCAACCTGACACCCTTGCAACTGGTTGATCGCGAGGCTGATATCGATTTTTCCGAGAGCATTGGTTTGTTGGATTTACATCACGTACCCGACCTGGAAACCTTCGATGTGCGCCAATTATGGCAGAAGCTCGACGAGAAACAGCTTTTGCGCGTGCCAATTGGTATCCAGAAAAGTGGTGCGCTCCTGCTTGATCTCAAAGAGATGGCTATGGGTGGTTATGGGCCACACGGCCTGGTAGTTGGCGCAACCGGTTCGGGCAAGAGTGAACTGCTGCGTACAGTCGTAACCAGCCTAGCTTTGACCCACGATCCCTATACCCTGAGCTTTGTTTTGGTAGACTTCAAGGCTGGTGCGGCTTTTGCCGACTTTGAGGGTCTGCCTCACTTAGCCGGAATGATTACGAACCTGGAAAATGATACCCATTTGATCAATCGTATGCATGCCTCGCTGTTTGGCGAGCAACAACGACGCCAGAATATGTTGAGTCAGGCGGGCAACCTATCCAATATTCGCCAGTACCAGGCCAAATGGCGCAAAAATCCAGAAATGGAGCCAATGCCCTATCTGTTGATTATTGTGGATGAGTTCGCCCAGTTGATTGCCACCCATGAAGATTTCCTGGCGCTCTTTGTGAAATTTGGTCAGGTTGGACGTAGCTTGGGTATGCATATGATGCTAGCCACGCAGCGTATCAGTGAAGGGCGTATCGGAAGTCTGGAAGGCCACCTACGTTATCGCATCGGCCTGCGTACCTTTAAGCCGGATGAAAGTACAGCAGTTATTGGCCGGCCTGATGCTTATTATCTGCCTCCTTCGCCTGGTGCAGGCTATTTTAAAGTGGACGAGGATATCTATGCAGCTTTTAAGACAGCGCTGATCTCGACGCCGTATGTCCCGCCAGAACAGAAGGAAGTGAATCCGCTCGACCTGATTGCTGAGTTTACTTCAACCGGACATCTCGTCCCCTACCAGGTGCCGCAGGTAGTGGTAGAGGAAAAGTCGGAGAGCGGAGAAGAGCGTACTGAAATGATTATGGTGGTGGAGCGTATTGCACAGGTGCCGGAGCCGCCTAACGGTTGGCGTGTTCACGCGGTTTGGCAGCCGCCATTAAGCGAGAATGTTTCGCTGGCTCTGGTATTGAAGAAGTGCGGACTAGGCTCATTGGATGGTTCACACTGGCCTCAACCGCTCCCTCTGGGTCATCTCTGTGTGCCAATCGGCATCTTAGACCAACCTGCCGAACAGAAGCAGGTACCTCTGATTCTCGATTTCTCTGGTATCGGAGGCCACCTCGCCATTGCGGGGGCACCACAATCGGGCAAGAGTATGTTTTTGCGTACGTTGTTGGCTTCGTTGATCGTCACGCACACACCACGCGATGTGCAGATCTATGGGATCGATTTTGGTGGTGGTTTTCTGCGTGTCTTTGAGAACGCGCCCCATGTCGGGGCAATTTGCAGCCGTGCTGCACGCGATAAGATGCGCCGCGTTTTGCGTCGTTTGAAGCAAGTTCTGACTGAGCGTGAGGCACTTTTTGTTGCCCGCGAGATCGATAGTATGGCAGCCTATCGTCAACTGCGTCAACAGGGGCAATTGAATGACCAGGAATTTGGGGATGTATTTCTCGTGGTGGACAACTTTGGCCAGATGCAGACCGACCTTGAAGCGAGCGATGGAGATATTCTCGCTGATATTGGGCATCTGATTGCCAACGGTCTGACGTATGGCGTACACGTTGTCCTGGCTACCAACCTCTGGCTGGAGATTCGTACGCGCCTGCGTGCCAATATGGGTTCGCGTCTGGAATTGCGTCTCAATGACCCAGGCGATTCAGAGGTTGACCGCAAATTAGCAGTCACCCTGCCAGCGAGTGCCCCAGGCCGTGGCTTGCATCCAGCTAAGCTGGTTTTTCAGACTGCTTTACCTATTGTCAAAAGCATGAAAGAGCAGCCTGATAACTCAGTCCAGCAAGCCCTAGAAGAATTGGTGGCGCGAGCCAGCAAGTCCTGGCAGGGTCAGGCAGCACCCTCCATTCGTGCCCTGCCCATAGAGATACCCTGGAGCGATCTTCCTCTGCCGTCGCCCGATGAGCAACCGGGCGTGCCTATTGGCCTGGAAGAGGTGCGTATCAGCCCCTTCTACCTGAACATGGCTAGGGGTGACTTGCACCTGCTGATTTTGGGGGACCGCGAGTGTGGCAAAACGACCCTGCTGCGCACCTGGATGCGCAGTCTGATGCAACGTTATACGCCAGAGCAGGCGAAGATTCTCCTGATTGATTACCGCAAGACATTGGTGGAATTTCAGCGCAGTGAGCATCTTATGGCCTATGCAATCACTCCCGATCAGGCCACAGAGGCCGCTGAACGCCTCGATGCAGAGATGCTGAAACGCCAGGAGGAATGTTTGCAGGCACCAGATGGGCAGGCATGGAGTGGCCCACGCTATTATGTCGTGGCTGATGACTACGAAGGTGTTGCCACAGCCTCGCCGCAAAACAACAATCCGCTCAATACTCTGGAGAGCTTCCTAATCTCAGGGGAAGATATTGGCCTGCATCTTATCCTGGCCCGGCGTGTGACCGAGCTTGCACGCGTTACCTATGATCCTATCTTCCGGGCTGTCAAGAATACAGAAGCTCCAGGTCTGTTGATGCGCGGCGACCCCGCCGAAGGTCGGCAGGCTTTACACAAACAGAATATCTCCGGCGAATTGCCCACAGGACGCGCTATCTATGTGACGCGCAACACGCCCCCCACGCTGATCCAGGTGGCGCGGAGCGATGTATAAGTGGCGTTTGAGCTTCCAAACTGGTATACTTCTTGCAATCACTGCAATCGATACGTTATTTTGGCGACAAGGAGGCTCTGGCATCATGCTCTTTCAAACTGATGCCCCCGGCGATTGGGGCAGCATGCAAAGCACTTCCCAGATACATACCGCGACGGAGACGCTGACAATGGTCGATGGCTGCAAGCTGTTTTTGCGCAGTTGGAAAACGGAAAGCCGGAATGTGCTACTGCTCATGCACGGCCTGGGGGCGCATAGTGGCTGGTTTATTGACATGGGCAATGCGTTGGCCGCGCAGGGGCTTTCGGTCTATGCTGTGGATCATCGCGGTTTTGGCCGTTCTGAAGGTCTACCGGGACATATCGAGCGGTTCGATCAGTATGTGGAAGATCTGGCGGCAGTGGTTGAGGAGATTCGCAGGCGTCACGCCAGTGAGGGTACGCGTTTCTACGTGCTAGGGCATAGCATGGGCGGAATTTTCGCCACATACTTGGCGGCTAAGCATGGCGATCTGCTGGATGGTGTGATTTTCCTCAATCCCTGGGTGCAGGATAGCTCGAAAGTGTCTCTAGGCATGACGCTTGGCGTCTTCGGTGGTGGCCTCATGCGCTCAAAACGGCTCTGGCGTACACCCGGCGGCACCGAGGGTATGACGACAAACCCAGAGGCAGCCACCATGCTAGAGGCCGATCCCTACTGGCGGCGTGCTCTGACCGCTACCTTCCTTTTGCAAATCTTCCGTATGCGTTTGCAAATGCTCAACTTGGCACGCAACGTGAGCATCCCGGCCTTAGTCATCCAGGCGGAGCAAGACAAGTCAGTTGTGCCAGCAGGTACGCGTAAGCTCTACGAGACGCTGGGCAGCCGCGATAAAAGCTGGCAAGCCTATCCCGACTATGCTCACGACACCGAAATGGAGATTGACCGCGCACAACTGGATCGCGATATTGTAGAATGGATTCAGGCCCACGCGAACGCTTCATAATAGATGTATAGGTGTGTGTGCAATGGGGTTATGTACTCTCGCTGATGGGGCATAACCCCATTGCATATACACGATGCTCATGAGCAATAGCAAGCGGGATAGCTGATTGAGGATGTACCAGGAAAAAAAGAGGCATACGATGGATTATACTATACGGCAAGGACTTGTTGCGAAACACACACTGACAGAGCAAGAGATGGCAGAGGTTGAGCAACTGACCGCGCTTTGTACTGCCCACGAGCACCTGTTGATGCGGCTCGATTACAACCTGCTCGTTGAGTCTACGCTGCCAACCAACGATCTCTTTCTCTGGTATCATGACGATCAATTAGTGGGCTATCTGCTGCTGGACCGCTATCATAGCGATCTTAAGGAAGTGAGCTGCATGGTTCATCCTGCGTTTCGGCGTCAAGGTTTGAGTCGCCAGTTATTGGCAGCCGCACGCCAGGAATGTCTGAGCCGAGGCATTCACCGCCTGCTCTTCGCCTGTGAAACATCCTCGATCAGTGGGCAGGCGTGTGTGCAGGCTGTTGGGGCCGGACGCGAGTTCGCTGAGCATCGCATGGTGCTGCAAACCTTCCAGCCGCGTCTCCAGTTCGATGACCGTCTGCTCTTTCGCGAAGCGCTTCACGATGACCTGGATGAGCTAGCACTGATTCTGGCTGCCGACTTTGGCGACTCGAATGAGCGGGCTCGCCAGCACATCCTGCACGCCTGGGCGCGTCCCAATCAGCGTTTTTATATCGCGACCTATGGCGGCGAAGACGTGGGTTGCGCGGAGCCAGTGGGCACGTTGCGCGTCGAGGAAATGCCCCAGGAGATGGGCATCTACGGCTTTTTCGTGCGCCCAGAGTATCGCGGACGCGGTCATGGTCGCCAGATACTAGAGGAAGCTATCATTACCATCCGCGAGCACAACTCAAAGCTCATCATGCTCGAAGTCGATACCAACAACCTAACTGCGCTGAACCTCTACCGCTCGCTCGGCTTTGAGATTGAGCGCACGTATGAGTATTATGGGCTGGCGTTGGAGTAAACTGCTTTTGCTATTCTTTAAAGCCCGCTTCTGCCATTGCTGGTATATTCAGTGTGTATGAGATTGACTTGGTGTTTCATTTCCAGTATCATTATATATATGCTGTGATAAACCGTTTGTGAAGCTGCACGAGTCTTTTCTTGAGTAAGTTTTGGGAGTATTCATGCAAAAAAAACGATCAGCATTCTTTTCATCCTTAGCGCCGTTGTGTTTGCTTGCCAAACGCACAAATTTGCAGTGTAAAAGAGAGTAGAGTGTATGGGAATGGCACTAGCGCCATTCCTATACACTCTACTCTCTTTTACAATTTTTACCCGTCCAATGTACTGATATCACCAGTTGGCTCGCCCAGTTCGCGGGCGCGGATCACGCGGCGCATGATCTTGCCGGAGCGCGTTTTGGGTAGCGAGGGCACGAACTCAAGCTCGTCGGGCACAGCCAGCGGACCGACGGTTGTGCGTACGTGCAGCTTCAGTTCTTTGGCTAGTTCATCGCTTGCCTCGAAGCCAGCTTTGACGATCAGGAAGACCTTTACACGCTCACCCTTGAGATCGTCGGGCTTGCCAATTGCGGCAGCCTCAGCGATGGCTGGATGACTGACCAGACTCGACTCGATCTCCATCGAACCTAGACGGTGCCCGCTGACCTTGATAACGTCGTCCACACGACCCTGGATGCGGAAGTAGCCCAGGCTGTCCTTCGTAGCGGCGTCTCCGGCGAAGTAGACATCTGGCAGGGTGTTCCAGTAGGTCTCGTAGCGGGCGGGATCGCCGTAGATGGTGCGCATCTGCGAAGGCCAAGGATGGCGAATGATCAGGAAGCCGCCCTTGTCGGAACCAACCGATTTACCGTCCTTATCCACGACATCGGCCTCGATGGTCGGGAATGGCCGGGTCGCGCTGCCTGGTTTCGAGGGAATGGTCACGTTTGGAGTAATCAGGATTGCGCCTGTCTCCGTCTGCCACCACGTATCGACGATGGGACGTGTGCCGCCACCAATGTTCTCGCGGTACCACATCCAGGCTTCGGGATTGATTGGCTCGCCTACAGTACCCAGCAGACGTAAGCTGGTCAGGTCGTGCTTGGCCGGCCACTCTTCGCCGAAACGCATCAGGCCGCGAATAGCAGTCGGTGAGGTGTAGAGTACGGTGACTTTGTATTTGGCGATAATGCTCCAAATGCGGTCTGGCTGGGGATGTGAGGGTATGCCCTCAAACATCACGCTGGTCACGCCGTTCATGAGGGGACCGTAGACGATGTAGCTGTGCCCAGTGACCCAGCCAATGTCAGCCGCGCACCAGAAAACATCGTCGGGTTTGAGATCGAAGACAAATTTAGTCGTGGCATAGACGCCGACGCTATAGCCACCATGCACATGCACAACGCCCTTGGGCTTGCCGGTGCTGCCGCTTGTGTAGAGGATGTAGAGCATATCCTCGGCATCCATCTCTTCGCACGGCACCTCGGTATCCTCAGGGATGTCAGCCAGCAGATCGTGCAGGTAGACATCGCGTCCAGCCTGCATGTTCACGTCCAGACCCAGGCGTTGCACGACTAACGCGTGCTCGATGGTGGGGGTATCTTTCAGCGCCTCGTCGGTAATCTTCTTCAACTCGATCAGTTTGCCGGCGCGATAGTTGCCGTCGGCGGTAATCACTACAGTGGCTTTGGAGTCGTTGATGCGGCCACTTAGCGCGGGTGCTGCAAAGCCGCCAAAGACCACGTTATGCACTGCCCCCAAACGTGTTACGGCCAGCAGAGCAGCCGCCAGTTCGGGGATCATCGGCATATAAATCGCCACACGATCACCCTTTTTCACGCCCAGATTTTGCAAGCCTTTGGCCATGCGGTTGACCAAAACATACAGGTCTTTGTATGTAAGCGTGCGGCTAGAGCCATCGTCGGCATCCCAATGGAAGGCGACCTTGTTCCAGGTTGGCGTGCCCTTGTGCCGGTCCAGACAGTTGTAGACAATGTTCGTTTTGCCGCCGTTGAACCACTTGAAGAACGGTTTCGTGGTCCATTCAAAGGTGTTGGTCCAGGGTTTGAACCAGTGCAACTCTTTCGCCATGTCGTCCCAGAACTCGAAACGGTTTTGCAACGACCACTGGTAGAAATCCTCGTAGTTGTCGAAGCCCTTCGAGCGCATGTAGGCCATGAGATTAGAGTTCTCTTTCGTCTCCTGTGGCGGCTCAAAGAGGCGATTCTCAACCAGGAACGTGTCGGTGTTGTCGAAACGGAGATTGTTGCTCATCCTCAAGATGTCCTTTCTACTTCGTACGGGTAAATACTTGCTTCTGTGCAAAAAAGGCGCACAAAAAGGGTAAAAATGAACAAACAAATGCTAGGATGGTATCTATAAACATACAGAGATTACTCTCTGCGGAGAATGCGATGTATAGAAGAATCTCGTGCAAGCAAGGTGGTTGTGTGCTCGCTCGCGCTAGCTTTGAGAACTATCGTCGTTAGATACACAGATCGCGTTGCATTGAGAGAATCGTACCATAGACTATAGAGCGCGTCAAGGGTTTCGATGAGGAAATGGGAATATCGTTTAGTCATCTAGACAACTATATACTATGGGTTATTGAGGAAAATCAAATGGTTCTTGAAGTACTGCTGATTCAATTGCCTCAAACATCTCAACTAGCCCTTTGAGCAGTCATTACCAAACGGTCTACCCGTCCCGCTGGGCGGCTAGCGCAAGCGATAACGTAGAGGGTACCTTGTGTTTGTATTTCATAGGATTGAGCCATAATCAGAAGTACCTTTGCTTTTATTTTGTCTGAGTATTCCAATCCCCTACATAGCATTCTATCGTTGCTTGAACAAGCCTGAATGCTTGATACGTCGATTGTACCATAGGCTTTGTTATAAATGATATACTTGGATGAAATGCCGTTCTTTAGAAAAGAAACTCGCGGCCCTCCACCTGCATACAAGCCAGATGGGGCCAAATGTGGATGAGCGTATCCATGCCAGAGCGATCCAGGCTGGAGCCACACTCAAGTATCCTTACACTGAGCAGTTTCATCGCTATACACTCTCCTAGAGAGTTGGGTAGGCTTATGTATAGCCTTTCCTCTTCTCAATCTACACAATAAAGGACCAGATATGACAATAGCTTTTCCAACATTAATGCCACCAGGGGGACAGCGGATCATGGCAATACTTGCCCATCCTGATGATGGTGAGTCACTTTGTGGTGGGACACTCGCAAAGTTGGCGGCAGAGGGGTGTACGATTCGGTATCTTATCGCAACACGCGGTGATAAGGGGAGCGATGATCCTGAAATGACCTCTGAACGCCTCATGCCGATTCGCGAGCAAGAGCAACAAGAAGCGGCAAAAGTACTTGGTGTGCAAGAAATCGTTTTTCTCAATGGTTACTACGACGGTCTAGTAGAACCAACATTGGAGCTACGTCAGGCATTAACGCTTGCTCTTCGTCAATGGAAGCCAGATGTTGTATTTACCTTCGACCCCTGGAAGCACTATGAAATTCACCCCGATCATCGCGCTATTGGTACGTGTGCCTTTGATGCAATAGCGGCAGCACGGGGACGGCTGAGTTATCCAGAACAGTTACAGTATGGTATTACGGCGCACAAAGTGAGGCAGGTCTATTTCTTTGCAACGGATCAGCCTAATCATTGGGTGGACATTGCAGAAACTATCGAGCAAAAAATCGAGGCCCGCTGTAAACATGCGAGCCAAATGAACCCCACAAACCATCCAAGTATCTATCTACACCGCTGGGCAAGCGAAGCTGGGGCGGCCTCTGGCAAGGGATATGCCCTCGCAGAAGCATTTCACTATTATGGTCTATGAACAAGGTACAAAAAGAGGGTATTCTTGACTAGCAAAAAGATACCCTCTTTTGCTAATATAGGCCCATCACCAGACCAAAATTCGCTATTTGGGGATTTTTATTGTCTAAACGTTGGAGTGAGAAGAACAGCCGCTTCAACTCTTCTTCATCTTTTAGAGAACGCACAACCTGCGCAATTTTATAGGCATCGCTTCCACAAATCGCGCTTGCTTCAAGATCATGCTCTGCCATATAAATATGCGCTTCGGTAAGGAAAAAATTAAGATTGTAGGTGAGTATATCAGGCGGAAGAGTTTTTCGAGCTATCAGAACTTCACTACGTGCCTCTTGAAGTCTACCGAATTGAAGAAGCATTTTCGCTTTTTCATGATGCAATCCCGTCTTGTTCAGTTTGATGGAAGTCTCATCCTCTTCATCAACCCCTCGATAGATGAGTGAAGTTACTTTATCTTGCCATTTTTCACATTGCTTCCGGGTACTTGCATCTCTTGCATCTAAGGAAAAAACCTCAGAAGCAATCAAGTAAATATTGCCTTTAAGGGTAGGACCGACCTTTTCGACATAGCTAAGAGCTGCCTGGGTATCCTCCTGTGCCAGTTTGAGATCGTGCTGTTTTTGGACATCAGTTGTAGCAGCCTTCTTATGTTCCACATGGACTCTCACTCTGCGGTAAAATGAAGATGCAAGAAGCTCATTATTCTCAATTTCATTTGATAATCTGATAGCTGCCTGTGCTCCTTTTAGTGTTTGGGCCTTATCGAGACGACGAAGCGCGAAACTTGTAGAAAGCTGAAAAAACTGACAGAGGAGTTCTTGCCACGGTTCTCGATCTATTGCTGAGGTATTATGTACTATAGAGATAAGTTTTTTAGTACAATTTTCAACTGTATCAGCAATGTACTGTGGCCCCCCACTATAAAGGTATCCGCGTCCCATCATCAATACGCTCTTATAAAGTGAGTAGGTATCCTCTTCCAAAAGTGGCTTGATGCTTTCCGGGACTTGTTCATACGCGGAGCTATTATCCTGGAAAGCTGATATACGCCAATCAAGAGCTAAAAGCGCGGGGGGGATTCCCAACAACTTCACCAATGTTTTGCGGCGTTCCATATCTGGTCCATTCATACCCTTTGGCCCTTCTAGATCTTCCGCTGTTTTTTTTGAACATCCCAGAGCAACGGCAAGACTTTCTTGCGTCCAGCCACGCTTTTTTCGATAATGCGCGATCACTTGTCCCATGTGGGGATATGCGCCCGCACCCGCATCAAAATTGCTATAGCGCGACCACCAATAACCATCTGACATACACTCTTATCCTTTACACAAGTTCAACGCTATCCAGTAATATTGTATACCATTGATCTACCAATCGCAATGCAATCACGTTCTCTTTCCATTCGCTTTACGATATCGTGATGTTCCTTCGGTTACAGCGAGAGGCATTGTTCTGTATTCTTTCTTTGAAGATACATCCATACCGTACATGTTTTGAAAAGACCGTATAGCTGAGTCACTGAGAAAGTAGAGGAGCAAATCATGCACACACGCCAATGGAAAGCGACATGGACCGATCAGGACGGCAATCCACAGCAGCACACATTCAACGCCCCAGAGAACCGTATCTTAGCCGAGATTGACTTCCAGTTCACACGCATAGAACAGGGCAAGCCGGTCCCAGAGCAATTTACCCTGGAAAAAGGGCGGCAGGTGATGCGTGTAGTACCAAGTTTGAGAGAGTTAGAGAAGCACATATGAGACAACGATGGAAAGCCTCATGGAAGCACGCGGGTGTGCCATGCGAGTTTGTCTTTGACTCGCTTTCAAACCGCATGATTGCAGGCATCGATTTTAAACTCAAACTGAACAGTTTGAACGAACCTATCCCAGAGATCTTTGAGTTAGAGGAAATGGAACTGCTTGGAAAGGAACATATCAATGGTGGGTGGACCTACACCAAGGCGGTTCTGGGGTATCCGGTATCACAGGGAGTACCAGACCATTTCGTGCGCGATGATAGTGCATATTGAATTATTGTACCAAAAATAACTCCCTCTCTTTTGGGATGACAGACCCCTCTCTGGAAAGGATGGATGCGGGCGGGTTATGCGTGTCCTAATACACTCCGCCCAATTTGCGATGATCCCAGGAAACAATCTCGACCGGTTTGACCACTACGACAATCCGTTTAGCTGCCTGAGCTAGCAT
>JBDTBU010000356.1:0-6492 GCA_039923935.1 Ktedonobacteraceae bacterium | reverse complement strand
GTTTTTGGCGCAGCAGCAAATGAACACGCAGAAGCACCTTCGTCGATATTTGGCAACTCATCCGTGGTAAATTCCAACAGCTTGGTATTTTTCAGTTGCCGCAACACATCAATAGCACGATTGCGCGTAATCGAGACCAGCCAGGTGGTAAATTGGCTCTGGCCTCGAAAAGTTGCCACATTTTTGTGCACCAGCAACAGAATATCCTGGACAATCTCTTCCTTAAGCTGCGGTTGGAGCTTAAAGAAGTGTTTTTCAACCAGGAACCGTACGAATTCACAGCACGTATTCCAATACTCCGAATCACCATTGGAGCGCAGTGCTGCCAGAACCGTTACGTCGTTTAGCTCGGACCAGGGTTTATGCACATTATTTTCTGCCATACGCTGTCCACTCCTTTGGCAGTTTCCTAATCCATAAGCGGTACGATGGGACAGACATCTGGTGGAAGGATAATTCTCCTTGCTACCAGAATTTTACGAATGACGGTTATTTTACGCACGAATTTAGCACATGTATCCCAGACAATTAAGATGCACTATGTATATACTTTTTATAAGTATATGACGTATATTTTAGCAAATACTAAAATATTTTTCCACAAGGAAAATGTGCACGATCACAGGGCAGTCTTGCTAAACCTCTGAGGTAAACACACTACGATCCTAGCAGCAACGAGAGAATACGCCGTCTAGCGTAACTAGTCTACGTATTCTCTTATAGAGCGTTTAAAACAAACACTCACCTTCATGAAAAGAACAGAGGTCAGGGGACAGGATTGTGGATAGCGTGGCTGGGGATATGCCG
Source organism: Ktedonobacteraceae bacterium (assembly GCA_039923935.1). Lineage (GTDB taxonomy): Bacteria > Chloroflexota > Ktedonobacteria > Ktedonobacterales > Ktedonobacteraceae > Paraktedonobacter. Next base: position 5,685 of record JBDTBU010000356.1, on the reverse strand, counting down.
CTTGTTGTTACTATCCCAAATACAGGCCGCCACATTCGGGGGAATGACACAGCCTACGAGAAGCCTGCACCCCTTTTGAAAACACCTGAGGAGGAAAGAAACATGCAAAAATATTGTACAACCAACATCACAAAAGTCTGGTGTTGCCTGTTTGCGATTGGAATTTTGTTGCTCATGGCTGCGTGTGGCAGTTCACCAGCTACTGCGAATAATAGCACTCCAACCGTAGCGCCAACTACCGCCCCAACGACAGCGCCTACCACTGCTCCGACTGTGGCTCCAACCATTGCACCTACCACTGCCCCGACGACTGCACCCAGTGGCGGAAACAGCGTGACTATCGCGAGCTTTGCTTTCAGCCCAGATAGCCTGACAGTCAAAGTAGGGACCAAAGTAACCTGGACAAATAATGATAGTGTGGGGCATACAGCCACCGCAGATCAGGGGGCTTTCAATTCGCCAACTATATCTTCTAGTGGGGGTACCTACTCTTTTACTTTTACCCACCCAGGAACCTTCACCTATCACTGTGCTATCCATCCTTCGATGACAGCCACTATTATTGTGCAGTAGGTCTGTTATCGAACATACGCTCTGTGAAAAGCATTGCAATAAAGGAGGTCTGAGATATTTTCTCTCAGACCTCCTTTGTACACTACACTATTCTACTGTAACCGATTTCGCCAGATTCCTCGGCTGATCGACGTTGCAGCCACGGGCAACGGCGGCGTGATAGGCGAACAGTTGCAGGGGGATCGAGGCCAGCAACGGGCTGAACATCTCTAGGCTAGCTGGCACATAGATGACGTCGTCGGCGTGTAAACGGATACCCTCGTCACCCTCGGTGGCAACGACGATCACACGAGCATCACGGGCACGTACTTCCTGAATGTTGCTGACGACTTTCTCATACACACGCGAGCGAGTAGCGATGGCAATTAGCGGCGTCGCGGGATCAAGCAGGGCAATAGAGCCGTGTTTGAGTTCACCCGCTGGCAAACCTTCGGCGTGAATATAGGAGATTTCTTTGAGTTTGAGCGCACCCTCCAGGGCCATCGGATAGCCCATGCCGCGCCCAATAAACATCGCGCTGTTGACATGGGCCAGTTGGCGGGCTAGCGGGGCGATGGTGTCTTCAGGACTATCGGCACGATCCAGGATGTGCTGTACTTGGTCAGGAAGTTGCTCTAATGCGCCAAGTAATGAGCTAAGTTGCTCGGAACCTAGTTGACCACGCTGCTGAGCCAGGTAGAGTCCGAGCAGGTAGAGCACTACCGACGAACTGAGAAACGATTTGGTCGCGACAACGCAGATCTCCGGGCCAGCCTGCAAGTAGAGCACAGCATCCGAGAGACGCGTGATAGCGCTGGCTACAACGTTGGTGATAGCGATGACTGGCGCACCCTGCTCGCGAGCCTGGCGAATCCCAACCAGCGTATCAGCCGTCTCGCCGGACTGGGTGACAGCGATACACAGCGTATCTGGTCCGACAATAGGGTCGCAATAGCGGAACTCGGCGGCGGTAATCACCTCAACGGGGATACGCGCCCACTGCTCAATGGCGTACTTAGCGACGAGGCCAGCATGAAACGAACTACCGCAAGCGACCACTACCACACGCTGGATCTTGTCGATTTTGCCAGAGGCACGCAACAGATCAAGTTCGGTTAGATACAATTGTCCCTCGCGTACGCGGCCAGTCAGAGCACGGCGCAAGGCTTCGGGCTGCTCGTGGATCTCCTTGAGCGCGAAATGGGGATAGCCACCCTTCTCAGCAGCCTCCGCGTCCCAATCGATGAGCATTGGCTCACGCTCGATCAACGTGCCATCGAGCTTGGTGAGTGTCGCGCCAGCAGAACGCAGTGTAGCCACTTCGCCCTCGTCGAGGATCAGCACGCGTCGCGTATGTTTGAGCAGCGCGGGAATATCCGAGGCTAGGTACTGCTCATGCTCGCCCAGACCAACGATCAACGGACCTCCACCTAGGCGTGCGCCCACCAGCAGGTCAGGTTGTTCCGAACTGATCACCGCAATAGCGTACGCACCAGTGACATGGCCCAAAGCCAGACGTACAGCCTGCTCAAGGTCGTGATTGGCCTGACCAAAGTATTCACGCTCGATCAGATGAGAAAGAACCTCGGTATCGGTCTCTGAGAGGAAATTATGCCCCGCATGAATTAACTCGGTCCGTAATTCGACATAGTTCTCGATAATACCATTATGTACCACCGTTAGCACGCCGCTGCAATCGAGATGGGGGTGTGCGTTGATGTCGTTGGGGCGTCCGTGTGTGGCCCAGCGTGTGTGACCAATCCCCAACGGGCCGGGCTGAGGGTGTTCGAGTTCTGCAACAGCAGTTTTAAGATTAGCAATTTTACCGGCACGGCGGTGGATTTCAAGCGTACCAGCGGAAGTAAGCACAGCAATGCCAGCGGAATCATAACCGCGATATTCGAGTTTGGAGAGACCTTCGAGCAAAATGGTAGTAACATCGGTCCCCTGGGGGCCAACGTAGCCAATGATACCGCACATGGTGGTATCCTTTCTATTTTCGGGCATGACGAGATGCCGTGATGAGAAAAAGGATTTTTCATCAATTTCATCACTGAGAGCATTTTGTCCCAACCGTTACCGACTGGTTTTGTCGGCTCTCTTTTCAGGGTTGTGAAGATACCCTGGAGGCTTCCCGCTGATAGGTTCCGAACAGCCTCCTCCTCGTCAACCGTAGCCCCTCCTGTGGCCCGGTCCATGCGCTATTAAGATCAAACATCAACCTTATATAGATGTAGTATACCATTACTCATCTGAATCTCTATGAAATGGGTCACAAATCAGGGTTTTTCAAGCTCTCGCTCCTCCGTCACGGTAGGTGATAGAGAAGTGAGAGCTTGAAAAACCCTAACCATACGTTCTGTTCTTGGCGTCACTGTACGCTTTTCGGAGGCCCATATGAACCAACATTGATATAATACGGGCCATTGTTGTCGCCTTCGGGAAATACCACAATGACATCATTCGAGAACGGACCAGGAACATTTTTGTTCAACTGTTGCACAGAGATTGTATCTCCCATCATACCATAGCGCCTGTCAATAGTATGAGGCGTCAAGCCTTGAGCAATCTGCATCAATTGCTGCTCACCAATACCATCACGCTGATCGCCAACGATCCAGAAGATAACACCGTTTAATTGATACACCAACTCACTGCGCTGCCCAGATGTCCACACTGGTGAGTTCTTTCCGAGCATGTCCCACTGTCCATCGACATAAATAGCCAAAGCCCGGCCATTATTATCCATCTGGATTGGCACAGACGCACCATCTTTCACAAGTTGGAGTACATCCGCTTTCGGCTTAAATTCGCGTACCCATATCTTACCTGTTCCTTTGTAAGCAACCGCAGAAGGAGGAAGGCTGTACTCAAACTCTAACATCGGGCCATCTGCCCATTGCTGGTTAAGGCCAACGTAGAGATTGATATGTTCCAGAGAGTAAGCCAACGGCATATTTTGTGGAAAATACATCGGAAAATGCATTTGTTGCTGGGTAGCAAGAAGGGAAAAACCTTTATCCCCATCGGATACGTTCTGCTCATCAGTTGAAGGGGGTCGCACCATTCCAAGAGGAGGATAGCGTGGAACCTGGTATACCCCGCTACCATGGGTTCCACGCAGCAGAAGAGCAACGCCTGAGGCAAACGAAGGCCCCGTAAATGCCACCGTTACCAGCATCACTAACAGAAATGTTGCAACAAGTACCAACAGAGGGCGGCGCGTTGGTGAATTGCCCATGGCCGCGTTTAATACCCTGAGTGGAGAAGTATCGGTGTAGAATAAACGCCTGCGTAACTTCAAACGCTGAAAAACATGTGCGCTCGTTTTATACTCAAATCCACGTTCAACGGGATCAAAACGCTGGTCCTCGGAGTCAAGCAGGGTTGGCACATAATACGGAGGCAACTCTTCTGCTTCTGGGGAAAAAAGCGCGTTTAATTCCTGGGCAAAGGCCAGCTCGTCCTCGCTGAAATCGCCAGGGTGATGACACTTCTGTATAAAAAGGGAAGAGGATTCTGTCTCCTCACTATTCTGTTGTCGCTCAAATTCTTTCATACTCATGGACGTACTCCTTGAAGGCATCGCGTAAGCTCTTCCGCGCTCGCCAGAGGCGCGTATCAACAGCGTGACGTGTCAGGCCCGTCTTCGCTGCCAATTCCTCTGTCGTGGCATCTTTAAAATAGCGCTGGTAGATCAAATAGCGGTCAAGCTCAGGCAACGTCGCCAAGGCCAGGCGCAGTTCTTCGCGCCGTTCACTCTGTTCCAACAAGTTTTCCATGCTTGCTTCAGGATGTGGAGGAAGCGTCGCGCGCATATCACGTTCGTGCCCTCCCCAGCTCAAAGCTTTATGGCCTCCCATACCACCTGTCGCCCACTGACGGTTTTCATCTGCCGATTGCAAAGAATGCGTTTGCTTCCGGCAGAGTTGGCGGCGTCTATCCAATGCGATATATTTTGCACGCATTGTTAACCACGTCCGCAATGTTGCTCGCACGACATCAAAAGTATCGATCTCCTGCCAAACAGCGACGAAAAGATCATTGACACACTCTTCAGCATCCTGAGCCACTCCAATACCATCTAGCACCAGACGGATAAAATAGAATAATTCACGAGAATACCGAGAAATAAGTGTTTCCAAAGCTTCTGGATCACGCTGTTGCAGCCGTAGGGCCAGATCCTCATCTGACCAACTCTGTCGCACCATGGTTGCTCCTTGCAGAACGTGTATATCCTTTTACAGCAAAATCTTACAAACTGGTCATTCCACCAGCATCCCGCCCTTTTCAGGCTGAGGATCGAGATTCAAGCGACAGATATACCTCATCAGAACAGCACTTGGTTTGTATCATCTAGAGAATATACGTCCATTCCCATTGGAATCTCTCATACAGGATGATTTTCCCAGAACTGCTCTTCACAAAATTGGGAAGGGTAGGGCTTTTTACTATTCTGCTTGAAAGCTAAAAAAAAGTCAAGTGTCCGCTCTTTTTGGCGCGACAAAAAAGCGAGCACGCAAGCGGCTCGCTTTTAGTAAGTGTTTTGTTGACCAACTGAATTTGAACAGAATAGATTACCTCAATTTTGCCGAGACCGAAGAAGAAAAACAGCGGCTCACGCTCGAAGTCTTGTGCTCGCTTGATGATGGTCCCTCCTCACGAACAAGAAAGGGTCACAAGCCGTACGATCATTAGGGCGACTTCGCTACACCTGTTACCAGGCTTCCACGTGTCGTCTATCTACCAGGTACTCTTCCTGGGATCTTAACATTCCGCAGAATGTGGGACTACTCATCTTGGGTTCGGCTTCGCGCTTAGATGCGTTCAGCGCTTATCCCTTCTGGACGTAGCTATCCAGCTCTGGGGGAGGCCCCCCAACTGGCTCACCAGCGGTCCAGCCATCTCGGTCCTCTCGTACTGAAGATGACTCCCCTCAATAGTCCCTCGCCCACGACGGATAGAGACCGAACTGTCTCGCGACGTTCTGAACCCAGCTCGCGTGCCGCTTTAATGGGCGAACAGCCCAACCCTTGGGACCTACTCCAGCCCCAGGATGCGACGAGCCGACATCGAGGTGCCAAACCATGCCGTCGATATGGACTCTTGGGCAAGATCAGCCTGTTATCCCCG
>JBDTBU010000355.1:0-4470 GCA_039923935.1 Ktedonobacteraceae bacterium | reverse complement strand
TATTCCCACGACGATCCTGGGATATTCCAGCATCGTTCAGAACGAGATCGGCCATACATGCTCCTCTATGCTGGCGGCCAAACAGCAAAACATCTCTAAAAAGACGCTGAGCGTTTAACCACGCTGTTGTGTTGTAATCTATTGCCAGACGGCGCTTGCTACGTACGGGCAATGCAACTTTGCTGTAAAGATTGTGCTTTAACCTGGGTATGCGTTCAGGATACCTGAAAAAAAACGCGAGGTCAACATAAATTTTTCATTAAAATTCTCTTGTATAACGAATAAAACATTGCTTTATCGATAAGAATCTACTATACTTATTTTCGGTACGTGTGGAATGTTTAGAAGCTTCTCGCATATCAGACTGCACCAAACAGCCCATCTCTTTGTGACACCATCGTCAAAAGGGTGCTGAATAATCAATGTGATGGCTATCGTTACGAGAAAGGAGCCGCGGCAGTTTACTCCCCATGGCTGAAGCCAGGGGTTTCCACTCTGCGCAAACACTGATAATAATGAAACTGCAACATCTTTCTTCAGTCAAGGGTCTTTGTGTTATACTCAGCTTACTGATGCTCTTGTCAAGCCTTCTCTTCGTAGCTCGCCCATCTGTACATGCAGTTGGAGGGACTACCCAATGCAACCGCTATGTGGTTCCGGTACGTATGTCCGTGCTAGATCTTTTCCCAGCCAATCATGTCGCGGCCTGGCTTTGCTATAACCAGGCACCAGGGAGTTTGGTCCAACTCACGGTTCATGGATCAACCTATAACCATAGTTATTGGGATTTTTCTTGCCCGGCCTGCCAGTCGGGTAATTACTCCTACGCACAGAATATGGGCCAGATGGGCTACGCGACCTTTAACTACGACCGTTTGGGGTTTGGCGCGAGTGATCGCCCTCTTCCCGAATTGGTGACCATCCAGTCCGATGCCTATGTCCTATCACAGCTTATCAGTGATCTGAAAACCGGCTCTTACGGAGGGCCAGCCTTCCAAAAAGTGGTGCTGGTTGCCCATTCAGTTGGCTCGGCTATCAGCATTGACGAAGCTGCCAATCCTATCTTGGCGCGTCCGGATGGTGTTATTCTGACTGGGTTTATCCATTTTGTAGACCCTATTGAGGTGGCGCTTCTTGGGACCGAAATTCACCCGACGTTGTTAGACCCGGACCTTCGTTTTCGAGGGCTACTGCTGGGTTATCTAACAACCGATCCTGGCACACGCGGGCAAATCTTTTATTATAAGCCGAATGCAGACCCCAACGTGATTGCTGAGGATGAGAGTACCAAGGACACAATTACCGATTCCGAGTTTGCTACCTTCTTCACCATTGAGGCAACCACTCTCTCTCAGTTGATTCATGTGCCGGTTTTGGAGGTGCTTGGACAAAACGACAATCTCTTCTGTTTGGGCACGTTCGACTGTACAAACAGCGAGAACGTTCAGGATTACGAAGCCGCTTTCTTTTCACCAGATGCGCACTTACAAGTCCTGATTATCCCACAAGCGGGTCACGACCTGAACTTGCAGAAGAATGCTTCTATCTGGGAGAACGCAGCAGGACAGTGGATTCACTCCACTTTTTTCTGATAAGAGATAAGAAGAAAACGCTTTTCCGACAAACAGGATACGATCCATTTATTCGTTAAGATAAGGAAAGACTTCGAGGAGGAAATGTACATGTCAGCAGCCCAAGAACATCCCGATGCCCAGAACACGAGTAGTGCCTATGTATTAGAGCCTGGCGGATCTGCGGAAATGGCTCGCCTGATGCGTCAGGATAGTCTGCTTACCCAGGGAATGGGTGGGATCTTTCCTGAACAACCTGATCTCACGCATGTACAATCTCTGCTCGATCTGGCCTGTGGCCCTGGCGGCTGGACACTAGAGGTGGCCTATAGGTATTCTGATGTCGAAGTTGTTGGCGTCGATATCAACACCGAAATGATCACGTATGCAACTGCTCAAGCGGCAACGTTCCAACGCTCGAACATCCATTTCCACGTTATGGATATCCTCAAGCCACTCGCTTTTCCCGATGCCTCGTTTGACCTAGTGAATGCCCGTTATATCGTCGGTTTTATGCGCCAGGAGCAGTGGCCAGTTCTGATTAAGGAGTGTCTGCGTATTCTGCGCCCCGGTGGTATCTTGCGTTTTACTGAGTTTGAATGGGGAGGCGCGAATAAGCCTTCGCTAGAGAAAGCCTGTGCCACGCTCTCCCTGGCTATGAGCCGGGCAGGCTATACTTTCTCGTCAGGGGGCTACTACCTCGGCCTGCTGGCAGTGCTCCCACGTTTATTTCGCGATGCGAACATCCAAAATATTCGCAAAATGGCGCACTCAATTGAGTACTCTGCCGATACTGAGGTTCGCGATAGTTTCCACCATAATCTTGCCTCTGCTTTTCAAACGCTCACCCCCTTTGTCGTCAAATACGGCATAGCCACGGAAGCAGAATGGAAGGATCTCTATCATCAGGGTTTAAGGGAGATGTACCTGGATGACTTTTGCGCTATGTGGATGCTTCTGACCGTTTGGGGCTATAAACCGGTATAATCAGCAGCACATAATGTGTGCTAAAACTGAGCAACAGATGAATACACCAGCAAAGCAAAGCATAGCCGTGCTGTTTGCTCGATATTTGTTTGTTGCTCCTGCACTAATTCGTTTCCTGACCTACACCACGCCGCAGCACCAATGCTTGAAAGTGCCATGCCGAGTCTTCAAGTGGTATGGTCTTGAAAGACACAAGCTCAAAAAATTGTGAGGTTATTTGCTGCATAAACGCATCGGTATGCCAAGCAAAGAAGCGTGGTGGGTTGTGCCAGTCGCTTTCATCTATCCCCTCTTTTTCTTCTACCGCACCATAAACGCCGAGAAAGAATAAACCGCCTGGACATAAAAGCTGCTGAATTTTTGCTAAAACCGCTGGAAGGTCGTTTGTGGGAACATGCAGTAAGCAATTCAATGCATAAATAGCCTCGAATGACGCAGGCGGAAAATCCAGGCTCAAAAAATCCCTCACATGTGCTTCCAGTCCTTTGGCGCGACAACGTTCGACCATTGCGGGGGAGAGATCGGTACACATCACACGCTGGCCGTTGTTGTGGAAAAAGAGACTGTCGGTGCCTGTGCCAGCGCCGATTTCTAGTAGGGTTTGCTTGTTCTCTTGTTGCAAAAGCGTGAGAAATTGCTGACGCTCAGCAACTTTCCAAGTGTCTTTATCCGTTTTATCACGCTGTGCAGCACTTTCCTGATTATATGCTTTACGCAGGCCTGTAATAGCTTGTTGATAATCCATCGTTTATTTCTCCTTTATGTATTCGATACATTGTCCATCGTTTGAAAACACTCAATGGCAAATGATAATAGATCGAGTTCAGGGCAATGGTTGATGATAGGTAGTATATGCCAGACCGTCTCTCTCTATCAAGTCAGAAGAAACTCATACGCTCACCTCACATATCCTTCTCTGTTATCTTGTGTAAAATCGCATTAAAATCCTCTTACATTTTAATAGTATTTTAATGGATTTATTTTTATAATGATGTTATATTTGTATGTAGTGAGTTGGTTAGACAAAACACCACGCATAATTGAGGGGAGAAGGTAGATTGTATGGTTAAGAGTCCTCACACACACCAACGGTATTCCAGGTGTAGCAAGCGATCAACGCGCCGAGTTTCTGCCTCCGTGTATTGTTCCGTTCATGTTAGTACATATCAAACACCTCTTATTGCCATGTGCCGCTGATTAAGAAAGGAAATGGAAAGATTATGGAACCAGTTGCAATTATTGGTATGGGCTGCCGATTTCCTGGTGCTCCAAGCCTGCACGCTTTCTGGCAACTCATGTGTAATGGTGGAGATGCGATTACGGAAGTGCCAGCCGATAGATACGATATTGATGCCATCTATGATCCCCGTCCTGCCACGCCCGGTAAGGTAATGAGTCGTTATGGAGGTTTTTTAGAGCAGGTAGATCAATTTGATGCGGCATTCTTTGGTATTTCTCCTCGTGAAGCCGCTAAAATTGATCCCCAACATCGTTTGCTCATGGAGGTAGCCTGGGAAGCGATGGAGGACGCAGGGCAGGTACCTCGTACAATGACGGAAGAGGACAAACTCAATATTGGCTGCTTTATCGGTGTCATCACTGGGGATTACTGGGATCGGCAGTTTCGCCATGCGACTGACTTGGACGTGTATGGCACCGCAGGTAGCGCACGCAGTGGAGCAGCTGGTCGCATTTCGTTCTCACAGGATTTTATGGGCACAAGTTTTGCCATCGATGCGGCTTGTTCTTCTTCGCTGGTTGCTGTGGATCAGGCGGTCCAGAATTTGCGTTCGGGTGCTTGTACCATGGCTGTGGCTGGTGGTGTGAATGTTATTCTCAATCCCGATCATACCATTGGCTTTTCGCAGGGCAAGATGATGGCAGCCGATGGTCATTGTAAGACCTACGACGC
>JBDTBU010000354.1:0-7890 GCA_039923935.1 Ktedonobacteraceae bacterium | reverse complement strand
GGGCGAACTGGTCGCGGTCACATGGATGGTGCGTGGGCGCACGCCGCGTCTACTGGGCCAGCGCTGGTTAGCACGACCCTTTGCAGCAGATGGCGTGAGCGTGTTTTGTGTGCACGCCGGGTACATCACGCGCCAGCGCGGCTATTACGATCACCTCGCCGTCGTAGAATGCGCCCTGCCTTTCTTGCGCTGGCTGCCTACAAGAATGTAGATGTTTCTCGCGCATGGCTTGCCAGAACGCTCCATGAAAAACAAGAAATATGCGTTGCCGAAAAAAGTTATTTCACAACCTTTTTCGGCAACGCACACTTCTTGTAAAAATAACTAAAAAAATGGGATACTAGGTGAAAATCATGCACGGTTTTCATCCAGCATCCCATCTATTTGCTCAAAAACCACGGTTCAAAAAATCATATCGTGCGGGTGACTTTGCTCAGTCCGCGTGGTTTGTCAGGGTTGAGTCCTTTGCTAATCGAGAGGTGCATAGCTAGGAATTGCCCATAGACGATAGAGGGAATGGGCAAAAGCAGTTCGGCCATGTCGATGGGTGCACTGGCCTTGTGTCCACTAATCGGGCCGGACAGTTCGGGCAGTTGCATCACAATCGGTGTGGTCGCCAGATCCAGCAGGCGGGAATCTGCGGAGACAACGATGGTATCCGCCGCTTTCTCCTTGAGCAGTTGCAAAAGCTCATAGTGGTCGGCCAGGGTGCGTCCAGGCGGTGCGTAGAGTATGACGGGGCGTCCATATTCGATAATCGCGGTGGGACCGTGGCGAAAATCGGCGGTTGAGAAGGGCGTGGCAATCAGATAGCAGGTTTCGGCAAGCTTCAAAGCGGTCTCGCGAGCTGTACTGTACTGGAAGGCACGTCCCAGAACCACACAGTCGCGAGCGTGCACATAGCGTTGAGCAGCATTAGCCACGCTGGCCTCACTGCGCAATGCAGCCGCAACCAACTCTGGCAAGCGACCAACATGCTCGCGCAGCACCTCGCCACCCGGCAGATGTGCCGCCAGTTGGGCCAGGATCGCGCAGGTGGTGGTATAGGTTTTCGTTGCCGCCACACTCAGCTCTGGTCCAGCCGCGCAGTACAACGCGTACTCAGCCGTATTTGCCAGCAGCGAACCCTCCACATTGGTAATGCTCACCGTCAATGCGCCCGCCTCACGCGCTTGTTGGAGTACGCCTGTAACATCGGGCGCGGCCCCCGATTGCGAGATGCCGATGACCAGGGCGTGTTGCAGGCGCAAGGTTGCCCCGTAGAGGGTGACAATCGAGGGGGTCGCCAGAGCCACAGGGATGCCGTTTAAATACTGAAAGACATATTGTGCGTAGAGGGCCGCGTGATCCGAAGTGCCGCGTGCTACCAACACGATCAGGTCAATCTCATGCCTCCGCACCTCTGCCGCGATTTGCTCAATTCCTGCCAACGAGCCAGCCAACGCGTGCTGGATCGCCGTCGGCTGCTCATGAATCTCGTTCCAGATATAGGTCGATTGTACATTACAGGCATTGCTGCTCATAGTTGCTCCTCTTTGATAGCCATCTCTTTTGTGGCTTGCTGGTATAGTATACCATACCAATGAACAGAGAGCATTTATTTAGGAGCGGAATTTTGGCTACATGGATCAACTAGGTTGGCCTCCATACGCATCAAGCGAAGCATGTATGAGCTTGTTCTACGCGAACAGGATGCGTGCAAATTCGGCAGAACCCCCACACGATCATTTTTATCAATACATCTACACACAAGACCATGTGCCCGTGATCTGGGCGTGTGCATTCGTTGCGGCACTGACTAGCGTGGCTGAGATTGTGCCGGAGTGGCTAGTGTTATCCACGACGATGCTGCCCGCGTTACCCTGGCTGACCCAGGCTTGCGAGCCAATGCTCATCTCCGTTAGGGAAACGGTAGCGGTTGCCCCAGAACTAGTCGTGCTATAGGTGCCTGGCTGCTGATATGTGGGGATAAGCAGCAGCAGCTCATAGGAGGTGTTATTGATGCTGCCACTTGCATCGATTTCATAGCCCGCGTTATCCTGGCTCGTCCCACAGACGTTGACAGTATTGATATCAATCGATCCTGTGATGCCCCCGGAGACGGAGATGTTGAATACGTTGCTGGGTGTGTTGTGCTGGCGAATAATGGCGAAGATTCCCAGGCCACCGCCAACGACAATCACCAGTATGATGATACCCACGATGATTTTCGTCCTGGCTCCAACCTGCTTGCGGTTCGCTGTCGGGCTAACCTGTGTCACGCGCTGATACTTCTGCTTCTGGCTCATGGATGCGTCTTCCCTCCCTGTAAAATAGTGATCTGATTATATATCACAGGGCAAGAGAGAGCGGGTGGTGCTGGTTCCAATATGCGTGAAACATATTTGGAACCAGCACCACCCGCTCTCCCTCTTATCCTTCTCTAGCGCTTCCAGCTTGGATAGTAGTTGCTGTCATCATCGACTGAGAAGGTGTGTCCAGAATTACAGTAGTACAAGTAATTTCCATCCTCGTCCATTGTAGGCACCGATTCGGTTTCCATATCTACCAACAAAGTGCCATTATCGTCATCAATAGGACAGGAGTGGTGTTTAATATCGCGAAGATCCATGTTGCTCTCCCTTGTGTGACACGTAATTCCCTTCGCAAATCTACCGGTCTGCCATATGCCGCCACAGTAGCTCTCTCTTTTACTATGGACGGTGCCTTGCTTGATTGATTGCTTCTAATAGTGAATATAGTGAGCAAGTTGGTCTCCTTCAATTTATAGCCTGTTTTTAGAAAAAAGTACTAGCTTTTTGTCTATGTTTGGTCTGATGGACATCTCAGAAAAACTGGACCTCAAAAAAATACATCGATACATGCTTAAAAATTAGTACTTTTTGGTAGGTATAAGACAAAATCCTGAAAAACCAAGATTTTTCTTATACTATCTTTTCTAGAACTGAAAAATGGTACTCAACATCGCGACGAAGAGGACAATCTTGTTGTTTGTGTAGTTTCAGGAAGTAGTAGTGCGGATCTCGTAGCAATTAACTGATACAGGCAATACGCACCAGCTCTACTCGACACGCGCCAGAGGCTTGCGCGTGTCCCCGGCGAGCCGCCAGATAACGAGCCGCCGCCGCAACCAGCTTGTGCCGCTTTGCCAACACATACAGCCCGCGTGTGAGCGTCCCGTTTTCTCTCTCACGCATCACGCGCAATACACGAAACGATCCGGGGTCTATGGGAAACGACCCCCCAACAGGCGACCCTTTTTTCAGGCGTGGACCAACGTGCGTATCATTCCTATTTCCGAGGGTGTGTTTTTCACCCACATCTACCGGTCCACACGGCAACCGAACGCGCTTCTATCGATGTCGCGCACACGCCACGCCTGATATTACTCGCCATACCCGTCCAAAGCTGAGACGCGTTGTCTATTGTTTTATGCGCAACTATGCGCACACCATACATGAAAGGACACTCGTATGTTCAAACATTCAATTCGCCTACTCGCCGTACTACTCGTCATGGCCGCCATCGCCGTCGCCGTCATCATCACACCCATGCTCTCTTCCCACGCGTCTACAACAACCCCTGCAATACACGCTGATAGTAGCACTCCTGCGCCGGATGCTTTCTGGCCTACTCGCTAAATGAACATGTTTCAGCATAAGCGGCGAAGAGCAATGAAAATTTATCTAGACTCTTCGCTCTTTTTGCTGCTCTCCTCAAGTGTGAGCAACCAGTTTTTAACCTCAAGCGTATCTCGATGACCTATTGTTTCCAACTTAGCTGCGCTTATTTCTCCTAATTGTTTAGCCCCTTTAACGTCTCCTTGAACACCTGAAACACGAGCTAGGCCATATTGTGCAAGGGCAATCAAATCTTGGCCCCCTTGTGGAGCCGTATCTGACATTTCCTGAAAATGTGACTGAGCCTGGTCTATGTGTTTTTGATCAAGATGTAGATTTCCATATTCATAAAGGATATGACACGTAATTTGTGGCACATTTAGCTGTCGAGCAAGAGCTAAACTCTCATAGAGATATTTGTCCGTCTGCTGATAGTTTTTTTGTTTTCTTGTAGCTATTCCGAGATTGAGGAGCAAGAAACTAATCCATTCTCGATGTTCAATCTGGCGAGCCATTTCCAAACCTTCTTGCAAATACGTTTCGGCTTCTTGATAGTTTCCCATCTCTATAGCTACTCCTCCCAAATTAGCAATTAACGCGCTAATCCATTCACTGTGGTTAAGCTGACGAGCGAGACGTAAACCTTCCTGCAAGTAAGCTTCAGCCTCTTGATAATTGCCCTGTTCTCCTGCTACTACGCCCAGGTTCGTGAGGATCGAGCAAATCAACTCACGATCACCAACTTTCCTTGCCATATCCAATCCTTCTTGGAAATATTTTTCTGATAGCGTATAGTTTCCCTGCCTCATAGCAACTGATCCCAAAATTTCTAGTAATCTACCTATTCTTTCTGGATTTCCTAGTTCACGAGCTAGGGGTAGCCCTTCTTGCAAATACGTTTCTGCCTGCTTATAATCTCCACCTTTCCAACTTACCGTCCCTAAATTCGCCAATATTTCGCAAATGCGATCATTACCCCCGATCCTTCTTGCATACCCTAACCCTTCCTGCAAATACCGTTCTGCCTGCTCATAATTGCCCTGTTTTTGCGCCATCTCTCCCAGGTACAGGTGCGTGCTGGCTAGGCCGTAGTGGTCGTTTTGGGCCATGGCAGCGTTGTAAGCACGCTGGAGATGGGTTTCGGCTTGCTGGTAGAGGCCGCGTGAGAGCAGGAAGGGGGCGAAGGCACAGGCAATGCGGGTGAGATCGGCGTATTTGGCCTGCTCGACGGTGGCTTCAAGGGCGGCCAGGATGTTGCTGCTCTCAAGTTCCAGGATCTCGTAGTCTTTGCGGTGCAGTTCGACAAAATTGGTGATGTAGACAATCAAACGCTGTTGAGGGTTGTAGTCCTTGAGTTGTAGACGGGCGTAGTCGGCGATGGTCGAGTGCAGGTTATAACGGTCTGAGCCGCTGCTCTCCAATAGACCGGTGTCGGTGAGGAGGTCGAGGATTTCGACGGAACAGGCGGCAACTGCTAACGCGGCCTGTTCGGAGAAGCTGTTGGGACGTGGCGGGAAGACGGCCAACTCGTGCAGGGCGGTGCTGGTGCGTTCGTCAAGCTGCTGATCGGTTACAGCGATAACGGTGCGTAGGGAGACTGGCACGTCACCGGGCAGGCTGGGATGGCGCTCGACGGGTCCACGCGGCTCGCTGATGTTGAGCCGTTCGCCCGCGTCGCTGAGCCGTTGCAGGGCTGCGGTGATGCGTCGGGTCTGGCCGGTGTACGCTTGCATCCGCAGGTAGTTGCCGATCAGGTTGAGGGCCAGGGGCAGCCCACCCAAGGCCATGACCAGTTCTCTCGCCCGTTGTGGCTCGCTCTCCACTACCTGCGGGGCCAACATGCGCAACAATTGCATACCCTCCTCGCTGCTCAACTCTTTGATGGCTGTGGCTCCCTCAGCCGCGACCTGCGTGGCGATGTAGGGGAAGCGTGTGCTGACCAAGTGTGCGCAGTTTGGCCCGCCAACCTTGAGGATCAGCGCGTCCTCTAACGTCCAAGCGTCGTCGATGACCAGCAGCATGGTGCGTGAGCCAATCGTGCGGCGCAGAGCCGTGGCCCAGGCTTCGGTACCGTTGAGACTGCTCATCTCGCTCGATGAGATGCCCAGCAGTGTGCCCCAACGGCTGAGGTGTCCCTGCATATTGGGCTGCGGTCCCAGGCCAGCCCAGAGGATACCGTCGGTGAAGTGCACACGCAATGTCGGATCATGGGCTAGCGTAATCGAGAGAGCCGTCTTGCCCACGCCTGGCAAGCCATTGAGCGCCGTCAGTGCCACGCTCCCCCCGCCATGCAGACGTTGCCGCAACGTCGCCAGAGCCTCGGCACGTCCCACCAGATGGATCGCTGGTGGCAAAGGTATCGAGGGATCGTAGAGTGCACCCGGCACAATATAGGGCAGCACAGACCTGGGCAAAGGAAGCGTCGGTTCGGCAACTGGCTCTGCCACCTCTGGTTCGTTCTTCAGAACGAGATCCAACTCTAGTTCCTGCTCTGTTTGACCAAAGAGTGCACACAACTTCTTGCGAAAGTAGGGGCTGGGCCGCGTGATTCCGCGTTCCCAGCGACTCACATTCACATAGGTTGTGCCCAGGTGATTGGCCACGTCATGTTGTGTCCAGTGGCGTGTATTGCGGGCATCCGTTAGCCGGAGCCGTGACTGTGATCCTGATCGAGACTTGTCCATAATCCTCGTAGGCCGTAGAATGATAAATATGATAAAGAGAATGATAACATAAGACCTTCCCGAAAGCCACCTCTTTTAGGCATACTTAATACAAGCAAGGCAATACAAAAGAGTGTCAAAAAAAAGTCAATAAACAGAAGGAGAGCGACCATGCAACGTCTAGCGGTGCGTAGAGATACGACAACCATTAACAAACTCGATAACGAGCAGATCCTCTACTTTTGCTTGCAGGATGCTCTGCCAGAGGGCCATACTCTCGCCCTGAATATCAACCTTGGCACGCTGTCCTACTTGCATACCATCGAGAACAAGTGGCCACGTATGCTCGTGCAGCAGCAATTCACCAGTAGCGAGCTAAGCTTGGTGCGTCCGTTGTTGGAGCATTATCCGCACTATTGCCCGCACGAGGTGATGTTTGCCAATTTTTACAACGGCACGGTCAGCGAGAAGACCATCATGCGAGCGCGTCAACGTTTGCAAGAGGCTATGGACTACGGCACCTGGGACCACGAGATGCGTCCGGTGCGTAACGTCCTCTCGCGTACCCGTTTGAAGTTCAAAGATTTCGGACTAGATGTCCTCTCAATTCTGGAGACTGGTTATATGTTGATGGTAACGTCCAGGCCAGTCCTGGAAGAATAGAGAGAGAACTGGCAAGCGTTGGTATGGGCAGCAACCCCCTCTCTACGTCCCGACCAGCCTCCAGTTTTTACCGCCTGTGCCCTTTATAGGGGTACATAGCCCGCCAGGGCGAAAGCGTTTCCGGGCGTCCCACCCCCTGAGCCTTCCCACTCAGGGGTTCACCCGGAAGCGCTTTTTTCATGCTTTTTTGATGTATAGCAAGCGGGGAGACGCCGGACGCGAGGGCCGGCGTCCCCTCTACTTATACATTTCGTAATCACCCCTAGGGTCTGTAGAAATCGCCGAATCAAACCAAACCCCTTTGATAGCTCCATCCACGCTAGCAGATGCATAATACTGCACACCAAGGACAATACTAAAGCCAGGGCTGGCTTTTATGACGCTGTTCTCAGTAAACTTCAGCGCGGTTCCCTTCTCTCCCACACTAAACCCAGGGACTGCTTTCCATTTACTCTGCTCAGTGGCATCCCCAAATTGATCCACAATGGTCCCCGCTATTTCTGTGACACTATTCCCCAAATCTGGGTAGGTCATAGTACCAGAGAATGTGACGCCATCAATCTTCTCCACCTTCATAATGATAGAATAGTGTGTACCGTTATTATATTGGTTAGCTAGGCCGCTCCAGGTACTATTTGCCGCGAAGCCAGGCAAACCAGAAGTAGGGGTCTTAAACTCCCACCAAAGGCCGCCTGCGACCCCTGCTACGATGACACCAGCCAGACTAAAGAAAACAGTACGGCGCGAAATACCTCGTTTAGGAGGTAGCCCTGGAGTGTTAACGCTTCCGCTCCTGGCTATCGCTTGCTGCGTTGGTGTATGAAAGGCTATCGCTTGCTGCGTTGGTGCACTAGAGGCGAGTGCCTGCATTGTTGGCGCACTAGAGGCGAGCGCCTGCATCTGGGGCGGCGTTTGCACCGATGTTGGAGGCATCTGGAGGGGCG
>JBDTBU010000353.1:0-6191 GCA_039923935.1 Ktedonobacteraceae bacterium | reverse complement strand
GTTCATCGTGTGGTTGCGGTTAAGGTGTTCAAACGCGAAGACGATGAGATGTTGCGGCGTTTTATTCGTGAGGCGCATTTAATGGCTAGCCTGCACCATCCCCACCTGGTCCAGATCTACGATTCTGGCGAATGTCAGATTGATGGGGTGAGCCGTTCGTATATTGTCATGCCCAAACTGAACGGTGGCACGTTGCGCACGCGTATTCGTCGCGAACCCCTAAGTTTGGCCGAGGTGTGCCAGTGTTTGAGCGATATTGCTGGTGCGCTCGATTATATCCATCGCGAAGGTATTATCCATCGTGATATCAAAGCCTCAAATGTTTTGCTTGATGATGAGGGGCGCTGCTATCTCACCGATTTTGGCATTGCGCGTATCGTGAACGACGCGACCCAGCTCACGACCACTGGCAATGTGCTGGGCACCGTCGATTATGTCGCGCCCGAACTCTTCGAGGTGCACCGCCGGGCCGATGCACGTAGCGATCTCTATTCGTTGGGCGTGCTGCTCTACGAGATGGTCACAGGCCGTTTGCCCTTTAGTGCCGACAATCCACTAGCCCTGCTGGCAATGCATGTGAGCAAGCAGCCGCCCTCGCCACGCCAGTATGTGCAGAATCTTTCAGCGCAGGTCGAATGGGTGATGCTTAAGTCGCTGGAGAAGCAGCCGGAGATGCGCTATGGCAGCGCAACTGAGTTGGCCGAGGCTTTCTGCAAAGCTGTCAACACGAGCAATTCCAGAGCAGCTTTTGCGCGAGATGAGATGGAGACAGTCGTGATGAGTATGGAGTCACGAACAGCCGCACCTGGGCGTAATCCACTTGGTGCTCGCCCCTCGCCTCTAGCTAGTGGGACCGAAGGTTTTGTGATTGCGCAACCTGCCCAGCTTGTGCTACCCGGCAATATGGACGATACTCCGCCACCTCTGAGGCCGTTCGTGCCTCGACCAGTACGCAAAAAGAGATCCCAACGTGTTGTCTTCTTAACCATCATTGCGCTCTTCACTTTGCTGCTCCTGGCTGTGCCTGTTACGTATACACTGCTGAGTAATTCCACGCATTCCGGTGGGGGTACTGGACAAAATATCGCCACATCCACTTCGCAAACGGCTCAAGGCGTGGTTCACGCCACAGCCAATGCTCAGGCTAGTGCGACTGTGGGACCGATCTTAACCGCAACCTCCGGCCAGCCAACCTACCAGGATGCGCTGGCCAACGCAAATAATCCCGCCACCCAGGCTGCCAACTGGGATCAGGACAGCCAGTGTTTCTTTGCCAGCGACGGCTATCATATCAAGCAACCAGCTAGTTTAGCGTATTTCAAGGGGTGTCGCGAGCAGAGCAATACTTATCTGAATCAGGCGCTTACAGTCAACGTTGACTTGCTCAGCGGTAACTCTGGCGGCGTCTTCTGGCGTTTGAGCACCAACCTGATCGGCAATTACGACGGCTATCTTTTCGAGGTCGATAGCCAGGGACGCTATAAGATTTCGCAGGAGCAGGGAGCGACGATCACATCTCTGCAAGATTGGACCGCAACTGCTGCTATCCATGTCGGTTATCATACGAAGAACCTGTTACAGCTTATCGCACGGGGTGATACGTTTCAATTCTACGCCAATGGTCATTTTCTGACTCAGGTGCAAAACAGTTACTACAGTCAAATCGGCAGTATTGGCTTTCTGGCTACATCTGTTGCGGGTGGGAGCGATGCAGAGGTGGTGTATAGTGATTTGAAGGTGTATGGGCTGTCGTAACGGCGTCGCTCTGTTTGCGCATAACCCTTTCACTATGCTATGCTCAACGGGACACGTTGAGAAGCTCTTTTGGAGGAATAATCTGTGATGCAAGCCGAGTTTGATTGGGATGAGATTGGCATCCTTATCAGTATTTTGAATAATAAAGGTATCCGCTATCTTGTAGGAGATGGCGTAATTTTGAGTGTGGAAGAGGAAAATATCGACCCTGTATCTCTAATCCAGCGGCTTGCTGCTTGCAATTATCCACTTGTAGAGAGCGCGGCCATTTCGCTGTTCATCCTGCATCCAGAACTGGCCCCTGCGGTTGTAGATGCGCTGCAAAATAGTGAGGGTAAGGTTGCTGAAAATATTGCTGTACACACGCTGGCGACACTCTATCTGCAACAGTGGTGGCTTTTTCGTTTGGCATTTGCGCTTGGTCGGCTCCCATCCTTTCCCGAAGCGCCGTTTAGTGCTCTCTGGGAAGAACGTCATTTGCCAGCGCCTTCCCAGGGTTATGGGTTAGATGGCCTGCTGGCTTTGCAAGCGTATGAGCAGCAGAGATACGGCCTTCCCCTCAATTTTCGTGATGGTTGGCAGAATCAGATCAATCATCTTTTGAACCAGGAAGCGGCTTATCAGCGCCCGCTTCCTTACGATCTGATTCAATCGTTAAAACAGATCAGCACGGCTTATGTAACTCAATGTATGGAGAAAGAACATATAGCATGAGTATGAGACCACGCGTAGGGCGACCGGAAATTGAGCAATTTTTGATTGAGGTCGGACGTACGAGGCAATCAGGACGATTGTATCTCGTTGGTGGTGCTGCGCTAGTCCATGCGGGCATTCGTTCGGGGCAGACACTCGACATCGATATTCAAATTACTGTTGACCCGACAAATCTTACATCGCAGATATCGCAATTAAAGCAACGCCTGAATATGAACATAGAATTTGCTTCTCCTGGCGATTTTATGCCTCTGCCAGCTCAATGGGAAGCGCGGTCGCAGTTTATAAAACGTTACAATCAGGTTGACGTGTTTTATTTTGACTGGTATAGCATTGCCTTGTCCAAAGCCCAACGAGCCAATCCGCAAGATATTGTAGATATGCAACTTCTGATTCGCCAGGGATTTGTTGACGTTCCAGAATTGGATGTAGTGTATCAGGATGTACGTAACAAAATTGGCAACCCTCCCTATGACCGGCTTTTCCCGAATCTTTCGCAGCAAAAATTCGCACAAAATTATCAGGCCGTTCGGCAGATACTTTAGGAGAGATCATTTATTATGAGCGAATCCACTACCGGCGAAGCAAGCAGCCGTTACCTATTCGAGCCGCTCCAATACAAGCGTCCATACCCAGATGAGGCGCTGCAACATTCACGCGACTTCCTGGCCAGTATGCGGCGTCGGCGTTCGGTGCGTGCCTTTTCGGCTGATCCTGTGCCATTTGAGTTGATCGAGAATGCCATCGCAACGGCTATGACAGCACCTTCGGGGGCCAACCAGCAGCCTTGGAAATTTGTCGTGGTGCAGGATCAGGCGATAAAGCAGCGTATGCGCGAGATGATCGAGACCGAGGAGCATGCGGGCTACGAGCATCGTTTTCCGCCCGCATGGCTAAGCGCTCTGGCCCCGCTGGGCACAGACTGGCATAAAGAATTTATCGAGATCGCGCCATATATCATCGTCGTTTTCAAAGAGGATTATGGCTTGAAAGAAGCTCCCGCGTTAGAAGATGACGAGCAGGCTCAGGAAGATGTGCGTATCAAGCATTACTACACCAACGAATCCGTCGGCATCGCTGTGGGATTTCTTATAGCTAGTTTGCAACAAGCGGGGCTAGCTGTGCTGACGCATACGCCTAACCCTATGGGTTTCCTGCGCGATTTCCTGGGGCGTCCTCGTAACGAGAAGCCCTATGTGGTGTTACCTGTCGGTTATCCCGCGCCGAATTGTCGTGTGCCAGTTTTGCACAAAAAGCGGCTTGATGAGGTTATGATTGTTCTCTAAGCGATTGCCTTCGCTGCTCAAGTGGGCGGGCGGCAAAGAGCAAGAATTGAAATACATTCTGCCTCTGTTGCCGACTTTCCAGCGCTACTATGAGCCATTTGTCGGTGGTGGCGCTGTCTTCTTCTCAGTCGAGGCGTCAGAAAAACTGATCAATGATCGTTCCAGCGAATTGGTGCAGTTCTATCGTATGGTTGCATGCCAAGACCCTGATTTTTTGTATACTCTGGATCTCCTGTTACAGGGCTGGCAGGCACTCAGCGATCTGGCCGAACTGCACGCCGACGAACTGGTGACGCTCTATACAGCTTTTTCAACGGGCACATGTGAGGGTGTGGAACTGGATCAACGGCTCGTGGCCTTTCTCCATGCCCATCAGCGCGAATTTTGTGCTCTGTTCGCGCCGCTTTGCGAGAAAAATGTTGAGAACTTTCTCCACGAACTGCAACGCAACTTTTTTAGCAAGACACGGCGTATGCAGCGTTTGGAGCAGCAGAAAGGGCGGTTGCCAGAGTGTGATATTCTCGCCAACCTGGAAAGTGCATTGAAAAGCGCCTTCTATATGCACCTGCGCCATCTCTATAATCACCTGGAGGCATACGTGATTGTGCCAGGTGTGGCCTCGGCCATCTTCTTCTTTGTGCGCGAGAACGCCTACGCCTCGATGTTTCGCTACAATCGTCTGGGCCAGTTTAATGTGCCCTATGGCGGCATTACGTATAATCGTAAAGACCTGGGACGCAAAATTACCGCGCTACGTGCGCCAGCGTTACAAGAGCATCTGCGCGATGTGGTGATTGAGAACCTGGATTTTGAAGCATTTCTAGTGAAACATCCACCGCAAGCTGGGGATTTTCTCTTTCTCGATCCACCCTACGACAGCGATTTTAGCACCTATATGCGCAACGAATTTCGTCAGTCTGACCAGGAGCGTCTAGCCGACTACCTGCTCACGCGTTGCCCGGCCAAGTTTCTGCTGGTAATTAAGAACACGCCCTTGATCCAGTGTTTGTATGGACAAAAGGGCTTGTACATCCAGTCATTTGAAAAGAAGTATTTAGTCAGTTTTCAGGCTCGCAATAATCGTGAGGTTGAACATCTGATAATTATGAACTATGCAGCGTCCCCAGATAATCCAACACAATTCGGTTAAATGCTGCTGGACGGCTCGATTCTCCCAAAATCTCGTCAAATTCCACTCATCGTTACTCAGGCGATTGCAGTGCTTTCGGTATATTCCGCGCACTGTGCAACACACGGATTACATCAATGCCAGCCTCACTCAAGATGGAGTTCGCCGATGGACCATGCGCGGAGATCAGCAAGATTGGAGAAGTCTTTTCAGTGTGCTGATGTTAAGCTAGAGGCGAGGCTCTACAGGAACAATAGATCGACAAGATCGATCAAAAAAGAAAGGCTAATCTATGTTTGGAATCAACTTTTTGGCCGTCGTCGTGGCTGCTGTTGCAGCATTTATAATAAGCTCGGTATGGTACATCATGTTTGGCAAGGAGCTTGCGAAGGTGAGCGCGGCCTTTGCCGAGGCTTTGCAAAAGCCACCGCAGGCATGGAAGATGCTCGTTGTGATTGCGCAGAGTCTCGTCCTCGCCCTGGTGCTTGCGTACTTTATCGGGCTTATCGGGAACGTTGGCTGGCTGGGTGCGGTTAGGGTTGGCGTCTTGCTGTGGATCGGTCTTTCCGCTATGCAATGGGTGGGTTCCATCCTGTGGGAAAAAGTACCATTGAAGATGGCTGCCATCCGTGCCGGTGACTGGCTCATAAAACTCGTACTCATAGCTGTTATAGTCGGCGTGTGGCGTTAGACAAAAATAAGGAGAGTAGTTATTCTTCAAGTAAAAACAGTATTTAGCGGCTTTTCGGTTAAAGACCTAGCAAAGGCCAAAGCATTTTATGCCGAGACTCTTGGGTTAAAAGTTGACGATGAAGGCGTAGGGATGAGGCTGCATTTGCCAGACGGCGGCACAGTGTTTGCCTATCCCAAAGATGACCACCAACCAGCGACGTTCACCATTTTAAATTTTGTGGTTGAGAATATCGACAAAGCTGTGGATGAACTCACAAAGCGGGGCGTGCAGTTTGAGCACTACGAAGGAGGTCCAAAAGCTGACAAAAAAGGCATCCTCCGTGGTCGCGCGGTACAAATGGGTCCGGATATCGCGTGGTTTAAAGATCCGGCTGGCAATACTCTTGCAGTGTTACAGGTAGTATAAGTTTGATGTTTATGCTTCGTTCCTTTCTTTGCGTAGAACTACCACTCCTCACCACTCCCCGGCGTCTTCGGTGGCACCAGCCTATGCTCAACCGCGAACGCCGCCGCCTCGCTACGTCTGGCCAGGCCGAGTTTCTCTAGAATGTGACTGACGTGGTTACGTGCGGTTTTCTCGCTGACGAAAAGCGTCCCGGCTATCTGTTTGTTTG
>JBDTBU010000352.1:0-4429 GCA_039923935.1 Ktedonobacteraceae bacterium | reverse complement strand
GCGTAACCGCATTGAGCAGTTGCCGCCGCCTGCACCACCCGAAGCGGCTCTTTCGGCTGGCAGCAGCGACGGGTCCAGCGGGGATATGTCGCAGGGCTAAACAAGCGTAATGAAACGATGGGGTGCGATTACGCGCACCCCATCGTTTCATTACAACCTTTTTCATGCAACGATTTTATCTTCGGTTTTCAATAATCAACAAAGAGAATGTATGGCAAAATTACGCACGAAGTATGTCTGTCAGCAATGCGGGGGGGAGCAGAGCAAGTGGGCGGGAAAATGCCCCGATTGTGGTGCCTGGAATTGCCTTGAGGAGACGATTGAGCAGCCAGCCAGCGCCACACAAGCACGCCGACCAACAGTAGTTGGCAAAGGTACGATTGCGCAAGGCACCCTGGTTCCCTTGGCACTGCCAGAGATTCAGCCGCTTACTCAGGAACGGATCTCTGTGGGCTATGCGGAGGTGGATCGCGTGCTAGGTGGTGGCTTGGTGGCTGGTTCACTCACCCTGATCGGTGGCGAGCCGGGTATCGGCAAATCAACCCTACTGTTGCAAATGGCGGGCAAAATCGCGGAACAGAGCGGGACCGTGCTCTATGTTTCGGGTGAAGAGTCGATTGAACAGGTGAAGATGCGTGCTGAGCGCCTGGACATCAGCGGCGAGCAACTCTATCTGCTGGCCTCAACCGATTTGGAAGTCATCGCTGAGGGAGTCTATCGCCTAAAACCGGCGTTGCTTGTCGTTGATTCTATACAGACAGTGATCTCAAACAATCTGACCTCTGCGCCCGGCAGTATCAGCCAGGTGCGTGAGTGTACACTGCAATTGATGCACCTAGCGAAAAGCACGCTGACACCAATTTTTATTATTGGGCATGTGACCAAAGAGGGCACAGTGGCCGGTCCCAAGGCGCTGGAGCATATCGCCGATGCGGTATTGTATCTGGAGGGCGAACGCTACCATACCTATCGCTTGTTGCGTGGGGTAAAGAATCGTTTTGGAGCGACCCATGAGGTGGGCGTCTTTGAGATGCACGGCGACGGGCTGATAGAGGTTGCCAACCCTTCGGCTATCTTTCTGGCTGACCGCGCCGCTGGAGCCACTGGCTCGGCAGTGGTGGTCAGCATGGAGGGCACGCGGCCCCTGCTGGTCGAGGTCCAGGCGTTGGTCACGCCTACAAACTTTGGCAATGCGCGTTGCACGACCAACGGCATCGAGTATAGCCGCTTGCTTATGCTACTGGCGGTGCTCACCAAGCGCGTTGGGCTAGCGGTGGGTAATCACGATGTTTATGCAAATGTCGTCGGCGGCTTTACGCTGGAGGAGCCAGCTATCGACCTGGGCATCGCGGCAGCCATTGCCTCTAGCTATCGCGAGAAGCAGATTCCGTCCGACATGGCCCTGGTCGGTGAGGTAGGACTTTCAGGTGAATTGCGCCAGGTTAGCCGACTTGGTTTACGCATCCGCGAGGCAGCCAAAATGGGGTTTAAAAGGTGTATAGTACCCAAAGCAGGTGGAGGTGCAAACATCAAAACGGAACTGGAAGGCGCTGGCTTGCCAGCAGATTTCCATATTTTTGCATCTTCTTCACTTGCAGTGGCCCTGGAAGTTGCGTTACACTAGAGGGGTAGAAAGCTTCCTAGGCACCCACCGACGAAGGGATGTGAGACAGGTAGAGCATCATTCTTCTGCCACTCCGGCATTGAAACGAGTTTTTGCGTATCCTGTCGAACAATACCAAAGATTGCAGGTTCTGTTATTGAAAACCCTTCTCATTTGTGGTACGCTTAGTCTGTTGAAGACAGCTTCTCCCCAGAAACCGTTGGGGAGCAGAAAACAAACGTAGCGTTTTTTGAACTGTTTTAGTAAAAATAATTACGGCTGAACGGGTGCGTGAAAAATCAGGCATGGGCAAGCCATGCAATAAGTGGTTTGAGCATTTCATTTGCTATCATCTTTTTTGTCATTATTCGTGACTTTAGCCACTTACACATCACATGCACGTAGCCCCTAGGGTGCACTCATTGGCGCCTTTTTTGGAGGATGAAGGGATGTCTGTTAAAACCATTTCCCGCCTGGTCGGTGCTCTCGTAGCACTCGCAATTGTTGGCGTGCTGTACTTTCTTGACCGCACGACCTTTGCTTCACTCTGGTGGCTGGCAGGAATCGCCGGCGGTTCTGCTCTTATCGCGTTCATTATTAGCCCTTATGTGACTGTTGTTCCCTATCGCTGGATGCGCGAAACCTCAGTCAGCGACCTTGTAGCTGCGGTAGTGGGCCTGATTATCGGGCTTGTCATCTCGCTGTTGCTCTTTACGGTACTCCAAGCTTTGCCGTTCAATTTGGGAAAAATCATGCCTTTTGTGGCCATGGTGGTCTTCAGCTTCTTGGGTGTAGCTCTGGCCGTGCAACGTAAGAGCGATTTCGTGCATCTCTTCCAGGGTCTATTTGTCAGGCGTCCACGGGAGCGTGACCGCGACGACGAACGCGAGGAGAAGCGTGCCAAGGATCGTGATAAACTGAGCAGCGGGCCGCCGCAGATTGTGCCAGTCACGCAGATTTTGCTGGATACCAGCGCAATTATCGATGGGCGTATCGCGGATATCAGTCAGACCGGCTTTGTCTCAGGCGCATTGATCGTGCCGCGTTTTGTGTTGGCAGAATTGCAGCGCATCGCGGATTCGGCGGATACGATGCGGCGCAACCGTGGCCGACGCGGGCTGGAAATGCTGCAACGCTTGCAAAAAGATGCCACAGTGCCGATTGAGATCACTGACGCCGATGTAGAGGGTATTGTCGAGGTTGATAGTAAGCTGGTCAAGCTAGCGCGTACACTGCACTGCCCGATTATCACGAATGATTTCAATCTCAACCGTGTCGCTGAGTTGCAGGGCGTGAAAGTTCTGAATATCAACGAACTAGCCAATGCTGTGAAACCGGTCCTGCTCCCAGGCGAAGACCTGTACATTAAGATTATGCAGGATGGCAAAGAACTGGGCCAGGGTGTAGGCTATCTGGACGACGGTACGATGATTGTGGTTGAGGGAGGACGCCAATATATGAACGCGACCATTGAGGTCAATGTCACCCGCGTGCTTCAAACGGTGGCTGGACGCATGATTTTCGCACATCCCAAACAACAGGGTGGCAGCAGTAACAACGTCCCGGCATCTTCCACACAAGCAACCGGCAAACAGAAACAATACTAAATACATATGCGAGAACAAGCCTCTGTGGTCATCGTCGCCGCTGGCTCCAGCCGCCGTATGGGCGGACGCGATAAGCTCTGGATACCGTTGGCGGGGCGTGTCACTCTGGCTCGTACTATTGACGTATTTGCGGCCTCGCCTCTGATCTCAACTATCGTACTCGTACTCAACCTTGATCGGATTGAGGATGCGCAGGAACTTTGTGCACGCGAGGGTTGGAGCAAAATCGGTGGTATTGTCCCCGGTGGCACACGTCGCCAGGATTCCGTGCGTGCTGGCCTGGATACATTGGCCGAGATTGCCCCTGAGACGCGTTGGGTGATGATTCACGATGGGGCACGACCTCTTGTCACTCCAGAGATCCTTGAGGCTGGTCTGCAAGCTGCTCAAGAACACCTGGCCGCCGTGGCCGCCGTGCCGGTAAAGGACACGATCAAACAGGTACGGGACGGAATTATCTCTGCCACACCTGAACGTGCGCAACTCTGGGCCGTGCAAACTCCCCAGATCTTCTCCTTCCCACTGATCCATCACGCGCACTCGACAGAGGTCGCCCAAGCCGAAGCTACTGACGATGCTGCCCTGCTCGAACGTCTGGGACATCGGGTGGCGATCTTTCCCGGCTCGTATACCAACCTGAAAATTACTACGCAAGAAGATCTGCTCATCGCAGAAGCACTGATTAAAGGATCTACCCATTTATGACCATACGTATCGGCTCCGGCTATGATGTCCACGCCTTCGCCCCTGACCGCCCGCTTGTACTGGGCGGCGTGACTATCCCCTACGAACGAGGTCTGGCGGGCCATTCGGACGCGGACGCGGTGATCCATGCCGTCGTCGATGCCCTGCTGGGTGCGGCAGCCCTGGGTGATATCGGCCAGCATTTTCCTTCCAGCGATCTCCGTTGGAAAGACCAGCCTAGCTCCGTCTTTCTCGCCTACACGCTTGATGTGTTATCTCAACAAGGTTGGCGGATCGGCAACATCGATGCCACAATTATTGCCGAACGTCCCAGGATGGGTCCGCACATCGCGGCTATGCGTGCTCATCTCGCCGAGCATCTACGCCTGGAAATTGAACAGGTTAGTGTCAAGGCTACCACAACCGATGGTCTGGGTTTTACAGGCAGGGGCGAGGGCATCGCGTGCTCGGCTGTGGCGCTGATTGAAAAGTAGATGCGTTTTGGCATGAGCGGGCCAATCTAAAAGAGCTGGTT
>JBDTBU010000351.1:0-18404 GCA_039923935.1 Ktedonobacteraceae bacterium | reverse complement strand
GTGCAGAGTTCCAGGCGCAACGGAAGTTGGTTGAAACGAAAACCCTGCTGACCAATCCATTGTTTGCACTGACTAAAGAGCGGTTGCGCCTGCTCCGCAGTCTCGATTGCCGTAGAACGACAGACAGGGCAACGCTGGTTATCGTACGCCAGCCAGCCCTCCTGTTGCTGTTGGGGAGGGATCAGACGCGCACAGAAGGAGCAATGCGGATACTGCCCCTCGTGTTCGGGACAGAAGATGTCGCCCCACGTATCGATCATGTACTTGCCAGACAGAGGTTTCTGGCAATACACGCAACGCGGAGCAATATGCTCGCGGAAACAGGTGGTATGGTAGGAGCGTCCATCTCGCTCCATATATGAGCTTACAATTGGTTGGCTGCAAGACGCGCAACGCGGAGCTTGGTAGGTCAGATAACACGCCTTGTGATAGGGTCGGCCCTCGCCCAGCAGAAAACTTTCGTGACCCAAGGGTTGACCGCAGCCAGCGCAGAAAAAATGCTCTGGATGCCAAGCCGCCTCCAGGGCAACAATATATTTCCCTTGCACAGGCTGGCTGCAATATTTACAGCGTGGCATCGGCTCGCCTCCTCAGTACGTTTCGGACCTACCAGACAAGGACCAGCAGGCTATTCTAACTCCAGCAAAACATCGCCATCGTCCACAAAGTCGCCCGCGTTCACCTTCACAACCTTGACGACGCCGCTAGAGGTGGCCTGAATGGGGATCTGCATCTTCATCGACTCTAGTATTACCACGTCCTGGTCTACCGTGACAGTTTCACCAAGCTGCACCAGAAATTCTAGCACAAGCCCAGCCATGTTTGAGCGAATCAGTTTCATCAGCAAGAACTCCTTCAGAAAAGTTAGACAGGATAAATAGGATTGCGGCGCTCAGAAAAGGACACCTCTTTGGTTGAGTAGACACTATAACGTGCAATTAGCTCGCTACGTAGCTCCTCAAAGGGCGTAATCGTATCGATAATCAGCTCTGAGGCCAGACGGAAAATGTCGATATCCTCAGCGTATTTCGCCTCCATCTCTTTGCGGAACGGTTCTCGTTGCTCCTCTGGCAATTTGGCGAGTTGGTTCGCGAAAACGGCGTTGATCGCGGCCTCTGGTCCCATCACAGCGATCTGCGCAGTGGGTAGAGCGATCACTGCATCAGTGCCAAAGGCTGGACCAGACATGGCGTATAGCCCTGCGCCATAGCACTTGCGTACAATCACCGAGATCTTGGGTACCACAGCCTGCGAGACGGCGGCGATAAATTTGGCCCCGTGGCGAATGATCCCGGAACGCTCAACTGCTGAGCCGATCATAAAGCCCGACACATCGGCCAGGAAAAGGAGCGGAATGTTAAATGCGTTGCAGGTATTGATGAAGCGAGCGCCTTTGTCCGACGAATCGGTAAAGATTACGCCACCCTTCACACGCGGCTGGCTAGCTACAACACCGACGGCCCGCCCATTGAGCCGCGCAAAGCCGGTAATCAGTTCGGCAGCGAAGAGCTTCTTGCCCTCCAAAAAACTGCCTCCATCGACCAGTGAATCGATAAAATCGTACATATTGAACGGCTTGTTCTGCGCCTCTGGCACAATCTCGCGCAGGGGCCGCGTGCTGGCCGGGGGAACTGGTTCAACGTCGGCTGGCTTCTCCAAATAGTTCTGCGGCATGTAGCGTAGATAGTCGCGTGCAAGCTGAAGCGCCTCTTCCTCGCTCTGCATCAGGAAGTCGCCTAGGCCGGAAACCGTGCAATGCATACGTGCGCCGCCCATCTCATCCAGCGTGACTTTCTCGCGTGTCACCATCTCGGCCATACGCGGCGAACCTAAATAGGCGCTGGAGTTACCCTCGATCATAATCGCAATATCGGCGAAGGCTGGTGTGTAGGCCGCCCCAGCCGGAGAGGGACCGAACATCAGCGCGATTTGCGGCACCATGCCCGACATCTTCACCTGGTTGTAGAACGTGCGCCCACCCTGGTTGCGTCCTGGAAAGATGCGTATCTGGTCGGTAATACGCGCACCCGCAGAATCAATCAAATAAATCATCGGGATGCGCATCTGCATAGCTAGTTCCTGGATACGCAGGCTTTTCTGGACAGACTTTGCGCCCGAACTCCCGGCTTTGACCGTCGAATCAGAAGCGCTAAAAGCCACCGGACGACCATGAATACGCCCAATACCCGTAATCGAGCCATCGGCAGGTAATTCGGGATCTTGGCACTCTGCGAACATGCCCTCCTCAAACTCGATCTTTCCATCGTCGAGCAACAATTTCAGGCGGTCACGCGCAAAAAGCTTCTTCTGCTCACGATTGCGAATATGATACTTCTCTGCTCCGCCTTTTTTAATCTGCTCGATTTGTTCGGCTAAACGCTGATTATTGTCCACCATGCAGTTACCTTTCTTCTTACCAGAAATGTGGATGCGAAATGGAACGAGCACTGTAACCCCAACCCGTAATATACTTTGGAGCTACTCTACTATAGTACCATCTTTCAGGCTAGAACGATATGTCCATCATCCTGTTCACACAAAAACTGCATGGTGCGTGCAAACGGTAATATTTTCTGCGAGTGAAAGGGGACAGGATATGCAAGGAAGAGTTGTCGTTCTGGTTACCAATCAAGGAGGAACACATCGTGCCTACGTTTAAACGAAAATCGATCCGTTTTATTGCATCAGGCTTCATAGCAGTTGCAGCAATACTCATTCTCCTGGCTGGAAGTAGCCAGCCAGCAGGAGCGAAAGAGCTTCAAAAAGCACAAGCGGCTTTCACCATTGTGCAACATACGCCCCATGGTTCTGTAGATCTACGTTGGAATGAAGATACAAAGGATCTAACAGTAACAATCAAGTTAACTGGACTAGCTGCAAATAGCACCCACCCAGCACATATCCATGCAGGGGATTGTAGCGTAAACGGCGCTATACTCTTCCCACTCAACAATGTTGTTGCAGATGCTGCTGGAGCTACAAGATCAACAACTGTGTTACATAATATGCAGCAAGGCATTCCCAATAGTGGCTGGTACATCAATGTACACAATGGACCCACCTTGGGGTCGGCTGATGAGGCTGCGCCAATTACGTGCGGCAATGTCCACGCTCCCACAAAGAATGAGGATGGGCAGAGATCGTTCGCCGACCTTGGAACCTCGATTGCACCAAATCAGCATTCCTTTGGAGCAGCCATTCTGTTCATTCAAAATGGAACGTTAACAGTCTTTGTCGTAGCAAATGGGCTGGTGCCTGGCTCTGCACATGCCGCGCACATTCATCTGGGCAGTTGTGAGAGACAGGTGCCTGGTAACGTCATTCACCCCTTGATGTCGCTGGTTGCGGATCAGGATGGTAATGCTGTCTCAACCACGGTTATTCCTAACGTAACATCTATTCCCGATAGCGGCTGGTATGTCAATATCCACCGTTCTACCGATCTCTCCACACAAACAGGCTTCGATCCTATCCTGTGTGGCAATGTAAGAGAATAACCAAGCACCTGTTTTCAATGAAATAAAGCGTCGTGTAGAATTATATCTACATAATGCTTTATTTCATTGAAAACAGGTTTACTATTGCAAGGGTCACAATCCTGTTTCGATCTCCATCCTGAGCAGTGCCGAAGAGAACGACTTGCCCAGGGCATCACTGCGTAGCGAACGCGAGGCTCCGCCATTCAACGCGCCATACAGCACAAAGTTCAGCGCCAGAACATTGGGAGCCTCGAAGCGCTCAACTTGACCCGTGATAATCCCGGCAAAATGTGCCCGTACGTGCTCTGCTGTGACTTCGCGTACCAATAGATCATAGGTTGCGCGATCTTGCACAAACAGGGCAATATTGGCTTTATCACCTTTGTCACCAGAACGCGCATGAGCTAGACGCACAAGTTGTTGCTTCATTTTACGATTCCTCCACGCTCACACGGATATATTCCTCGATCAGTGTACGCGGGGCTAGCGTAGGCCAAATACCCAATAGGCCACGCGGCTCCAACATGCCACCAGCGCCACCGATAAAGGGCGGCCCGCTCAAGGCCAACGGAGGGAAGAGTCGGCCCAATTTCGCGGCCTCCTGCTTGTCCGCACAACGCACGGCGATGCGCAGGTAGACCTCGTTGAGGTCCGCAGTGTGCGCTGGATCAGCCAATGGCCCGTGAATCGAATTATAACCCAGATATTCGATACACGTCTCCTCAGCTTTCAGGCCAACCTCGCGCATTTGTTGCTGAACAATCTCAGCCGCCACTTGGGCTTTAGCCAGAGCGTCAGGCCAAGCGTAGCCCAGCATAGCCTGCCCCATCACCCCATCAGCATAGCCCGCCACAATTTTGAGGGTTTCAGGTGCGGGATGCCCGCTCGTACCTGTTACACGCACTTCGTCGGGACCGACCTCTTCCAGACGCAGGGTAGTCATGTCCACATCTACGTCTGGTGTCAGATAGTGCGCGGGATCGTGTACCTCGTAGAGTAACTGCTCACGTAAGGTATCAAAGTTCACACGCCCACCCGTACCGGGAGCTTTGGTAATCAGCGCTTCGCCGTTCTCCCAGACCTCAGCGATGGGATAGCCGATATGTGCCAAGTCGGGCAATGCACGCCAATCACCGCCAAAGTTGCCGCCTGTAGCTTGTCCACTACACTCCAACAAATGGCCCACTACGATACCCTGAGCCAGTTTATCCCACTCGTCCCACTGCCAACCAAACTCATGCACCATCGGGGCGAGAAACAGCGCCGCATCAGCCACACGCCCGGTTAGCACAATATCCGCACCCGCGTCGAGCGCCTCGACAATTGGACGCGCCCCCAGATACGCGCTGGCGAAGAGCAGTTTTTCGCGCACCGTACTGATCTCCGCACCCGTATCCATGTGAGCTAGCGAGGCACCCGCCCTTTGTAGTTCGTCCAGGTGGTCCAGCATGGCATCACCGAGGACCACGCCCACTTTGAGCTTGAGGCCATACTTCTTGAGCGCGTTGAGCAGTACCTCACGCGCCGCCAGGGGATTCAGTCCCCCGGCATTGAGCACGAATTTTACCCCACGCGGCATAGCCAGCGGCAACAGGTCGAGCAGCATGGGAACCAAATCACGCGTATAGCCCAGGTTGGGATCACGTTGACGATCCTTCTGCAAAATCGCCAGGGTTAGCTCAGCCAGGTGGTCCGAGGCCACGTACTGCACATTCCCGCGTTCAATGCTGGCCTTGATCGGTTGCCAGGAATCGCCATAGAAGCCCAGGCCACCAGCAATGCGTACAGACTTCATGATCTCATACCCAACAATTCGCGTGCGATCAACAACTGACGAATCTCATTGGTGCCTGCGCCGATCTCACCCAGTTTCGCGTTGCGCCACATACGCTCTACTTCGAAATCGGTCAGGTAGCCCGCGCCACCGTGGATTTGTAAAGCCTGATCGGTGGCACGCATCGTGGCCCGTGCGGCGAAAAGAACTGCTGCCGCCGCCTCTTTGCTGACACGCTTGCCCTGCTGAGCCAGCCACATACAACGGTGCGCCATCAGTCGCGCCGCCTCCAGGTCGGTGTACATGTCGGCTAATTTGGCCTGGATCAATTGGAAATTCGCGATAGGCTGACCAAATTGCTCGCGCTCTTTGGCGTATTTCAGCGAAACCTCTAACGCCGCTTCCAGCCCGCCAATCATGCTCACCGCGTAAAAGGCCCGTTCCAAATCCAGCCCGCTCATCACGACCCTGAAACCTTCGTTGACTTTGCCCAGCACGTTCACCGCTGGTACAAATGCGTCCTCGAAGACCAATTCACCGGTGGGCGAACCGTGCATACCCAGCTTCACCAGCTTGCGTGCGACGTGATAACCAGGTGTGGCTGTCTCAAAGATAAAGGCTGTGATGCCGCGACTGCCCGCCTCTGGTTTGGTTTTCGCGTAGATAATCAGCAGGTTCGCAATCGGTCCATTCGTAATAAAGATCTTGGTACCATTGAGCAGATAGCCGCCGTCCGTTGCCCGCGCGGTCATCTGAATGCCCATCGCATCAGAACCGGCGTTGGGTTCGGTTAGGCCCAACCCACCAATCATCTCTGTGCTGACCAATTTTGGCAAATATTTCGCCTTCTGCTCGTCAGTCCCGTTGCGCAAAATATTATGCGTGCACAAGTTTAAGTGTGCGCCAAAACTCATCGAGATGCCGCCGTTGGCGCGTCCAATAGCCCGTGCAACTAGGCCAGCCATCAAGAAATCGCCGCCACTGCCGCCATATTCTTCAGGGACCGCGATGCCTGTATAGCCCTGCTCAACCAGGCGTTTCCAGATCCAGGGAGGAAAATCATCGGTGCGTTCAATCTCAGCACTGTGGGGAGCGATCTCACTTTGAGCGAACGCATAAGCGCTCGCGTAGGCCAACTGATGCTCTTCTGGCAAATCAAAATCCATGCCCAGCTCACCTTTCGAAGAAAGCACAACAAAAGAAACACGAGGAGATATCTATGAGTAGTGTACGTTGTCGAGAGACTCGATAGCAAATACTCGCTTCCAATAACAGAACGAGATTGGGTGGTGTAGGTGTGGAAAATATGTGCAATCTATTTTCCACACCTACACCACCCGATCTCGTTACAAACTAATTTGAGGCTCGTTCAAGCGCGGTTGCAAAGGCACGAATACTCTCGAATCGCTCTTCAGGGCGCTTTGCAAGGGCACGCAGGATCACCTTATCAATGAAAGGGTAAATCTGTTGATTGGCTGAGCTGGGTGCTGGTGGATACATAGTCAGGTGCATGCGCCGCATAATCGCATCTGAATTGCCCTGGAAAGGTGCGCGACCAGTCAGTAGTTCATAGGCGAGGATCGCCAGCCCATATTGGTCGGAGGAAGTGAAGGATGCGCCTTCCCATTGCTCAGGTGCAAAATAGCGATAGGACTCGATGGTTTTGGGCAAATTAATCACATCCTGCACAAACGGCAGATCTGCGAGGACCACATGCAAATCGCGCATACTCTCGGTTTCGTTTACCACCAAAATATTGGTCTGCTTGAAGTTCTGGTAAAGCATACCGCGTTCATGCAGGAACTGGAGCGCATCAGCCACTTGCAAAATGACTCGCGCAACCTCTGAAGGTGTGAATAGGTGCCCATTGAACTTGTTCAACCATGTGGAGAGAGAACCCTCTGCGTAATACGGCATTGTCTTATAGATAAATGGGAACCCACTAATATAAGACTTGCCGATGTTCATAACGCGTGAAATATGAGGATGCTCGACATGTTGGAGAAGATCAAATTCCTGTTGAAAGAGGTTATAATCTTCTTCCAATCCTTCCATCAAGTGAAAGGGGATCATATTCGTCTGGAGCGTTTTCAGCACGATATCCTGTTCCCGCAAGCGATCATAGGTTATATAGACATCGCCAATCGGGTTACCAGCAATCAACGATTGCAACTGGTAGCGCCCGATGCTCAAACCGTCTAACGAGATCTTCTCAACCTGTTTTTTCGTAAACTTCATTGTTGAGGCGGAAGGCAACGGAGCTATCTGACGTCTGTGTGTTGGTCCCTGAGCCACAGGTTCACGTACAACCGGCGTTTCTGGAATACTCTTCGGCATTGGTGGAGGCACCTGCATCCTTAAAGGAGCAGAAGATGGACGCATCTGCCGCAAAGCTGGCTCTGGCTGGGATGGCAACGACGTAGCAGGCCGCTGCAAGCCGGGGGACGACGGAAAAGGCGCAAACGATGTTTGCTCGCCAGACTGGGAAGATGGCGTTCTAGGCGGTTGGTGCAATGTCTGTGTTCTAGGCGTTTGTTGCAACGTCTGTGTTCTGGGTGTTTGTTGCAAGGGAGGAAAAGTTTGGTCTTGCTGCATGTACTCATTCGACGGGTTGAGAGTTAGTGTTGGACGTGAAAAAGTCGATGGTGAATGTGCTAACGGGCCTGTTGAACGTGATCCGAACGGATTCGATGACGGGCCTTGCAAACGAATAAAGGGCACATTCCAGTCATAGCGCTGTACAAACTGCTGAGAGAGGCGTGTCAAAAAGAATTGATTATTGGCTGCGCCCTCTTCGCATAAAATAATGGCAAAGGGATGAAATGTCCCTTGCAGGAAAAGCGTATACGCATCCAGGGATGTAGGGGCGATGAACGGCCAGTAACCAGCCGTTGAGAGCAGTTGTGCCACATACTGTGCCCGCCTCTGCTGGGAATCCACAATTAGCACTTTCTGAGAACTCAGCAATGCCATAGCTCGCGCGGTTTTCTCCATCGGGCGATTCAACAGTTGCTGGAGTATAGAGAGCAAAGGATTCCGCGTGTCTCCTGGTTGGTCGAACGAAAAGACAACTTCATGCGTTTCAACAGTCATGCTCTATGGGCTCCTTAAACTACAGGGACAGGCATCTACCTGATTTTGCGGCGTGAGTGCCCCTGCCCTTTGAGGCATGGGAATGAAACGCCGCCCGCCCCCAGGCGGGAATACGGTTTGACATGCTATACCATCCATGTTATGATATAGCGTATGGAACAGAAACGAGCCTACAAGTATCAGTTATATCCCACCGATGAACAAAAACGCATCCTTGTACGAACCTTCAAGAAGGTGGCGCGTATCCATGCCAGAATAGCTGATCGACGCCATGATTTCTTGCACAGACTCTCCACTCGCCTGATCCGTGAAAACCAAACGATCTGCGTGGAGAGCCTTGCTGTGAAAAACATGGTCAAGAATCATGCTCTTGCGAAAGCGATCTCCGATGTTGGCTGGAGTGCATTCGTGTCTCAACTCGAATACAAAGCAAAATGGTACGGGAGGAACCTCGTCAAGATTGACCTCTGGTATCCTTCTCCCAAACGCTGTTCCCATTGTGAGCATATGCTGGACTCCTTACCGCTGGAGGTCCGACAGTGGACTTGTCCTGAATGTAGCGTGACGCATGACCGAGACAGCAACACCGCGAAGAACGTACATGCCGCCGGGCTGGCGGTATTTGAAGGCTCTGGAGAGGCCGTAAGACCTGGGAGGGCGAATGCCCAAGCTGGCAAGCCTCAGCGAAAGAGCAAACCCCACTCGTGAGGGTGGGACTCCCCTGGGTCTTCAGCCATGGGGAGGATGTCAATCACACAATCGTTCGTCTATAGTACTACAAAATAGTTGAGATGAGAAGCCCCTATCAGACTTTTGAATTATTGAAACAAATGAAGGTGCCTTGCAGGATGGGTGCAGAGGATTCCTTCCTTCTTGCAAAGCACCCTGAGCCGTTACTTGTTTCCTTCGCTAACGAGAGGCGTATCCACCAAATGTTGAGAGACAAACCAGACTTGCATCTCGTGCATACGCAGGAGATCGGACATCAACAGATCATTGGTCCCATAATCTTTGTTGTCCTCAGTCAGTTCTATCCCCTCGCGAATAGTGCGGATCACCGTTGCGTGCGCATTCACTGTACGCGCTAGCATAGCCGGCACACACTCCACACCCAGCGGAGGCCGTTCGATCCTGGTATTCTCGGCCACATCGAAAGGCATACCACACGAGACACCACCCAACATTTGGATGCGTTCGGCCACCAGATCAACGGTGCTAAGCACTTTGGCAGCGTGTTTATCAAACAACTTGTGCAGTTCACGAAAGGTTGGACCAGCAACCTGCCAGTGATGCTTCTTATAAAGATTGTACAGGGTAATCGTATCGGCCAAAATCTGGTTCAAAAGGGTTATACTCTGCCCCACGGCCTTTTCTGACAACCCTATGGGCAACGAACGAATCTGCTGAAAAGAC
Organism: Ktedonobacteraceae bacterium; assembly: GCA_039923935.1. Lineage (GTDB taxonomy): Bacteria > Chloroflexota > Ktedonobacteria > Ktedonobacterales > Ktedonobacteraceae > Paraktedonobacter. The sequence continues at coordinate 8,645 of JBDTBU010000351.1, read as the reverse complement.
TGTATCTCATGCGAACGCTGCTGCAAACGAGGCTGGCCTTCCATCGCTCCAGACTGTTTCGACGTAGGCGCGATCTTGGTAGTCATCTGTTTTTCACTCCTCTTCATTAGGCCAGAGTAAGTCTGGCAAGACTCTTACCAGACTTACACGACCTCATGAAGCAAAGTGTTTCATTGCAAATCGAGCGAAGGATGCCCCGGATTTTCAGCAGACAACGACAGCGCAAAACAACCGCTGGCTTATGGCTGATTGAGATAGTTCCCTGTTAATTCCTGAGCAAGAGGATCAAGCAATGTGCCGCTCTTTGGCACCTGGATTGGACGCCGCATCGTTTTAGCACGGCGTACAGCGTCCACTAGCCGAACAGCCTCTCCTTCTGTACGTTGAAGTTCATGCTCAAACTGAGTCGCCCGTTGCAACCGGGCCAGCAGATTGTTGAGGCCATAAGCGACTTGCCAAAGCACGTTCTCTTTCGCAAGAGGAGCACGTGCACTAAAATTTCCATTCGCTGCCTGAATGTGCGTCTGTAAAATGTGCTGAATACCTTGATCCAATTGCTGCTTCTGCTCAGCTACCTCCCGATCCCGCTCTGCCAGGGCACGTTCCAACGCTGCAACGCGCTCAGCTCTCTCAATAGCCTGTCGTGCCCCTTGTACCCAGAGATACATCACGAGTGCAACGATCAATTGTAACGCCAGAGGACTGGCGAGAGCACTGTAGTAGTTGGTGGAAGTAACAAGTACGAGCGTTGCGTCATGTGGCTTAAAAAGAATGGTTCCACAGGTAAATGCAGCATTGCAGAAAGCGACGAGGAAAACACTCCTTGGTGGAAGGAGTGATACAGCGATCAACTCTGTCACGACTACTAAATAAAATATGGTCAATGAACCAGCCGCTAAAGGACGTCCGGTGATCCCAATTAAGATAAATGCGGCTTCAACCACGATAACCAGCACAATCCCGGCTGCTATGACCTGACCTCGTCGATTGAATATGAAAATCCCGATAATCATGGCTATCGCTACCAGCAAAATGACAAGAAAGAAATGGTTCGTGCTAGTCAATGCATTAGGCAGTTGTGCAAGCCCAAAGCAGAACATAATGAGAAGCATGATGCTGGACAAACGCCCGGCCCGCACTCGTTCTCGATCCTGAGGCGTAGCATTCTGAGGCTCTTCCGGCGCAGCCAGCTTATACCACCATTCCAGTAGACCCTTGCTCGAACCAGTGTCCTGCTCATTCCAAAGCGATGATTTTCTCGCGTTTTGGAATTTGTCGCCATTTGGCGAAAACGATGCGCCTGTACCCATGAATAACTCCTTTTATTGCTTGCATTCCCTCTATACGCTGCTTTTTGATAAGAACATGAATTGTATCAACTACATGGCCTTCCAAATATGCACCACGGTATCTCTGCCAGCTGAGGCCAGATGTTGTCCATCGGGCGACCAAGCCACGGCAAGTACTCGGTGCTGATGGCTGCGGTAAGGGAAAGCGTCTTTGCCATCCAACGCGCCCCAAACTTGGACCGTGTGATCGTGACCAGCAGAGGCGATACGCCGGCCATCAGGTGACCAGGCTAACGCATTCACTGCACCTCTATAGTGACGACGATAAATATAGACCAAGCTCTTCTGCATGATGTCCCAAACATGCACTTCACTATTGCTACAACCATAGGCCAGATAACGCCCATCAGGTGACCAGGCCAGCGCGAGTGGTATAGACTGACTATCACGCGTACGTGTGTGCCAAAACCAGAGACGCTTTCCAGTCAGCGCTTCCCAGACGCGAACTGTGTGGTCAAGGCTGGCTGAGGCGATACGCTCCCCATCTGGCGACCAGGCCACATCTGTGATCTCGTCTATATGCTCTTTATAGAGTATCACTTGCGCCCGTGTGTGTGCATTCCAGATGTGCACTTTCCCTTCCTTCTCCCCAGAAGCAATCTTATCGCCAAGCGGCGACCACGAGAGCGCCTTCACCCCGCTGAGATGGCTTTCATAGGTGGAAGATCTCATTCCCAAAAAAATCTCCAACTTTTGCCACCACCGAGGTTGCGTGCTCATAGCCCAGAGGCGCACAGTGTGATCTTCGCTGGCAGTGGCTAGGCACCCACCATCGGGTGCCCAGGCCAGGTCGGTCATCAGACGGGAGTGCCCAACCTGACGCGCAAAAATCACGGGGCGTGCTGGCTGAAACGCGTTCCAGATATGTAACATGCGCTGTTCATCGCAAGAGGCTAGGGACTTCCCATCAGGTGACCAGGCCAGCGCATGTACCGGAGATGTATGCCCACGATACATATGCACCGTCACCCCAAGCGTTGAAAAAGCGTCGGCTTGTGTACTCGTAGCCATGCGCGGACGTGCAACCACAACCTGAGGGGATGCAGTTTTGTTCCGCCGCACGACCACAGGCGACGAAGCAATCGCCTGAAGTCGTCGCCGAACTGTATCCGCGCTTTCTGGTCTGCTTGCCTCATCCATGTCGAGCAATTGCGCGACCAGCTTCTCCAGTTCAATGGGTAGTGTGCGATCAGAGGTGCGCAAGGGCTGGAAGTGGAAAGGATTGAGCGAAGGGTCTTGCCCAGTCACCATCTGGTGCAGCAGTGCTCCCAGGCTGTAGAGATCGGCTTGGGGTGTGGTTTGTGCACGACCATACTGCTCTGGGGCCGCGTAACCAGGTGAGCCAAAGGCGATGGTATCTTTGAGCTTCCCCTGCTTATATTGACGCGCCACACCAAAATCGATCAAATACAGCTTTTGCTCTGGTGTGAGGATCACATTTGTGGGTTTAATATCGCGAAAGATTATTGCTGGCTGACAGCTATGCAGATAGTCCAACACATAGCACAACTGAACTCCAACGCGCAATGCCTGTTCCAGTGGTAAGCACCCGCCATCCCTCCGTAGCAGGTGTTCTTCCAACGTCTCGCCCTCGATAAAATCCATTACCAGATACCAGTGTTCAGTATCCGTGAGTTGCTCATATATACGCGGGATGCTTGAGTGTTGCAAACTGGAGAGCAACTGTACCTCGCGATTAAACGAGTTGGTGGCCTCAATCACCTGTTGGGCATTCAGACCAGCCAAGCCAATCTCCTTGATCGCCACCTGACGCTGCTCACGCGTATCCTTCGCCTCGTAAACCGCGCCAAAGCCGCCCACGCCAACCTGACGTACCACCTGGTAGCGTCCCTTAAAAAGCTGACTCGTCTGCAAGTGCTGAGCCAGCCGGAAGGCAGAAGAGAAACCGCTCGCATTGTCTGCCAGTGGGCGCGTGCTTCTCAGCGAGACCCCACACGCCTGACAAAGACGCTCGCTTGCCACGCAGGCAGCTCCGCAGTGTGGACAATAGCACTCAACCGGAACCATATAGGTCGCTCCTCAGCACTATAATGCAGACACAAGCAAAAGGTTTTCCATAAAATGTGGATGCTTCACTTTGTATAACGCAGCAGAGGGCTTGGAATCACATCGGATGGGCACTAAATTTTGCTTGCTCTTCCACACACCCAAACTGGTTAAATTTGGGTGACAACCTTGGTGATCAGATCGATTTTGGTGTATACTGAAAGCCAAATGTAGAAGAGTTTGTAGAAAGGTTTTTACAATGGGAGATAGAAAAGCAACAGGTGCGCTGGAAGTAGTGACTGATCCCGATTTTGAGGCGATGGTCATTGGAGCGCATCCCGATGACGACGATTTTGGAGCTGCGGGAACGAGTGCCCTGTGGGTCAAACAGGGCAAAAAAGTTGTCTGGGTCGTGATGACCAATGGAGCCGAGGGTAGCGAGATTCCCACGCTCGATGATACCGAACTGATGCTCACACGCGAACAGGAACAGCGTGCGGCTTGCGAGGTGCTGGGTGTGCAGGCAGTCGAATTTCTGCGTTTCCCCGATGGGCATCTCCAAAATACCGAGGAAGCACGCAAGGCTGTGGTACGCTTGATCCGCAAATATCGCCCACGCGTGGTCATTACGCACGACCCTACACAGCATATCTTCGCACCAGATCCCGATGAGGAGCCAGAGGGCACCGCCTACATCAACCATCCCGATCACCGGGCAACTGGCAATATTGTCCTGGACGCGATCTTCCCGGCTGCGGGCAATCCACGCTCCTATCGCGAGTTATTAGCTGGAGGTTTACAACCGTACAAAGTGCATGAAGTATATTTCTTTATGTCCCGGATGGGGAATACGTATGTCGATATTAGCGAAACAATCGAGCTGAAGGCGCAAGGTTTGAAATGCCACACCACACAGTTTGACCCAAGCTGGGATACACTGAAAGGCATCAAAGAATGGGGTGCAGGTACGGCTAAACAGGCAAAAGAGAAGAAGGGTCTAGATATGGAGTATGCGGAATCCTTTCGCCGTATTAAATTGTATGTGCCAAAACAGGAGCAAGAGTAAGAGTAAGATTTCCGCTCCATAAGCAGCAGTAGTGAGAGTAACCAATGGAACAGTGTTGACGCACTGTTCCATTGGTTACTCTCACTACGATAAAGGTGTAAGGATGGCAGAGAAGCCAGCCCAGAGTTGCATAAAACGCGCATGGGAAAGTTGCGTCCAGTTCCGAGTTGAGGAGTCTACGAGGTAGACAAAAGTACTATCTCCACCGCGCACCACCAGGAGATGGCCGCCAGGAAATCTGGACGGAGGAAAACTGACGATAACTGGAGTGCCGTTATTGGCAGCAGCAATCACCTGATCCAGATTTAAATGGTATCCCCAGGTAGTTTTAAAGCCAAATTTTGCCGCCGTACGCTGGACACCCACATCTTCGAGCAGACCAAGCTGTGGCGTGATCTCGTGAATTCCCGCCTCTGTCTGTAAGATATCAGTCACGCGATAGTTATGACCATAGGCATTGATCACTTCGGCCAGGGAGGCTGTGGAACAGGCGGAATCGGCCCAGTCCGTATATTCTTGTGGAGATTGGTACTGAGCAGGGTCGAGTTGGCCCAGGCGTACAAGATGCTGTGTAGCCGTATACGCTGGCTGACTGGTATTAGACTGGGACGCGGACGCAGGAGTGGGCTGCCCAAACGAGGTCCAGGTCCAGGTGGACGTGTGCGGAAAGGTTATGCTAAATAGGTAGAGGCTCAGCACAAAAATCACGGCCAGACCCGGAATAAGCCATTTCCAGGAATCCTCAGTTCGAGACCCCCAAAAGCCTGGCTTGACAACCTGCACGCTGGCATGGTTCACGCTCGCACGCCGTCTAATCTCGTGTCCTGGCCGCCGCCCAGAGCGTGCTGGAATAGTCGCAGCCTCTACGACACGCCGCCCTCTGGGAGTGACGAGATACTTGTTGTGGGAACCACGCGCCGAATATTTAGGAGAAAGAAACAGACCAACCAGGATGAGAGCAAGAGCTACAATAAAGAGCAGTATCAGCACAGAGGGCATACACTATAACTCCCGGTTTGCACCTATTACACGACAAGGGACGATAAAGCACAATCTCAATTCCGCTGTTTCCAGTTAAGAATATACCATAGAATGGCATCGTTCTGCAACTATAAACGCCCATGGATAACGTATTTCTCGCTAAGAGTGGCGTAATGAAGAGGAAAACGAGAGAGATACGTTATCTATTGGCTGTAGTACTAGCAATCTTTGGGTCTGGCTGCTATACTCTCGAAGGTATCTTATGGCTGAACGCTTGTCTACTCTTTTGATGTGGCTGGCGATAGAGTTGGTTTTGCTTGGCTCTCCATTTGGGAGAGGTCCGAGGTGAGCCAGAAAAAAGAGGCAGTGTATTTCAAACGATAAAGAGTATGTTCAGCATTCTCCGCTCGCTACGACAACAGTAGAACCACAGGCAGTACCGCCAGAGTCTTTGCTTGCACAAAAAGGAGCCGCTCGGCCACAGAAACGCTGGTTGAGCAAAGCTTTTCGTTTTGATCTAAAGAGTTTTTTGCCCGGTGGAGAAGCACTCTCTCTGCGACGTTTCAGTATTACTGAAGCGGCCTTCCTCCTGATACTGGCCTTTATCGCTTCGCGTGGCCTGGGGGTTGTGCGCCAGACGTTATTTAATATTCTCTTTGGCACCGGTCCCGAAGCCAATGCGTACTATGCAGCTGCGCGTCTGCCGGAAACACTGTTTGATCTGGTCGCTGGTGGGGCGCTTACGCACGCGTTTATTCCGGTCTTTCTCTCCTATGAAAAAGATCACGGCCAACGCGAAACCTGGCGTCTGACGAGCCTGGTTTTTAATGTGATGCTCGTTGCACTGACGCTGCTGATGCTGGCAGGCGAGTTTCTGACTCCGGCTTTTGTGAATTCCTGGCTAGTGCCCGGCTACCCACCTGCTGAACAGTCGCTCACTATAGACTTGACACGGATCATGCTTCTCCAACCATTGCTGTTGGGCTTGGTTACAGTGCTTACGGCAGCCCTCAACAGTAAACGCCAGTTTTTGCTGCCCGCTGTGTCAGTAGCACTCTATAATGTGGGCCTGATCGCCGGCTTGGGCGTCTCGTATATCTGGCGCGACGTGGGCATCTATGGACCAACCTATGGTATCCTGGCCGCCTCGGCCTTCCAGGGTCTAGTGATGCTGCCAGCTCTACTCAAACAGGGGGCACGCTATAGCTTTATCTGGCAACTCAAACATCCTGGTTTACATGAAGTGTTGCGCCTGCTGATCCCCAATATGCTGGCCACAGCACTAGCCTCAGTTGCGCCCATTCTGGATACTGCTTTTGTCTCTTATATGCCCGATGGCTCCAGCCTAGCTGCCCTGCGCAACGCCTACATGCTGTTTGGCTTCCCGCTGGCTCTGGTCGCGCAGGCCGTAGCGCAAGCTGCTCTCCCACAACTGACCTCGCTGGCGACGGTACACAAGTATCTGCGCTTGCGTCAAACGCTGCTTAAGGTGCTGCTAACCTCGCTGTTTTTTAGCGTGCTGGCCGCGCTAGCCATCTCGCTTGTCAGCCGACCCATGATCCATCTCATCTTCCAGCATGGTGCGTTTGGTGCACATTCGGCGGATGTGACCAATCTCGCACTGCTGGGTTACGCCATCGCCCTGCCCGGTCAAGCGGCTGTAACAATCCTGATCCTTGCTTGCTATGCTATGAAAAACGCGCTGGTTCCGCTCTACACAAGCGCATTAGCCCTCCTGGCCCATCTAGGTGCAGTGCTGCTCTTCTTGCACATTTTTTCTGGCTCGCAGCAAATCCTGGCCATCCCTTTGGCTCTAGCCATCGAAGGTACTTTTACCACGTTTGTGCTCGCGGCTTGGCTGTTCTTTAGCTTGCGCTCCAAAGTGCGCGACGATCAGGGGATGCGGCGTCTGGTGCGTAGACGAGCGTATGCGACAACACGAGATCACTAGATCGTGGGCAATAACGTTCGTTTTAGAGAATCTACCAAAGGAAAACATTGGTGAAAAAGAGGTCGTTTTTTTCGCACAGATTACATCGAATTAGCATATGTGTACTTATCATTGTTTTACTCACGTTCAGCATCATCTCTTGCTCGGTGAACAAAGCAAGCGCATCCTCACGTTTTTCGTCAGCAACCATTGGCGGTTGCCCAGTGTTCCCGGCCAATAATATCTGGAACGACGATATCTCACCGTTGCCACTTTCTGCGAATTCGGCGAACTATGTTGCAAGCATTGGCCTGAATGGACATGTTCATCCCGATTTTGGCTCAGGTCTCTATAATGGTGAACCCATAGGCATACCCTACGTGGTGGTGCCGCCCAGCCAGACCTCTGTGCCAGTCTCTTTCCAATATGCGGGTGAAAGCGACCCTGGACCCTACCCAATTCCAGCGAATGCTCCGATTGAAGGCGGCTCGCAAAGTACGGGAGATCGACATGTCCTGGTGGTCGAAAGTGGAACCTGCAAACTGTATGAAACGTTCGCCAGTTATCCCCAAAAAAACGGGAGTTGGCAGGCGGGCAGCGGTGCGGTCTGGAATCTGAATTCCAACGCGCTGAGGCCAGCCACCTGGACTTCAGCCGACGCTGCGGGTTTGCCGATCCTCCCAGGGCTGGTTTCTTACAACGAAGTGGCATCCGGCGCGATCAACCATGCCTTGCGTTTTACGGTTGCTCAAACGCAAGATTCCTTTCTCTGGCCTGCTCGCCATGCCGCCTCCTCAAGCCGCAACACCAATGTACCGCCCATGGGCCTGCGGCTGCGTTTGAAAGCAAGCGTCAATATCTCCTCTTTCTCGCGTATAAACCAAATTATTCTCACCGCTATGAAACGCTACGGTATGTTTGTGGCTGATAACGGCAGTAGTTGGTATATTTCCGGTATGCCCGATAATCGCTGGAACAACAGTGACCTGCACACATTATCCAGCATCCCTGGCTCAGATTTCGAGGCCGTCAACGAATCGTCGTTGGAAATGAACGCAAGTTCTGGACAAGTTCAAGGTGTGCCAACACCCATTCCTTCACCCACTGCCATCGTTTCTCCGACACCCTTGCCAATATCGACGCTGCCCCCTCTTATCGTAAATACTTCCAAAACGGGGGAGCGAACTGTTTACGCAACGACACCCAATAGCTCCAAGAGTGGAAACAGTAACATTCTCTGGCCGATTGTAGGTGGTGGTATCGCGCTGCTATTGGGCATAACGGGAGCTATGCTGCTACGTAGGCGAAGAAA
>JBDTBU010000350.1:0-8751 GCA_039923935.1 Ktedonobacteraceae bacterium | reverse complement strand
TCCAGAAGTTTGTAATCTCTCCTTATTATATCCTATTTTTAGTATCCTCAAACGGATCGTAATCAAGTTACAACATATACATTATGGACCATCCAGAAGTTTGTAATCTCTCCTTATTATATCCCATTTTCAGTATCCTCAAACGGATCGTAATCAAAATTCAGCCAACCTGCCCGTATCCTGAGGAAGTGTATCCGGCAAAGCCGAAAAAGTCAAGCGGTGGTTTTGCACTATGGACCGTTCGTTGTGCTATGTCAATTGAAACAAGTCTAGCAAATATGCCTGCCATACCTCTTTAACACGCATAAGATGTTTAGATATGCGAGAATAAATATCTAAACATCTTATCAATGTGCTAATGGAACGAGATGGGCTAGAAAAAAAGCCAGATGGAGATGCTGAGAATAGTGTCCAGAAGGCCCATCCTATTGCGTTTTTTAGCCTGGATGCGTATACTTATTTCTGTCAAAACATATACGGATATTCCGGGCAAAAATTGACGCGAACAGAGACCGTTGAGCAAATGGGTGCGAAATGGGAGAGGCAGGGAATGGACAATCGTTGGATGGGGCAGCGAGAAGATTTGCAGTATGAACTGGTAAACGAGGAGAAGCAGACTTTGCAAGGATATATCGCGATTAAAGGCACGCGGAATGGCCTGCTTTTAACCCTGGAACCTGAAACTCCCTTTGGCGAATTGCTCAATGCACTCGCTGAACGGCTAGCGGAGGCCCCCAGTTTTTTTCGCGGCGCAGCACTCTCGGTGGATACTACACGCCGACGTTTGCGCGTGAGCGAACGGACGCAGCTTGAGGCATTATTATCCCATTATCACATGTCGATAGCGCCGTTACTGTCGGATATGCCCCCACGAACACCAGTGCAGCCAGCCATGACGCAGGATTTTGCTATGCCAGCACCCATGCTGTTTGAGGCGGCTATGCCAGCGGTGGTCACAGGGGAGCAGGTGACACGCGATCTTCGAGAATCAGGCGATACATTATTTCTGCGGCGTACGGTGCGTTCTGGTCAGGCGATTCATCATCCCAGTAACGTTGTCGTGCTAGGGGATGTCAATCCGGGGGCCGAGATTGTGGCCGGGAAAGACATCATTGTGTGGGGGGTTTTGCGCGGCATGGTCCACGCGGGCTATCCCGATAATGAAGAGGCTACTGTCTGTTCATTATTGTTGGCTCCAGTACAGTTGCGGATCGGACACCTGCTCTCACGCCCGCCGGAGGGCATCGAGGCGCTGCCCAGACCGGAGGTCGCGACTATTCGCAATGGGCAAATTGTGGTAGAGTCATGGGTGAACGGACGACCACCGCGCAAGTAGGGATTGGAACATGGTTGTGAGTCTTGGTGGATGGAAGGGATGGGGAGGAGGAAGTGTCGTTAAGGGGCCGGTAGCATGTTCTTCTGAGAGATGTCGAACAGTGGCTTTTGGAGAAATTTATGGACAGTCGGGTGATAACCATTACATCGGGCAAAGGTGGCGTTGGAAAGACGACCACTACGGCGAACCTCGGCACGGCTCTGGCGATGCAGGGCAAGAAAGTCGTTGTACTGGACGCAGATATCGGCTTGCGTAACCTGGATGCTGTGTTGGGCCTGGAGAACCGTATCGTGTATGATCTGGTCGATGTGGTCGAGGGTCAGTGTCGTCTGCGTCAAGCCCTGATCAAAGATAAGCGCATGCCAGACCTCTTCTTGCTCCCCGCAGCTCAGACGCGCGATAAAAACGCGATCAATAGTGTGCAAATGGAGCAACTCTGCCAGCAGTTACGCCGCGAATTTGATTTTGTTTTGATCGATTCGCCCGCCGGCATTGAGCAGGGTTTTCGCAATGCTATTGTGGGTGCCGATGAGATTATCATTGTGACAAATCCCGAAATGGCTTCTGTGCGCGATGCTGACCGCATTATTGGTCTAGTAGAGGCCGCAGGCAAGCCAGAGCCGCGCCTGATCCTCAATCGTTTGCGCCCGGAAATGGTTCGACGTGGCGATATGATGGATGTCGCAGATGTGCTAGAGGTTCTGGGCATCGATCTGATCGGCATTGTGCCCGAAGATGAATTGATTATCATCGCAACCAACAAAGGCGAGCCAGTTGTCTATGACAAACGCTCGCGAGCCGGACGCGCTTTCCTGAATGCCGCGCACCGGATGCTTGGTGAGGAGGTCCCCCTGGATGAAGTGGAGGAGGCTCCCACGCTAGTGGAGCGTTTGCGGCGGTTGATGGGGATTGGGCCTGCGCTGGCTGAAAAGCGCGTACGTTCATAGCCATCCTGCATAAGGAGGCAAAATGATGGGTGTTTTTGGTTTTATGAATGGTCGAAAAAAACTCACTCCTGGCGAAATAGCCAAGGAGCGACTCAAGGTTGTCCTGGTGCATGATCGCATCAAGGTCAATCCTGAACTGCTGGATCTTATTCGTGTTGACCTGCTGGCGGCCATTTCGCGACGCCTGGAAATTGATGAGTCACGCGTTGAGATCTCGCTGGCCCGCGAGGATCGTTGGGATAAACTCTATGCCAATATCCCGATTAAGCGCCAGAAGGTTAGCTTTGAATGGGACCCACCAGCATATACGCCCACTGCGGATGCTTTGCTGGGTAAAAAGATTCGCGTTGAGATTGAGTCCGTCGAAGAAAATTAAAGCGAGTTTTCTTGTTCTATGCCGCCATTTTGCAGCGTGCAACAAGAAAACTCGCTTTCCATTTTCCTTCAACAGCCTATTGCATTCTTGGAGGTATGAATTTTTCTATATATAACGTATAAGACATGCGAAAGAGCAAATAAATCTATAAAAGGTTGAGAAACGTGTGATGGGTAAGGCACTTTCTCAACTCAATCTGTATGGCTTCGTAACCACAATCGAGTATGCGCTGCGTAAAATGAACCTATGACCGGGAGGTACCGGTTATAGGGTTCCTTCTAATTCAACAATGAATGCGGTGGGAACGCTTTCCCTGGCGCGATAGTGAAGTGTTGGTGCGTGGTAATTGGCAGGGGCATCGGCCATATGCTGCTCCTGTTGGGTGGTGAGGATGGGTTGAGGTGGGGATATGGTTGCCTGTGGAGAGAGGCTGCAATATGGAGGGGTGGTGAGTTTGCGGTTTCCCTGGATTCGTCTGAGGTAGGGCGGTGATGATGGTTGGAGCACAACTGGTGGTGGTGTAGGGTGGTGAGGGTAGTGTGTAGACCATCTTGTGAGGATGTGTGATGAAGACGGGGATATTTTATGGGTGCGGAACCTGTGATGGCCAGACCTTTTGTGTGCGGTGTGGTCGTGGTGGAGGTTCCTATTGATCCCGCGAAGCCGCAACTGGTGTGGATGGTAGCTCTCTCTACGCGGCGAGGATGAGGTTGGGTGTGATGAAGTTAGCCACGCTCCACGCTGGAGTGTAGGATTCCTGCACCTGCACTTCAGTGTCGCGAGAGGGGATATGGGTTGGTTGGGTGGAGGAGATTATGATTAAGGGTGGTGAACATAGGCCGCACGTTGACTTGCGGCATGTGGATCGAGTAAGCAGTGCGTTCTGGCCTACCCAGACGCGCAAAGGGGTACCCACAGGTAAAGCGGCCCAACGTCGCCGTGACTGGATTATGCAAGGGCGCTGGTGGATTGTCTTGGTCGATGCGCTCTCGATGCGCGTCATCCTGGTATTGACAACACTGCTGGTTGTGACAACAAGCCTGCTGGTTGCAGTGCTGGGACTGCACTTCTGGTATTTGCTCCTGTTACCGTTATTGCTCTTCGCAATACTTTTGATTGTGCCGGTTTTCCTGGCTAGCCGCACGCCATTAGAAATAACTCCGCCGTCGCCTCTGGCCCAGGACATGCGGAGTTCTACGGGTTTTATTTCTCAGTATGCGCATGAGATGAGAAGCTCTACAGGCTTTATCTCTCAATATGCTCATGAACTGCGAAACTCTGCCGGCATACTGGGAAAGTATGCCCACGAGTTGCGGAGCGAGCCGGGCCTGCTGACGGGAGAGACGCCCGCAACGCCGATGCCAGTTGGTACGCCGCTTGTGCGTGTTCTGGAAACCTATGATTTACGCGCCACGCCGGTCAAGCATTTTCTGGCACATTTTCCTGAAGACATAGCTGAGCAGACCACACTGCGCTCGATGACGCAAGATTTCTGGGGCTACGCTACAAGCGGATCGTTGCAAGAACAGCATCTCCCTTGTAGCCAAGTAGGTTCTGATCCTGCCCAATTCGATGCATCGTGCCCCGGTGAACTTTCAGAGAACCTGAGCAAAAGCGACGTACGGTCAGGCTTTGGACTATGACCTTCGGGTAGTTCCGTTGACCTCTCGGTGACTGCTAGGTATGATATATGCTGAAATATCAACATATTTTTCCGGCAGGCGGGAGACAGAAAATGAGTGAGCAGCAAATACAGAGGGTGCGCGTCAAGCGGCTGGCCCATGTGGGTTTATGGTCAGCGGATGTCGCGGCCTCAACGCGTTTTTATCGCCAGGTTTTAGGTTTTCATCTGCGTTCCAGCGAAGTCACCTCGGCTGAGGAAGTGGAATTGGAGGAGGCGAATACGTTTCTTTCGCTGGGAGATGAGTATCATTGTCTGGGCTTATTTTACGACACACGCGTCTCTGCCGGCAATGGACGTGTTCCCGTGCAGCACACGCGCCTGCATCATATTTCCTTTGAAGTCGATACAGATGCAGAACTCGCGGCCCTGGCGGCACGCCTCAATCAGTCTGGCATCGAACTTGCTCTAGCCGCCCGCGATGGCAATCCCGACCTGGGTGACACTCTCTGGTTGAGCGACCCCGATGGCAACCGCATTGAAATTTCGGTGACACCCGAAGACACCTTGAGTCTCCCACCAGCCAGCAGCCAGGGTCGGCGCACGCGTCTGCACCCCCACGCGTTGCAGCATCTGGCCCTGCGCACAATGAACCTCGAAGATATGGTTGAATTTTATACCGAGGCTCTGGGTTTTGATATCTCTGACTGGCTGCTGCGCGAATCCGTCTGGTTGCGTTGCAATAACGATCATCATACCCTGATGCTGATGCAGGGCAAGCAGGATGTGGATCACCTTGGCTATAGCATTCCTGCCGGTCCCGAACTCCTGGCCTGGGCGGATTATCTGAGCCAGCAGCAGCGGGCCATTCTCTGGGGGCCAGGACGCCACGGCGCGGGCCATGATCTCTTCTTGCGCTTCGCTGACGCGGATAATATTCACGTTGAGCTATCTGCTGAACTGCAACAATACTATGATCGCGACGTGACTACGCCCCCGCGCCTCTGGCACTCGCGCCCCTCCGCGCTGAACCTGTGGGGCGTCATGCCTTCATGGGTACGTGAAGAAGCAAAAGCATAAGCGTTAGATAGGAAGAAGCGCCAGAAAAATGATGAAACCTTTTTTTCTGGCGCTTCTTCCTATCTAACACCCTATAATTTCATTGCGCATCAGGCCAATGCCATCGATCTCAGTCTCCATGATATCGCCGGGTTTGAGGTATTCGGGTGGTTTGCGTGCCTTACCAATTCCGCTAGGCGTGCCTGTGGCGATGATATCGCCAGGCTCCAGGGTCATGCCTTGCGAGAGGATCGCGATCATCCTTTGTACTGAGTAGATCATATTGCTGGTCTGTGCTTCTTGCTTGAGCACACCGTTCACACGCAGGCGCACTGTGAGCCGCTGGGGATCGGGAATCTCATCGGCAGTGACGATGCACGGACCCATGGGACAATACCCGTCGAGGCTTTTGCCTTTGAAGAACTGCTTGTATTTCTCCTGTACATCGCGGGCAGTGACATCGTTGAGCACAGTATAGCCGAAAACGTGTGCAAGCGCATCTGCCTCAGAAATATTTTTGCCCGCTTTACCAATAATCACAGCTAGTTCGACCTCCCAATCGATCTCTGTCGAGATAGCGGGATCGACGACGATTTGCCCATAGGGCGCGTTGATCGATGTGGTAGCTTTCGTGAAAAAGACCGGGGCATCATCCGTTGGACGCTCTTGACCGCGCATCTGATACGATTCCAGGGCGTGATCGTGGTAGTTGCGGCCAATGCACAGGATATTTTTGCGCGGACGCGGAATGGGCGCGGCCAGTTGCACGCTCTCCAAATTGTGGACCGCGCCACTCGTGCGTACTGTGCCGAATGGTTGTGCGTGGAATTCTTCTAGGATTGTGTGCAGCGTTGGTATGCTTTCAGCTTGGTTTTCCAGCAAATCGAGCATCTGGCTATATGGCTGTATTCTCAGAGCATGAGCCGCCAGATTGACATCGATAATCTCCTGATTTTGTACCAAGCCCATGCGAACCTGGGGGATAGCGTTAGTCGAAAAACTTGCAAGCCTCATAATAATCTCTCTCCTTTACTGTCTGATGGCAGGACTGTTTCGCTTCATTGTAACCTATAGCGGCTGTCCGTTGCCCAGTGAGGTAATGTATAATAGACTCATGAAGAATGCAGCATCTCTCCCAATCATCCCGTTTGAGGCCCAGCAAGACTGGGAAACGTGGCTCACAGAGCACCACACTGAGACTGAGGGTATCTGGCTCAAGCTTGCCAAGAAAGCAGCGAGTGCCACGTCTATCTCGTACACAGAAGCTTTAGAAAGTGCACTGTGTTATGGTTGGATCGATGGACAAAAAGCCTCATTCGATGAGCAGTATTGGTTGCAAAAATTCACGCCACGTCGCCCTAAGAGCATCTGGTCAAAAGTCAATTGCGCAAAAGTCACCACGCTCATTGCAGAGGGCAGAATGCAGCCAGCGGGGCTACGGCAAGTCGAGTTAGCACAAGCCGATGGGCGCTGGGAGCGAGCTTATGACGGGCAAAGCAAAGTCACTGTCCCTGCCGATTTTCAAAGCGAACTGGACAACAACCCATCGGCACAAGCTTTTTTCAGTACGCTGGATAGTGCAAATCGCTATGCAATCCTGTTTAGAATCCAGACCGCGCAGAAAAGCGCAACTCGTGCCGCTCGTATCCAAAAATTCATCGATATGCTCTCCAGGCAGGAGAAAATCCACCCTTAATAAAGAATGGAGCAACTATCTATGGCAGTGCAACCTCGATCCTCTTCAGCAGTCGTCTTGTTACGTGATTCCGGCCAGGGCTTGGAAGTCTTTATGGTGCGGCGCGTGATCCAGAGCGACTTTATGCCGGATGTCTATGTCTTTCCCGGCGGCTCAGTCTCCAAGGACGATCTGGCGGCTGAACAGACTCCTAATATCTGTACCGAACTGACAGCGAGCGCGTCCGATCCCACTGGACGAACCGTACTAGGTAGCGGCGTCAGGGCAGCAGCGATTCGTGAGATGTTTGAAGAAGCTGGGGTGCTGTTGGCTTACCAGGGTGCGAGTGTGTTAGCAGTTAACGCGGCCAACCTAGAGCGGTTCGCAGCCTATCGTCAGGCGTTTAACGAGCGCAAAGGCTCGCTGGTAGAGATGGCTAAAGCGGAGCAATTGGTGCTGGCTGTTGAGCGTTTGAACTATTTCGCGCATTGGATTACGCCTGAAGGTATGCCCAAGCGCTTCGAGACTCATTTCTTCGTCACCACCGCGCCAGCCGAACAACAGGCTGCGCACGATCACCTGGAGACCAGCGAGGGCATTTGGATTGCGCCCGCCGAGGCGCTGGCTCGTTCAAAGCGTGATGAGTTCCCGCTGGTCTTCGCCACCATCCACCAGTTACGCGAGCTAGCCACGTTCACCAGCATAGCTGAGGCGTTGCAGGCCACTGCGAGCACGCCAGTTAAGACGCATATGCCAGTGCTGGCCGAGCGCGATGGACAAATCCACGTCCATTTGCCGGAAGACGAAGGCGATCAGTGGCTTGTGCCTGAGCATATGCGCAAGATGCAGCAGGGCCAGTAGCCACGCGGGAGAGCGACTATGCAACAGAGCATCTACACTACCATCCTGGCCCCTAACGCCTCTTTGATGTCGGGGCCAGGCACGAACACGATCATTCTGGGCCGAGATAACGCAAATGGGGCGTTGGTCATCGATCCAGCAGACGCACAGCCAGAACATCTGGCAGCGATTGTGCACGCGGGCGAATTGCGCGGGGGCATCCGCAAGATCCTAGTCACGCACGGCCATCCCGACCACATTGGCGGTGCAGTTGAGTTACGTGAGTGCCTCAATGTGCCAATCTACGCGTTTAACCGACGCGGTGTGCCTGTGCTCGATTATGAAGTACCCGATGGCACAACCTTCAATGTCGGTGACGATGCTTTACGCGCTATCCACACGCCAGGGCATCGTTTCGACCATCTCTGTTTTTTGTTAGAGGGCGCACACATCCTCTTTGCGGGCGACCACATCTCAGGCATTACCACCAACGTTATTTCGCCGCCCGATGGAGATATGCTCGACTACCTCAACTCGCTCAAGCGTTTGCAAATATGCGAGATCGCCGAGATCGTGCCCGCGCACGGCCCAAATGTCGCGGACCCACAGGCCAAAATCGCTGAGTATCTCACCCATCGTCAATTGCGCGAGCAGCAGATTTTGCATGTCATGCAACTACTAGGGCCAGGCGCGACCATCTCGCACATGGTTGCGCAGATCTACCAAGATGTGAACCCTAGCCTGCACCCCGTAGCGGCCCGTTCCGTAGAGGCGCATTTGTTGAAGTTAGAGAGAGAGGGAATGGTGACGCGAGATGGAGAGGGCTGGGTGCTAGTATAGGGGGTTGTGTCTGCGTGTGGATGCATCCACACGCAGACACAACCCCCTATACTAGCA
>JBDTBU010000349.1:0-32697 GCA_039923935.1 Ktedonobacteraceae bacterium | reverse complement strand
ATGATACAGAATATAAGTTGCGTTGGCGAGCATTCTGCGCCGCCTCCGTCGAATTCCTCTGTGGCGCTTATCACGTCCCCTGCCCTGCATGGGTGTACGATCCGCAATACAATCTGGCAACTCCCTGGTGGCATACCAAATATGTAAACGATGAATCTATACGAGAAGATCTTATGCGGATCTCGCCCAAACCCTTTGCACGGCGCAATATCTTTTGCAGCAATCGACTCTATCAGAACAAATACGAGGGAAGCGCGTGGGCACAAGAAGCGCGAGCTATGGGTATGGCACCGGCTGAAGTCTGGCGCTACGTGCGTCAGCATGAAATTGCTATTCACGGGGGCTAAAATGGGCACAATTATTTATCTCAATGGCACCATCTATACGATGGACGCGACACAGCCACGCGCACAAGCTATAGCCATCGACACGCTCAGCGGGCGCATTTTGGCGGTAGGCGCAAACGATGAGGTGCGCCGGGTGGGAGGACACGAGACGGAACTTGTTGATCTGCACGGAAAAACTGTCTTGCCCGGCTTTATCGACGCGCACATTCATCTGCTTTCCACAGCCTATCGTTCGCACCACATTAATGCGGTAGATTGCACCAGCGAGGACGAGGCGGCGGAACTGGTGCGGCAGCGTGCAGCTACAACGCCGCCGGGACAGTGGATTTTGGGTGGACGCTGGTATAAAGATATTTGGCCGAACCAGCAATTTCCCACCAAAGCCTCGCTGGATGCCGTAGCCCCTCAGCATCCCGTGGCCCTGTGGAGCAAGGATGGGCACCTGCTCTGGGTCAATTCGCTGGCTCTGCAACGTGCCGGGATTAGCGCGGAAACGCCGAATCCAGCCGATGGGGCCATTCTGCGCGACGCTGCGGGCGAACCCAGCGGTGTTCTACAAGAGTATGGAGCCACCAACCTGGTACATAAGGTCATCGACAAAAGCGACCCTATACTGACACGCCATCTGGTCCAGCAAACCTTGCAAGATGTGTTACGCTCCGGTATTACATCGATCCAAAATATCGAGGGCCGCGATGCGTTGACCCTGTTACAGCAATTGCATGAAGAGAGCCAGTTGGGTGTGCGTGTGCAGATGATTCTGCCTCGGCACATGTTGCCTGAATTACAAGCGTTGGGTCTACGTGCTGGCTTTGGCGATGAGATGCTGCGTCTGGGTGGCATCAAGATTTTCGCTGATGGGACGTTGGGTTCGCAGACTGCGGCCATGTTGCAGGGCTTCGAGGGCAACCCCAACAATCGCGGCCTGCTGACCATCCCTGAAGCTGACATGATGGAGACGGTGAGCACTGCCGCCGAACTGGGCATGAGCGTTGCCATTCACGCCATCGGTGATCGGGCTGTGCGTGTGGCTCTCAACTCAATTGAGCGTGCCCAACAACGTCTGGCCGATGCCAACATGCAAGCAACTGCGGCCCGTCTGCGCTACCGGATTGAGCACGCGCAATTGGTCGCGCCGGAAGATTTGGAGCGTATGCGTCGTCTGGGCGTCGTGGCCTCGATCCAGCCGTTTCACGCTGTAGCTGATCGAGACATGGCCGAGCGCTACTGGGGCAAACGCTACAAACGCGCCTACGCTTATCGCACCATGCAGATCATGGGCATTCCCCTGGCCCTGGGTTCGGATGCGCCCGTCGAGACCTTCGATCCCCTGCGCATCCTCTACGCAGCCACCCAGCGCAACGATCCCGCCACGCCCGAACGTACCCCCTGGCTGCCAGAGCAAGCTCTACCACTTGTACAGGCGCTCTGGGGCTACACGCTTGGCGCGGCCTACGCTGGTGGCGAGGAGCACGATAAAGGCTCGCTCACCGTTGGCAAACTGGGCGATGCAGTTGTGTTGCATGAGAATTTGCTGACCATCGATCCGGAGAAGATGCGCGAGAATGGTGTGCAGGCGACGATTGTGGGTGGAAATGTTGTGTATGGGGAAGTATAACAATCAGACAGGAATCCGCAAAATGAAGCATAGATTGCCTCTCTGTGATAAACTCTACACAGAGAACATCTCTGTGATGAGACAACGTGACGTGCTTTGGAGCAGTCAGCTTACCTGATTTGGAAAAACAGCCAACGGTACTATAGATAATTGAGGAGCCATCTATGATAAACGGCATGAACCCAGACGAAGAACCTACACAGCGTGCTAACCCCGCAGTTCAGATGCCAACTGCGCCGCTTCATGATGATTTGGCGACGCTGACGATGGCGTCAAACGCTGCGAATGCTGCAACGCAGACGGCGTCGTTCTATATGGCTCCCACTGAACAGGTTGCCCAGCAAACGCTCTCAGCCCAGGGGTATGGGCAATTTGGTGCGCTAGGAAATGTTTCCCAGCCACAGCCACAGCCATATCAGAGCACCGTTCCGGGCACACCGCAGACTGGCGATCCGGCGGCTCTCTATGCTCAGAACGCGTATGCTTACGCGCCGCAGCCCAGCCAGCCCTTTTCCGGACAACCAGGGCAACCTTTTCCTAGCCAGCCTGGTCAAGGTCCAGTGCGAAGGAAACGGCCAGTGGCCCTGTTGGTGGCTATCGTGGTCATCGTGGTACTTTTGATCGGTGGCGGGACCGCGTTTGCCCTTGTCACGATTCAGGCGAACGCTTCAACACCCACCAAAACCCTGCTACAATTCTGTGATGGCCTCAAAACGTTGAATGCGCAAGAGATGTATGGGACGTTCTCGACTGCCGCCAGGGCGAAGGCCAGCCTGTTGCAGGTGCAGCAAACCTTCGATAGCCTCAAAAATGTTGGCTTGGTGAAATTGAATGGTTGTACGGTGGGCACGATCACGCAAGATGGTTCGACAGCAACCAGCGATATTACCATTATCACAAGCGTGTCTATCTTGCAGGTTTCAATCAGCACACCAGTCACGATGCCTGTAAACCTCGTGCTGGAAAATAACGCATGGAAGGTCAACATCGATCCGACAAATGTGTCGAATCTCACGATCTCATCGAGCCTTCCGACACCATCGGTAAACCAGTAAACGTTTGAAAACGGAGAACATGACAAGAGATAGCCCGTTGGTGAAGTTTTATTAACGGGCTATCTTCTGTCGTGGGGAACCACATTCCCATGTGCTATGTTATGAGCAGCTTAGCCCATAATGATGTTGACGTAGTTGCGGCTCTCGGTCGGCAAGAAACCCATCCAGTTGCCACCACCAGCGCTGATCGCGTTCTGCACCGCGCCAGGGCCACCATTGTACGCTGCCAAAGCCATGCCATAGTTGCCGCCGAACTGCCCCGACAACTGGCCCATCAAGCGTGCACCACCGTACAAAGCACTGGTGGGATCGTAGGGGTTGACACCCATCGCAGCAGCTGTAGCGGGCATGAACTGCGCGATACCAACGGCACCAGCGGGCGAGCTCGCACCAGGATTAAAGCCGCTCTCCTGCTGAATCTGCCGCACAAAGAGATCGGGACTAATACCAGCCGCACTAGCCGCCTGACGAGCCACACCCACATAGTCCGCGTTCATCGTATAGGACATGGGAGCCGTCGTCATCTGCTCTGAACGTGCGCTCAACGTCGTCATCTGCGTAGAAGCTGTGCTGCTCTTCGTCGTGTGCGTCGGGGCTGCATGAGCCAGACCAGTAGCCCCAAACAGACTACCCAGTAACAGTGCGCTCGTGACACCTGTACCCGCCAGGGCCATGCGGATATGTGAAACTTTTTTGCCGTTGCGGACATCAGTAGAACCGGTAAGCTGGATGTCCGTGTTGTTATTCGTATTCTTCATCGTCTGTAAAAACCTTTCTGCAATGCTGTTCAGTCTTGAAGGCTAGCTCAGCGTTGTGAGGAAGGAATCACCGCCAATCGGCTCGTGTGATGCGCTTCTCGCTGGGGCGAAATGGGGACCGGAGACAACCTCTGGGGCTTGTTCTCTTCCAGGCTTTGCGTTTTCGCGTGTAACCAGATGACTATCTTTTGTATATCTACAAGTACCAGGACCATGCTTTTTATTGATGCAGGCAGGACCAGTGGTACTGCTTCAAACTCTGGAGTACCATCGTCGTACTGGAGCGTTGTATCAACGCTCGTCTCGACTCACTCAAGCGACGTTGCTGTGCGTGTGTCGATGGTTACAGTATACTGGGTACCATTATCGTTCGTCAATGTTATAGTACCAGGGTAATGGCTATCGATTTGTAATCATATATTCTCTTTTTTGTAGAATGGGCTTCCCAAGCGGGTTGGTAATGGTAGCCTCTGCTGTGAGGAAACGGGTGGAACGAACCGTTACCACGAAACCATTTGTCCTTCGGTGGCTGACCCTTCTATAGAATGAGTGAGGAAAGTATTCTTTAGCTTACACATCTGAAGACCCCATTTGCCAGCCAGTCATCTGCACCCAATCTTCTGCCGCATCGATCACAATATCACAGAGCGGGTCTTTGATATCATAATAGAAATCGATATCGTCGGGATGACGTTGGGACAGATTGGCCTTGATCTGTGCGTAGGCCGCGCTGGCTACTGGATGCGCACGCAAGTAATCGCGAAAGAGGATGGGATAACGTTGATTGGGTCGTCCCAGAGCACGGATATGCAAATGCATGGGACGTTGGCTGGCTGCTGGTCGAAAATAGCGCTTCTCCCAGTCCGTCTCTGGCCCTTGATAGAGAGGCGGCAGATGGTCGTTGAGAATATCTGGTACTTGTGTGTAACCCAGCGAACCAAGCGCGACCACTAGTTGAGGCGTGCAAGCGAAATCTTTGACTGTCACCTGTACATCGATGATATCTTTCGCTGCTAATCCTGGCACAGATGTCGATCCAATATGATCGATGCGTAGTGCCAAATCGCCTAAGGCTGTACGTAGTGGTCGTGCAACTTCGGCAAACGCTTCGAGCCAACTGGCATTATAAGGAACAATGATAATCATGAAGTACCTCGCAATAGTATTGTGGGATCAATGGAAGCAGGTTGTGGGCCTGGAAATATATGATAGCATAACGATGCAAGGGAAAGTATCCACCTGCCTTAACATCTGTTGATAGAATGCAGACAACAGAGATAGTTCGTTGGTTTTGGAAAGCGAGGATAGTACTATGCTACGTGCTGAGATTGAAGCAGCCAGTGCGCGGAACGCTGGCTATGTGCGGACCACGCCGGTGATGTTCCTGGAGCGTGGAGTGTGGGGGCTTGATGCAAACCTGGTACTCAAGCTTGAACAACTCCAACATACTGCATCGTTTAAGCCCCGTGGTGCATATAATCGCATCTTGAGCAATGCTGTGCCCTCGGCAGGGGTGATCGCAGCTTCGGGCGGCAATCATGGCATCGCGGTAGCTTATGTAGCACGGCAGTTGGGGCATCGTGCGGAAATTTTTGTGCCCGAAGCGTGCTCGCCTGTCAAAGTAGAGCGTCAGCGCACCTATGGAGCACATGTGACCATCGTGGGCGCAACGTATGCTGAGGCGTTAGTTGCTAGTCAGGAACGTGCCGGACAAACGGGCGCATTGGTTGTGCACGCGTACGATCAACCAGAAGTGGTGGCTGGTCAGGGGACGCTTGGCTCTGAATTTGCCTGCCAAGCGCCGGACCTGGATACGGTGCTGGTCGCAGTTGGTGGCGGTGGTCTGATCGCAGGCGTCGCAGCCTGGTTCGCGGGCAGCGTGCGTGTGCTTGGCGTAGAACCGGAGCGTGCACCCAGCATGGCGACGGCGCTCAAGGATGGTCAGCCTGTGGATGTTGCAGTGGCTGGGGTCGCCGTCGATTCGCTGGGGGCCAAACGTGTCGGTGAGCTGGCTTTTACGCTGACTCAACAGTATGTCGAGCGCGTGGTGCTGGTGAGCGACGAGAGTATTCGCGCCAGTCAGCGTGCTCTGTGGAATGATCTACGGGTTGTCGCGGAACCGGGCGGTGCCACAGCCCTGGCCGCACTGCTGAGTGGAGCATATCAGCCAGCACCTGGCGAGCGTGTTGGGGTCGTGATCTGTGGCGGAAATGCTGATCTTGCGCAACTGATCTAAATACATCGAGAGAATGAGGGTCAGATTTGATTGTAGGCAAGCTATTCCGTCTTTCTTCTATAAATAGGATTGCACATTGCTGTATGATAAACTCTACGTTGCGGACTATGTGGTCCTGGAAAAAACCCAAAGGAATAATGACACAATTGAGGAGTTCGGTATGACAGACGAGATAACCGGTATGACCCCCAACGAAGAACCAACGAAGGCCAAGATCTCAGACGTTTCGGCACCACCAATGGATGAAATGCCAACTATGACAAATCCCCTGGTTGCCTCAGAACAGGCGACACAGACTATGCTTGGCGTGGATGATGTGCCAGAGGAGGCTACACCGGTCAAGCCCGTTGCGGAATTGGTCGAAGTACTGCCCACGACACCGCAACCTTCGCTTACATATGAGCAGTTCGGCGCTCTCACTGAGCCGTCTCAGCCAACCTCTTACCCTGCTATGGATGCTATAACGTCCCAGCCTAGTAACCCAGTACTGTACATGCAAAGTGCCTACGCGCCGCAGCCTGGCAATCCAGCCATGTATACCGAGAATCCCTATGTGCCGCAACCCGGTCAGCCTATGGGTCAAGCTCCCGTACGCCAACGCCGCAGCCCACTACTGTGGATGATACTCATTGCTCTTGTGGCTTTCCTGCTCGGTGGTAGTAGTGTTTTTGCGTATACGACCATCCAGGCTCAGGTTCCTTCGCCCAATGCGACGTTGCAAAAGTATTGCGATGGCGTCAAAACGGCGAATGCGCAGGAGATTTACGACACGCTTTCGCAGCAAGCCAAAGTACATGCCAGCCTGAACGATATCCAGAACACCTTTAACGCGTTCAACCTTCTTAACTCCCTTAGCCCGGATTCGAGTATGAAGTATGGCAACTGTACAGTCAGCAATCTTAACATGAGCGGTAAGCTAGCTGTAGCGACGGTCACATTATCTTTGGATATGACGTTGCGAGGACAAACTACATCCATTGCTACCCCCACTTTGGTCAGTTTGGTGCTGGAGAATAATCAGTGGAAAGTCGATTTTAGTAGCCTAGCTCAGCCCCAGCCAAATCTCACGCTCCCAAGTTTGCTCCCAACGCCAACGCCTGCTTCTAATTAAGCCGTGATATCTCTGTTGCCATTTGTGCAAAATAATAAAGAGCAGATGCTAGAGGCTCGCAAAAATGTGAGCTTCTAGCATCTGCTCTTTGCCTGAAAAGAGGTTAGGCTTGTGCGCTCTGACCAGCCTCCAGGAGATATTTTCGAGCTTCTTCTGCTGTGGATGCCACGCTTATCTGGACAATCAGCTTATTCAGCAGTTCTGTATCCTTGAGGTTCTCCATCTGTTCTTGAGCAAACACGAGTAGTTCCGGAAAATGCGCGGAAACAATCGAGAGGAGCATTTGTTGAAAAGCTTCTTCGCGTCCGTGTTGCTCTCCACGAGCTTCTCCACGAGCTTCTCCACGAGCTTCTCCACGCTGCTCTCCACGCGCCTCTAAAAATTTGACGAACGGCGTTTCGTTGAGAATATCATCTAACATCGCAAACCTCCTGGCCAGCCAGAACTGGTCTTCTTCTCGTTCAAAAGCTAATGAAGCAAAAGTGAAACAAATTCCTAACAGATCATCCCGATCAGCTACATCTGGCAGATGTTGGATATCGTGAATCACCTCATCAACCACTGCATGCCGTGCTCCATCGAGTGTCAGTGACAAAAGTGGCAAGGCTCCAATACCTCCACGCTGTTTGAGTTCCGCTACAGACATATTATACAGTTCAACGGATCGAAAAGAAAAGCGGTGGATCACTTCGTCATTCGCCTTGATCTCATAGGGCGAGGTGGCCACTCGTTCTTCGCGTTTGAGATAGAGAGCAAACGAGCGCACTGGTACCTTGTACTTAATCGTGGCTTGTGTGTTATATTCCCACATGCGTCTTGCCGTTTTTGTGCGCTCGACGCGTCGCTGACATTCCAGATGGAGCAGTATTTCCTCTCCCTTACACCAGACTCTCATCAAGGCATCAGCATCAATATCTCTGCTAGGCAGGTGCGGGTTCAACTCTTCAATCAGTTCTGCATCTGCCAACAATCTCGCGAAATCCTCTGGATATTTAAAGAACAGGCGCTTGAAATTATTATCCCATTCACCCATGTGTACAACTCCTTTCCACTGTACCCGCCACCGTCGAATATTTCTTATGTATGGCTCAAAATGAGCGGACATCCATGTGACATTTTGAACCATCTAAGCAGATGAGCGTTATTCTCTGTCTTTCATGAGGTATGAAGGAATATCCATCTTCTGAGCATAGAGCATCTCGATAAAGATGGTCGCGTTCTCACGCATGCGGAAGAGTAGAACGTAGGGAAAGCCGCGCAATCGCCATTTTCTGAACTGATAAGCGCGGATATCTTCGTATCCCTCCCCCGGTTCGTAGAGGGCGCAGGCATACGGGTGTTGTTGAATGAACTGTACTGCCTCTTCTACCGCAGTAATAAAGCGCTCAGCGATGTCTGCACCTGCCCGCTCTTTGTAGTCTTGAGATGAGTTGCGCCATTGTCGCATGAAAAGGGCGCTTTTCTTGACTTTGAATATCATGCAGTTCTACGCAATGCTTTGGCGGATGCTGTCTGCATCCTGCTCGGTGAAATCACTGTAACTGTTTTCAGTAATGGACTGACGCAGCAAGGCATTCATAGTGCGGCGATCCTCTATTCCTATTTTTTCCATATAGCGTCGGATCAGGTCACGTACAAATTCGCTTGGTGTTTCGTATAACCCGCCTTCTCCTGTAATTTCGCCGACAAATTGAGCCAGTGGTTCTGGCAAGGTTGCGTTAATCCGCCTGACAGGGGTGGTGGAAGACATGGTGCTCTCCTTCTTTGATTCATTCAACTAGATCCATCCAACTAGCTTGAAAGTATGATACCATACAGTTTTCATATGCGCAATATATCGCATTCGTTGCGCATATGAAAACCATGCTCACTTGGCAGTTCGCAAGAAAAGACCATAACGTCCATCGCTTCCCTGCTTCTTTGCCGATGGTGTGCCATGATAGCACACCCATGTCAACTCAAATGAAAATGGTACCGAAAAGCCCATTGTATCTAGCCTCGCTTTCGCTTATAATGTAGAGGCTACCATTGTATACAGGCTAGAAACGACCTGATAGAGTATCAATCAACATGCCGTATCAAGCATGATTTTGTGAGGTTTTGTACGTATGGCCTTGTCTTCGCTTCTGTGTGGCAATTGCGGCGTACATAATGCGCCCAGCGAGAGCTTTTGCGATGCCTGTGGGTACACGCTGACGGGCGCAACATCCGTCGCGGCGGTTCCCTTCACACCTGCACCCATAACCGCGACAGTTCCGAGCACGCCTACGGGCCAACTTCCAGCGCGTATGTTGCTCAAGCAGCGCTACCTAGTCCTGCATACGGTGGGTCAGGGCGGCATGGGCGCGGTCTATATGGCTCAGGATACACAGCTAGGGGACCGATTGGTGGCCGTCAAGGAGATGAGTCAGGGCAATATGTACGGTCAACCTACCCAGGATGCTGTCGAGAGTTTCAAGGGTGAGGCGCATCTACTGGCTGGGCTGCAACATCCCAATCTGCCCAGTATCTACGATTATTTTGCAGAGGCTGGGCGCTGGTATTTGCTGATGAGTTTTATCGAGGGCGAGACGCTAGAGGATTATCTGGCACACGCCCAAGGGCAGAAACTCACCCTTGAGGAGACGTTACGTATCGGGCTGACGTTATGCGATGTGCTGAGCTATTTGCACGCCCACAATCCGCCGATCATCTTTCGCGACCTGAAGCCGAGCAATATTATGCGTAGTGCAGATGGACATCTCTACCTGATCGACTTTGGCATTGCGCGGCACTTCAAGCCAGGGCAGGCCAAAGATACAGCCAGCTATGGCTCTATGGGCTACGCACCACCAGAACAATATGGCAAAGCACAAACCACCGAGCGGGCTGATATCTATAGCCTGGGCGCGACGCTCTACGAATGTCTCTCCGGCTACGATCCTGCGCAATCGCCCTTCCGTTTCCCTCCCCTACAATCGCTGGTCCCCACACTACCAGCGCAGCTCGTCACGCTGATTACACAAATGCTAGAGTTGGATGAGAGCAAACGGCCCACGAGCGTCAAGATAGTGGAGCAGGCGTTGCAATCGGTGAGTGTTCCTACGGTAGTAACAGAAAAAGCGCCAACACCTCCAAGACACTACGCGCCCGTACCTATAGCCCCCAAACGATCTACTGCGCCATTTCCGACACCATATGTATCTGTGCCAGGCAAGCCAATCCAGCAGCAATTGTATCGAGCAAAGCCTTCTTCAGCATCAATTCAACCAAAGGTTAAAACGTTAGTTCAATCAAACCACAAGAAAAGAATGCCATTTGCAATGAATCCCAAAGCAATCTCATTTTTCTGGATGATCTTTGGAGTTCTTTTCCTATTAAATGGAGTTACCGGACCATTTAGATTCGATTTAGAAACAGTGGGTGGCATATTCGGCGCGGTAACTATATGCGGATTTTCAGGATTATTTGGTCTGATAACTATGCTTTTAGCACACGTTAAAGATCCTCTTCCCCCTATGACAAAAGCTCGACATGTAGAGTTTGCGATAGCACAGTCTACCGGAATAGTTGCTATGCTCTTTGGAGCATTGATAACTATCATCGGAGTAACGATAGTTATCATCGCGGCAATAACTCATACCTCTACAAATTTTAATGAAATTGGAATCTACCTTGGTATATTCTTAGCAATGATGGGTTTTATTACTTTGAGGGTCACGCTCACGAGAAGCAAGAAAACCCCAGAGGGAGTATAGAGCAACAAAAAAGCGGTTGGTGCCGCTTTTTTGTTGCTCTATACTCCCTCTTTACCGCTCATCCCCCATCACAAGCCTAGCATAGCTCTTATGCCGATTCTCATCGATTACGCCATCCTCTACCGCTTGCAGGATCGCGCAGCCTTCTTCGTCGATGTGAGTGCAATCGG
The DNA here is from genome assembly GCA_039923935.1 of Ktedonobacteraceae bacterium. Classification (GTDB taxonomy): domain Bacteria; phylum Chloroflexota; class Ktedonobacteria; order Ktedonobacterales; family Ktedonobacteraceae; genus Paraktedonobacter. The sequence goes on along the minus strand of JBDTBU010000349.1, from coordinate 21,665 downwards.
AGAAGACGCACGCGCCGAGGTAGGGGCGGAACTCGATGTAGCAGAGAGGCAGGTCGGCTGGATCGATGTTCCAGGCAGCGAGGGCGCGAATGCCGGCAGAGTCGGCCAGCCAGCCACCATTGCTGAGCGGGTAGAGTTGCGAGCCGGTGGTGGTGTGCTTGCCCTTGCCAGTCACACTGCTGACCAAGCCGGTTTTGATAGCCATGCCTGGCTCGATAGAGTTGACTAGCGAGGATTTGCCAACACCAGAGGGGCCAGTGAACAAGGTCATGTGGTCTTTGAGCAGGTCGCGTAAGGTGTCAAGACCCTGGTTGGTAATGATGCTGGTCCAGATGACCTGATAGCCCAGGCGGGTGTAGAGTTCGGCATCACGTTCAACATACGCTTCATACGGTAGGTCAGCTTTGTTCAGGCAGATGACTGGACGAATCTCGGCAGATTCGCAGATGGCTAGGTAGCGATCCAACATGGCAAAATGTGGATTGGGCTGGGCTGCTGCGAAGACCAGCACCGCCTGATCCAGGTTCGCTAGTAAGGTCTGCTGCAAGACCTTTTTGTCGGTTGAACCGCTATCGCGGCGTGAAAGTTCGCTCTGGCGCGGCAGGATCTCTTCGATCATGCCCGTGTTGGCATCGAGCCGACGCAACTTTACATAGTCGCCAACCGAGAGACGTGACGGTTTAGCCAATGTAGCAGTCTCGCCCGTTGTTGTGCGTTTGGCTTTGGGTTGCGTTAGCATTTTGTCGTAACGGGGACGAGCTTTTGCCACAGAATCGGCAAGTTGGGCCTGGGCAAAGGCTTTTTTCAGTTTTCCGCGCAATGTACAGCGCAGGATACCATTCTCGGTATGAACGTCGTAGATGCCGTGCGTGCCGTTCAAGACCATGCCGGTAAGTGTTTCCGGATCGTTAATCAAGCGTATCCCTCCAAGAGGATAAAAAAACACGGTATAAATGCGAGACTATGGATGTCTACCGTGCGGAGGGAATGAGCCATATACTGCCTTTTAGCACATACCAAGTGATAACTCGCTCACCTGATGCACTCTTCGCTCATGGCCTTCGCAGTGGATAGACAAGGTGTGTGCAAGCACAAGGGGCAATTTCATTTGCTGTCTCATAACTAGCACCTCCCTTCAAACTGGCAATGCCAGAATTTGTGTGAACAACGAACTCTCTTGTTGACAGAGTACATGAAGGCACCGAACGTTGTCAACCCGCCTGCTGGAATTTCGTCGCGTTTACCAACGGGCTAGACTAACGCAGCTCAAAGCGGGCTTCGACGCGGCCAAAACGCAACAAGTCACCATCCTTAAGCGGCTTTGGCGTAAAAGGGATCAGAATATCTCCGTTGAGGCGCGTTTTGTTGCGCGAGTCGCGGTCCTCGATGCTCCAAGCACCCTGCTGGCAACTCAGGCAGGCGTGAATGCGCCCGACAGTTTTGGTTTCGTCCTGAATCAGGATATCAGGGTGAACCTCGCGCCTGGGGTCTGAGCGCCCAACAAGCATTTGCGCGGCATGCAACGAGAACGCCTGGCCGCTCACTACCAGGACCAGACGAGCCTGCTTTTGCGGCTGAGGCTGAGGCTGCACCACTGCTTGAGATTTACCCGGAGGTTTGGGTGGAACCGGCTGAGTCTGCTGCTGCGAAACGGTCAACGGCTGCTGTTTGGGTTTCTTTTCACCACCACGGAAGCGCTGTTGCAATTGCTCAATTGCGGCAATATATTCAGAGGGCGACTGGAAGCGTGTACCAGGGTCTTTAGCCAGGGACTTCTGAAAAAAGAAGTCTATATCGGACGGCAGGTCTGGACGACGGCGACAGGCAGACGGGATTTCCGCACGCGTGTGTTGCAGAATAATATCCAGGGCGCTACCGTTGGTGTAGGGCGGTGTGCCAGTGAGCATCTCAAAAAGCACGACACTCAGGGCGTAGAGATCGGCTCGTGTATCGACTGCGTGGCTGCTGAGAACTTGTTCAGGAGCCGCGTAGTAGGCCGTGCCCATAAATTTGTCGGATTGGGTAATCGTTTCCATATCTTTGCTACGTGAGAGACCGAAATCGACGATTTTCAGGATGCCTTTGTTGTTGATCAGAATATTCTGCGGCTTGATATCGCGATGCACAATGCCACGTTGATAGGCGACATCCAGACCTTGAGCTGCCTGATGGATATAGTCCAGGGCACGCAATGGCTCCATGCTCCCCTGTTGGATATAATACTTGAGGTTTTGCCCATCGATATGATGCATGATAATATAGTAAAGTTGGCCTTCATTGCCATAGTCGATGACACGCACGATATGCAGATCATTCAAACCATACAAGATCAGAGCCTCACGTTTGAAACGCTCGACTAATTCGTTATCACCGGTATGATCGATACGCATGATTTTCGCCGCGTATAGATAGTTTGTGGTTGTATCGCGCACAATATAAACTGTACCAAAATTGCCGCTACCACGCTCATCGATCAGCTTGTAGCGCCCTTTCAGCTCGCGACCCACTAGATCAGCAACCATATATGTGACCTCCCTATCTCAAACATCAAAAACAGGCTCTCTGTATTGTTCTCTGTCTGTATTGTATGACTGTTAAACGCGTATGATGATAACGTTTCTCTGATGTATTTCTTCTGGCTACCTGCGCAGAGGAAATACAGAATGGAAATAATGTTATGTGCTGACTGAAAAAGGCACGCCCAGTTGTTCACACATCCAGCGATCCCGCTCAAGGCGTGCTTCGTTGTTCAGGCTGTGACCAGCTTCGTACAGAGATACACTTACTTTTATTAGCTCAAGAAATTTCGCGCCGATGCCAATCGGTCATCTGCTGATAGGCGTGGGCGATACGTAGGATCAGTCCCTCCTCGAATGGCTTGCCAGCGACCTGGAGGCTAAGGGGTAGACCCTGACTGTTGAAGCCGCAGGGAAAGGAGATGGCGGGCAAACCAGCCAGATTGAAGGGCATGGTCAGGCGCAGCATGGCCGCGCCAGCATTCTCAGTGACACCATCGATGCTGATGTCCTGTCCCATCTGTGCTATTGGGATAGCGACCATCGGCTGCGTGGGCAACACTAGCGCGTCTACTCTCTGCATAGCTGTGCGCAGAGAGCTAGCGAAGAGGCGACGTTGGTGTTGGGCGCGTAAGTAATCGATGGCCTTGATCTCCTGGCCTTCCAACAAGCGTGTGCGCGTTAATTCACCGTACAGTTCCAGTTTCTCGGTCAACCAGCCTTTTTCCAGATGAGCTAGCGTGGCTTCGGGCTTTTGGACACCTCGATAGGTGTCGAGTGTTGTCAGGGGTAGCTCGATATCGAGCACCTGAGCACCAGCCTCTTTGAGCACCATGATCGCTCCGCGCCAGGCCAGGCGTACTTCGGGGTCCAGGGGATTCACAAAAGCATCCTGGGGTACACCGAGTTTGAGACCCTGCAACGAAAACGAGCCATGTGCACCCTCGTTGGTGAGCGTCTCATGCGTCTTGCTGGGCGGGCGTGAGACGCTATTGGGGTCGTGCGGATCATACTTGGCGATGCTGTCAAAGATCAGCGCACAATCTTCCGCACTACGTCCCATGGGTCCCACATGGTCCAGCGACCAGCTCAGGGGAACCACACCGAAGCAACTCACACGGCCATAGGTTGGTTTCAGGCCAGTAATGCCACAGCAGGCAGCGGGAATACGGATCGAGCCGCCCGTATCACTACCAAGTGCACCCAGGCACATACTGGCTGCCAGAGCTGCTGCCGAGCCGCCACTGGAACCGCCCGGCACGCGGGTTGTATCCCAGGGATTGCGCGTCGGCGGTGTATAGGTTCCATATGCAAACTCATGCGTGTTCGTCTTCCCGATGATGACAGCACCAGCTCGACGCAATTGTTCTACGACTGTCGCATCCTCTGGCGCGATATAATCCGCCAGTACTCGTGAGCCGGCGGTCATGCGCACATTCTTCACAGCGACCAGATCTTTGATGGCTAGAGGAATCCCGTGCAGGGGACTACGGAAGATGCCGGTGCGCTGCTCACTCTCCGCTTGTTCTGCATCTTTAAAAGCCTCATCGCGCATCACCGTCACAAAAGCCTGGATAGCACCGTCATGGGCGTCGATCTGCTCCAGCATCTCGGAAAGCAACTCGGTTGGAGTCACCAAGCCGGTGCGCAGGTCTGCGGATGCTTCACTGATAGATAAATAAGGCATAATACTCTCGCTCCTGCTCTTTTTTCCTATTCATGCGAACCAAAGAGAGGCTGGATAGCTCCAGCTTCTTCTGAACCATGCCTTAGAGGATTTGTGCTTCTCAGTGTACAACATTTCTTCATTGGATACAGAAAACTCAAGCGGAGCGATGGCGTAGAATCCTCATCGGTGAAGGGGTTATGGCGATTCACTGCTTGCGATTCTCGAAGCGGGTGCGCAATTGGCCGCAGGCGGCGGCGATATCATCACCACGTTCGGCGCGGACGGTGTTGCTGATATTGTGCTCACGCAGAATGTCGCGAAAGGCGCGGATGGCCTCGCCGTTGGGTGGACGATACGCGGCGGTGGTGGCATTCACGGGAATGCAGTTGACATGGGCAAACTGATGCAACGGGGCCAGCAACTCGCTGAGCAGATGAGCATACTCAGGCGTGTCATTGATCCCCGCCAGCAGGACGTATTCAAAGGTAACCTGGCGGCGCGTGGCGGTGATATAATCCTGGCAGGCGGCCAGCAGTTCTTTGAGCGGATATTTGCGGTTGATCGGCATGGTGCTACTACGCAGTTCGTCAGTGGGCGCATGCAGCGAGATAGCCAAGTTCACCTGCAACTGCTCCTGGCTCAGTTTGCGAATAGCTGGTACAAGTCCCACCGTGGAGACAGTCATGTGGCGTGCACCCAGCCGGAAACCGTCAGAGCTGTTAAGGATACGCAGCGCACGCAGAACGTTCTCATAGTTGTGCAATGGCTCACCCATGCCCATCAGGACAATGTTGGTGACATGATCGATGGGCTTGCTACCCGGCAGACCTCGTGCGGTCCAGGGTTCGGTGCGTAGTTCGCGGGCGAAGAAGAGCACTTGCGCGACAATCTCGCCCGCGCTTAGATGGCGATCAAAGCCCATCTGACCAGTGGCGCAAAAGGTGCAGCCATAGGCGCAGCCAGCTTGCGAGGAGACGCAAACGGTGGCGCGTTCACTGCTTTCACCCAGCGGTGGATAGAGCATCAGAACCGACTCGACCAGCTTGCCATCATCAAGTTCCAGCAAAATTTTGCGCGTGCGATCATCTTTTGAGTGCTGTTCGCTGCGCACAATCAGCGGGCCGATGCAGGCTTCTGCGCTGAGACGCTCACGTAAAGCACGCGGCACATTACTCATTTCCGCAAAACTGCCGACTAGGTGCTCGTAGAGCCAACTATAGATCTGTTTGGCACGAAAAGGTGCCTCGCCTCGTTCTGCCAGCCATGCCTGCAACTGGGGCAGGCTCAGCCCCAACAGGTCGGTTTTGCTGGTTTCTGTATGCGGTTGTGGTTGTGATGTTGATAGCATGGACATGGCTGTATTATATCATGCCTGGCTAGTGGGGCTATGGGTACAACGGTGCAAATTGTAGACTAGGCGCGACTGGCTCATCCAAAACTTCGATGGCATCTTCTTCTTTGGCGGATTTACTGCTCAACACGCTCCAGCACGATTTCTCGCCCTCACGCCAGAAGCGCAAGTGGAGCGTGCAGGCACCGATACGCAGGCGTTTAATCTCAAGATCGGGCAGCCAATCTGGTAGAGAAGGTTGCACGTAGAGACGTTTGTGGGGCGCGTCCGCACGCAAGCCGAGCATGATGCGTACCATGTGGAAAATGCATCCCGTAGCCCAGGCTTGCGGAATATTTGCGCCACTGGGATAGAGGACCGGAAAATCAAAATCCTCCGTGCGTTGCACGCCCGCGAACACTTCTGGGGGACGGAACGATTCGAAATGTTCAATTGCATCAAATGTGCCGCGAATAACCTGATGGGTTTCTTTAATCAGCCCATAGCGTTTAAAGCCGTCGGCAATAATCCCGTTATCCTGCGGCCAGACCGAGCCGCTCTGGTAGGAGAAGGGGTTGTAGGCGGGATTCTTCTCCGTCAGCGTACGAATACCCCAGCCACTCCACATATCTTTTTGTAAGAGGCGTTGCGCTGTACGGGCGGCCTTGTCGGGATCAGCAATCCCGCTCCACAGACATTGCCCAGCATTAGAAGAGATCGAGGTAATCTGTTTTTTGTCGGGGTCCAGACCAAAGGCAAAACAACCCTCGTCTTCCATCCAGAAAGCTTGGTTGAAGCGCATTTTGAGCGTTTCGGCCTCGTGCAAGAGCTTTTTAGCGCGTTCATTGTCACCCAACGCTTGAAACACTTCTGCCATACGTATTTTCGCGTCATAGGTATACGCTTGTAGTTCGCAGAGCGCCTTGGGCTGTTTGACCTGCGTGCCATCAGCGTAGACCACTGCGTCACCAGCATCCTTCCAGCCCATGTTTTCGTAGCCTGGGTCGGAGAACGTTTTATACTCCTGGAAACCATCCCCATCTAGGTCGCCATACTCATCAATCCAGGTCAAACATTTTTCCGCCACCTCACGATAGCTTTTCAGCAAGGCGAGAACGCCTGTCCAGCGGTATGTTTCGGAGAGCATGATGAGATAGAGGATCGTGGCGTCTGCTGTGCCATAATAGGGAGTAAAGGGCACATGTTTAAAGTAGGCTAGCTCGCCGAAGCGGATCTCATGCAAAATTTTGCCGGGTTGGGCATCGCGCCAATTGTCGCGTTCAGTTGCCTGATACTCCGCCAGACGTTTAAGCGCACCCTGCGCAAAGCCTGACGAGAGCGACATACACTGATAGGAGACAGTTAAACTGTCACGCCCAAATAACGTGACAAACCAGGGCACACCGGCGGCTGGCACCCAGATATCCTCTGAGATATCCATGTCATAGATGCGCAAGGCCCGCATATCATCTACAGCTTGGCGGTACATCCGCGTGAGGTTCGTGTTACTGCTCGTAAGGCCGGTGCAGCGTGCCTGCCAGTGCTCATGCTGATCAAAATCGGTACGCTTATCTATTGAGGCGGGAGCATTGGCAATTCGGCAGCAGCGGTCACGCGTGGGCATGGTAGTTACTTTGCCGCGTTCCAAGACCATCTCGCTACAGGTGTGCCAACACTGGGTTGGCTCCAACTCAATTTCAAAGCAGATTCGTCCATTGGAGTAACTGACCGGAACAGTATCCAGAATATGGTAGGAGAAAGCGCGGTGAAAATCCTTATGGTCATAGCATGTGCGCAGTTGTTTGTTTTCGACATTCCAGTTTGACAAAATTTGGCCCCGACGCACAATATCCTGTGCACGCACTTCAAAGAGGTCAGCGAAATCAGAGTAGATAGCCAACTCAAGCAAAAAGGTGATTTTTTTGCCAGTATAATTGGCTACATCGAGATCCTCGTGAATACTCTCACCCACCCTGCGGTTGATCGTAATATGCAGCGTTTGCGGTTCCACAGTGCCATCTTCCAACGTAAACTTTGGATTCGTCAGGTGAATGCGTGAGGCATAGAACGTAATTTGGCTGGAATTGACCAGATTAAGGGGATTGTTATTGATATACAAACGGTAATGGCTCACAAAACGCGTATCATCCATGTAGACCCCTTGAGCGGTGCTAGCGTCAACGCAGCCAGTGAGGTCAGAGACCATAAAGGTTCGTCCCTGGCTAATGGTAAGGACTGGCGGGCCAACTTTTATTTCAATGGGCATAGCTCTCTCCTTTGGTACCGTTTTTTAGTATCCTACAACGCTTAGATTAAAATGTGTTGAGAATCTTAGAAATAATTCTTCTCTTTAATGAAGGGTTTATTTTTCACTATTTCCCGTAATGGTGCACTGGAAAGGCCAGTCTAGTGGAAATAATGCTCATCAGATTCTGGCCAAATCATCTTCTTATTTCTAATATATCTCTTAAATCTAATGGTACACTGATATTGCAGAGCCAATTACTGCACGTGTGTTGATCGAGAGATAGTGCTATGTGAAGGAGGGTACATTGAGAATTGCGCATATCGCTCCGCCCTGGATTAGCATTCCACCCAAAAATTATGGGGGAACCGAAAATGTCCTTTTTACACTTGTTGAAGAGCAAATCGCGCAGGGGCATGATGTGACATTGTTTGCTCCAGCAGATGCACAAACATCAGCTAGGCGAATTTCCTTTTTTGCACGTGCATTAGGTGAGTGCGGCTTTCCCTGGCAAGCCCATTTGAAAGCGTATTATCACGCGCATAAAGCCGTGGATTATCTCAAAAAGCATCACCTGGATTTTGATATTCTCCATACCCATCTTTCCTCAACTGCGGATATGTATGTTTTTCCGCTCACCGAAACATTGCCTTTGCCCCACGTCACGACGCTACACAGTCAATTTCCGTTTGATTGGACGCTGGGGTATCTAGGAGACGCAGATCGGTATTACATGGAATGGCTTGCACATGTGCCACTTGTAGCTATTAGCGAGAATGCACGGCGGCAGGAGCAGGAGAAATTTCCGCTTCACTTTATTGATGTTGTCTATCATGGCATCGATTTACAACATTTTGAGCCGCCGCGTACTACGCCAGAGAACTTTTTTGTCTGGCTGGGACGCCTGGTCCCGGAGAAAGGTGCGCATCTGGCTATTGAAGCGGCCAAAAAAGCGGGGGTGCCCTTAATTCTTGCGGGTACGGTTGATCCACATCTGCGCGAGGCGCAGGTGTACTTTCAGGAGCAGATCAAGCCAAGGCTGGATGGCGAACAAATTCGCTATATCGGTCCGGTTTCCGCCTCAGAAAGAAATAATTTGCTGCATCGCGCTCGTGGCCTGCTAAACCCGTTGCTGTGGGAAGAGCCTTTTGGCATGGTCATGATTGAGGCGATGGCCGCTGGCTGTCCTGTCATCGCGTTTCGGCGTGGTTCTGCCAGCGAGATTATCGTCTGTGGGCAAACGGGTTTTCTGGTAGACACTGTTGCGGAGATGGTCGAGCGTATGCACACAATCCATCTGCTCGACCGAAACCTTGTGCGCCGTCATGTAGAGACGCATTTCTCTGCACAAATTATGGTGACGGATTATATGCGTGTCTATAAACAGGTAATCAGGATGAAGAAAGAGCAGGAACAGGAGCAGGGTGTGCGAATACCCATGATCTCGTCGTCTAGTCAGGTCGCCCCACCTCATCAGGTGATGGAGACGCCCTATACGCGAACATCGCTAACCTGAGACTAGAGTTGGAGGCTGCCTGTTTTTTATTCGCCGAATAAAACAGGCAGCCTCCAACTCTAGTTGTGGCTACAAGTCCACTATGCGTTCTGCGCTTTCGTGTACAGCGCGTACCAAGTATCGTCATAATAGGGCGAGAACATGTGGCCACGCTGGATCGTGCTCGTGAAGTCGTTGTGGCCGTCGAGATACCAGGAGTTACCGCTCTTGATAAACCAGGGGCCACCACTGGACCCACCTGTCATATCGCAGGGGATCGAAACCACCTTGCCGCCAGCGTGGTTCCAGCTTTTGCCCACAGAACCCTTGTCGCAGGACTGGCGCGTCTCGCCATTGAAGGGAGAGCCAGCGGGATAGCCATAGGCATAGTAGGACTGCTCGATAGGCTGATTATAGGCCCAACCAGCGCCACCAACGATATCAGTCAAATTTCCCTGCTCATTGGGGTTCACGACGATCATGCCAAAGTCACGATGTAACTCGTTTGGTTTGGCACGCATCCATTCGGCGGGAACCAGCAATGCACGCGCAACCCAACAGTCATATGGTCCAATACCTTTATCATACAATGGGCAGAACAACACGTTCTGCATCCACTTGCCTTGACCATAGAGGCAGTGACCAGCAGTGTCTACCATATTATGGTTGGTGCTTGCGATGGCAGTGCCGGAGCACACATAGTTGCGACCAGAGCTATCGCTAAAAAAGATTTTCCCGACTGTCGAGAGAGGAAACGAGAGGTTCCCATCGCGTGGAGCTTGTCCGTCTTGCTGGACTGCTTTGCCCGCGTTGGTGTCCACCTGGGAAAAATCGGGAACGTTACCGAGTTGCTCATCGTCGTTGGCGACAGTGCTCATGTTCGCCGTGCTCCAATACTGGACGACGCTGTTGGGGTTCGCATCCACCTGGTCCTCAACGACCCCTGCGACCTGATTTGGCGTTGACCCAAAGGGGGACAGAATGCCTACAAAGCCAACCAGGTATACCACGTATACTCCGGCAAGCACGCAGAGAAAGATTTTTTCGACCAATGGATTGCGAATAAACGTATACAGTCGTGGCATCTTGCCTCTCTCTTTCATCAAAAAAATTAGACGGAAGGATGTCGTGGACGCTCTTTGCCAGGTTTAAGATCATCCGTGCTCGGCATTGGAGCGGGCTTGGCCTTGCGCATCCTGTCATTTGTCCAATACTTGCGGACATCATCGGGATGCGTCCCGACTGTGTGTTTCTCAGGGTCGGGTTTTGTAGAACGCTTTTTTGCAGCAAAGAACATAGTCGCTAGCAAACAAAGCAGGATCATGCCAACCAGAGGCAACTGGATGAGTCGTTTATATTGTGACATTCTGCCTCTCTCTTTCGTGAATTTCTCAAGATCAAGATTGTATTCTGTTTAAGATACAAGTATATCATTACACTAAGTATAGCAGCAATTTCTGTTTTTTAAAAGGCTCCGCGAATTCATCTGCTATACACGACGCGAAAATGTCGCCTATCCTCGTCCCGTATATCCTCGAACGAAACCTCGTGCAGACCTGACTGCTCGAACTGAGCTAGTTCAACGCGGGTTAAGGGCCAGGGCATCGTGCCAAGCTTGTCCTGGGGATCGCGACCACGACAGACGATGAGCAATTGTCCGCCGGGCGCGACACATTGCGCGACGCTGGCAATAGCTCGCGTGCGCAATTTCACAGATAGCGCCTGAATGGTGTAGATCTCCAGCACAAAATCGAAGGCTTGCCGCCACTCGGCAGGCGTGGCGAAGAGATCTGCGGCTTGATACATGACGGAAGAGTTGGGGAAACGCTGCTGGCACCAGGCGATGGCGTTAGGTGAGATATCAAAGGCCGTGACCTGGAAGCCGCGTCCGGCCAGTTCTTCGGCGTCGTCGCCCAGCCCGCAACCAACAACAAGCGCAGACCGACCCTGGCCCTGGATGTTGTGCTGTTGGAGCCAGCTCAGGAATACGGGATGCGGTTGGAGATCAGCCCAGGGCACACCGTTCGCGTCCCGCCCTGCTGTGGCGTAGACAGCATCGAAAAAGCCAGCGATATCGCCGGAGGGTAACATGCGCTGCGCCAATTCACGCACACGCTGACGACCTTGTGTTTTGTCGTGTTGCATATAAAAGACAGCTTTCTAGCAAAGATGATGTGCTTTTAACATAAGTATACCATCTTCATATCCATTGTTGCCGTGTAGCAACGACGGCGGCCTGGGTGCGATCTGTGACGTGCATCTTTTGCATAATGTGGTGAACATGCGATTTGACTGTCTCCAGGCTCACTGAGAGGCGTTCGGAGATGGCGCGGTTGGTCAGGCCATCGACAAGCAGGCTCAGCACTTCGCGTTCGCGTTTAGTGAGCATCGCGGCTGTTTGTGCAAGCGGGAAACGCGCTTTGAGGGTGGTTCCTGCGCCCTGCTTGCTGCGAATCTCCAACACGCCCCCAGCTTGGCGGACGCGCTCCTCCATCGTCAATAGACCCATGTGTAGCGTTACAGATTCATGGTTCGATGGGGCGTTGCGTGCCTGTTCGAGCGCGAACCCCTGGCCGTTATCGCTGATCTGAACCAGACCAAGGCCAGTGACTTGGCGAATACGGATACGCACTTCGCTGGCAGAGGCGTGTTTACGGATATTATGCAGTGCTTCCTGCATAAAACGATAGACCGGAGCTTGCAGTGCTTGCGGCCAGAGCGCGAGATTGTCCACGTCATAGATCATCTTGAGATGGGGCAAGTTCTGGCTATATTCGTAAAATAGGCTCTTCAGCGCCTCACCAAACTCGTGCTCCTCCAGAGGAGCTGGTAGCAGCGACGAGATACCCGAACGCAGATCGCGTAGGCTGAGGTCCAAGATCGCGCGTGCCTGCTCAACCTCGTTGAGCGCGGCCTGTGGCTGTTTTTCCAGAATACGCTGCGTATATTCTAGTTTCTGCATGACATGTCCCACATCCTGCATCACACTATCATGCATCTCACGGGCGATTCGTCCCCGTTCTTGCTCTAGCAATTCCTGCCGTTCGACAACGTGTAGGTCGGAATGGAGCAGGATCAGCGTGATAAGAGGGCAGGCGGTGTTGAGTATAAGCCGCTGTGCTGGTGATAGGCTCGGCTCCTGCACCAGCACTATGCCAAGCACGCCGAGCAATTGTTCGCGATAACGCAGCGTATGCCAGGCCAGAATGCCCACAGCGTCTTCCGGCAGAGCTACCAGACCGTATGTCGGCTCTGTGCCAGCATTCTGAAGCATCGTGGCTAGCGAGGCCAACTCGGTAGAGGCTCGTTCAGCAAACGCGTCAGGTTCGCCTATGCATGTTGAGAGTAGAAATGCCTGCTGCTCCGGCTGATAGCGCCAGAGACAGCCAGAAGACGCGCCAAGTGTTGAACTGAGCAAGTGAAGCATCTGCTGACCTAATGTTTGGCCTTCCATCTGAGTGCTCGCCAGCAAGCCCAGTTCACAGAGTCGCATCAGCAGATTTTGGACCTCTGAGGATTGCAGAGCAAGAGGCTCCTCTGGTTCTTCTATTGGTTCTCCCACCCGTTTTTTGCTCTTGACCTTTTTGGGAGATGAGGAGCGTTTCGTGGTGCGCGGCGTCCTCTGGGGGGCCGCAGGTATCCTACGCACAGGCTGGTACTCTTCCTCTTTGATGAGATACGCAGAGAGCAGAGAGGCGCAGATGAGCAATTCATCTTGCGCCAGTTTGCTTGGCACAGTGGACGCGCCAGCAGGGCCGAAGCAAAAGACCAGCACCCCCTGGCGTTGCCCCTGGCGTAGAGCATGGAGCAGCACACGACCACGAGGCCAGGCATAGGAACATTCTTCTGGCAGACTGAGATTGTTGCTTGAGATGTCGGAAATATCCATAAAACCCTGCTCCTGCAAAGCCGAAGCAAAGAGGCCGTGGAGAGATAGTTCAACTGGTGCGGTTTCTGGTGCGAACAAAGAGGGGTGCGGATGCCGACCAGCGTGCTCCAACAACGTCAGCCGCTCACGTTCCTGGTCCAGCGCGAAGAGCAACGCCAAGCGTGCACCGCAACTTTTGCGTGCATAGTCCAGCAACATGCCCCGTCCCTGAGCGACTGACATGACCTGCTGCAATCGTGCAACCAAGTGTAAGAGGGTTTGCAACGCCACTACACAATTCTCCCCCCTGCAAAATATACCGATCTTTTTCTGTCTTTAGCATACACAGTGCAAAAAGCACCATCCCCAAAACGGTAGGAGGGATACAAACGCGTTCAACGCATTTGTATCCCTCCTACCGTTTTCTTCTTATTTGGAAGAGAACAGAGATCTTTTTTCCTTAATGGGAGACAGCTAACCGAGCTTGCGGACGCTGTGCTTCAAGCGTATCCATGTCCAGCAGGGACTTCACTGAAGAGTCGGTGAGAACTTTTTTCGTCGAAGGGTCGAAGATCGCTTTATCACGCGAGCAGTACTGCAAACGGTTCCAGTTTGCCATAGCCTGGTCCCAGATGGGGTAGCGCTGACGAGCTTCTTCGTCGCCCTGGCCGATATGGCGAATGGCGAAGAAGGAAAGGACAAGCGCGGCCACGATAAAGAGAATAGTCACCACCGCCTGGATAATGGAGATAACCGGAGCCATAGCGCCAAGGGCTTCGAAGCCATTAGACGACAACAGGACAAGCGTCAAGAAAGCGCCAACGGCGACCAGACCCATACCAATGCAAATGTATTTCATCATAGATGCATGCGACTCAGGCATAGCTGGCGGTGCAAAATGCTGTTCACCAGAACTATAAGCCGCCTGCATTTTTTTAACTTGATCCGTCCGGTTACACACCGGGCAAGACGTGAGCTGTCTGCGAGAAGAAACCATAATAAAGAAGCCTCCTTGTTCGCCTCTGAGCGAACATTACTACTGTAGTGGTTATACAGAGTATATCATGTGTATGGATGTTTAGACAATGGCCCTGTGTGAGGATAATCCATTGGCCTAAGCAAAGAACAGAGCAATCAGCACTACGAAAACGGGTCTTTTGGTTGAATTATACGATTCCTTTGTAGTTGTAGTCATATTATAGCACACCATGACCATAACTTTTTTAGGAGAGCACATTTGCTGGACCTTCTGCACATTCTCATTGACAGGGTGATGGTCTATGATACACTTGGGGTATTGTGAGAAAGGGACCCCCAAACATGACCAGTAATCTTGATCTTGTGAGAGAACAGGCTCTCCATTACCTAGAACAAAAACACGCTGCTCGTGAACGTGCTCTACCTAAATCGCGCACGGCAATTCGTTTCTGTGCCAATAGTATTCGTGCCATACATCGTCACGAATTTGCCAACGCGAACCAATTGCTGGGCGAGGCAGGCAAGTTGCTGAGGGAGATGGCTGAGGATCTGCGCGGTCACCAGGATATCTTCTTCGCGGGTTTTGTGCAGGATGCACAGAAAGAATTTGCGGAAGCCTCCACGTTTTCAGCCTTAGCGCAAAACCAGCCGTTGCCTCTGGCTCCTGAACTGACACTGGACTGGGCACCCTATCTCAATGGGCTGGGAGAAGCTGTGGGCGAGTTGCGCCGCTATGTACTGGATCAGTTGCGGCGTGACCATGTTGAGGAGAGCGAAAAGTATCTTGGACAGATGGATGAGATTTATGCTCTGCTCACGACGCTTGATTTTCCCGATGCTGTTACCAACGGTCTGCGCCGCACTACCGACACGGCACGCGGTATCCTGGAGAAAACGCGTGGAGATCTGACTGTCGCTGTTGGGCAGGCGCAATTGCAACGGTCCTTGCTCGCACTTCAACAAGAACTGCGTAAGCACTAATGTTCATCGCAAGTTGATGCCTCTGAAACCTGTCAAAATTTCACTCGATCCTGTATACTGAAATAAGAACCATTGAATTTTATGGAGTATGCTTATCTTTCGTTTTGTGCATTGTCAGCGGGGGAAATTGCATTTCTATTCCTGTTTTGTCATCATCTTTCCATCAAAAGGGGAGCGTTATGAAAGACCACGAAGTATCCCAGGCTAAGGATATCGCCGTAGCCAGCAAAAAAGCTTCCGCCTCTTCTCATGTCATTGCTGCAGAGTCAATCCAGGCAGAAGAGGTGCCTACAATACCGTTAGATTCGCTGCAAACGCTTAGTACGCTCCAACCAGAGGTTTCTGTACGAGCTATTAGCGCAACCTCAGTCGCGACCCTACCCGCGCCGCTGGTCGTCCAGTCGGTGGAGTATCAACGCGGTCTGGGAGAATGGACGCGTATCTGGTGGGATGGCCTGCGCCCCTCTTACCTGCCGCTGGCCCTCCTGCCTGTGCTGCTTGGTAGCGCCCTGGCATGGGTCGCCAGCATTTCAGCCCAGCAGCCACGCGGGACTTTCCATGCCCAGCGTTTCCTCGTAGCACTGCTTGCAGTGGCCCTGCTGCAACTAGGAGCAAACCTGCTCAACGACTACTACGATTACTTAAATGGTGTCGATACCAGTAATGCTCTGGGACCAGGCAATCTCATCCAACAAGGTCTGATCAGACCCACACGGATTTTGAGCATTGGCATTACCCTGCTGGTCCTGGGCGGGCTGTTTGGAGCGTTGGTGGCGATGTATGGTGGCCTTCCCGCTTTCCTGTTTGGGGCGCTCGGCCTGCTCGGCGCGTACTTCTATAGTGCAACGCGCCACTCGCTTGCAGCATTAACACTGGGCGAGGTAGCTGGCTTCTGGATCTTTGGCCCGTTGCTAACTCTGGGAGCATATGTGGTCCAGCGTGGCAAGATCGAGACGCTCCCACTGGTTTGCAGCATCTCACTTGGGCTGTTGCTGGCTAGTGCGCTCTACGTGAACGATATGCGCGATATGGAGAGCGATGCCCAGGCTCGCAAACATACGCTGGCAACGTTGCTCGGCATCCGCGCCAACCGCGTGGTGTGCACGTTGCTCCTGTTGGGTGCCTATGTGCCGATGTTCTTCCTCGGTGTGCCCGCACACAGCCCACACTTGGTTCTGATTACGCTCTGGACCTTGCCAGGGATGGTGGTGATCCTTCTCGGCCTCTATCGCACGACCACGCCGGCCTCGCTGCATATCACTATGCACCTGGTGCTCAAGCTGGCGACGTTCTTCACCATTCTGTTGATTGTGGCCCTGACAGTTTCGGCCTACTCGCACGCGTTCGCGCTATTCTCTTTACCGAAATGGTTGTTCATCTTCTAACAAAAGGCAATGCTGTTCATTTTCTAACAAAAGGCAATAAAGAGTCCCTTAGCTACAATCGAAGCTGGGGACTCTTTATACTGCAAGAGACGAAGCGTGTTCTTGGTGACCAAGTATGGCTATTAAAACGATCCTTGGGGCGGTCAACTTGTGGTTGCCCCAAGGATCGTTTTACAGGATACAGTATTAGAGGTCGATGGCAGCCAGACCATGCATACCGAGAGCGAACGAGATCTCACCACCGTGATGCACATCATGTTCGATCAGATGCCAGATGACCCATTGGCGCGTAAAGGTTTCTTCCTCTCCATTGTCATCGATATCGTGAAAAATTTCCTCCAGGTCAGCAATCGTCCAACGCTGAAGGGCATTCTGAATCACCTGCCAAGTCGCTTCCAGTCCGCTGGCTAGTTCGGATCCAGATCGAGCAGGCTGATCTGAATGATCCCACGTACCGAGTGAGACGAGTTTCTCATCGTCCTCTCTGAGCACATAATGCAACCATCTGGCACGGGCACCAATAATGTGGGTCGCAATGATGCCAACAGAACGCAGGTGTGGTGCCGTATGCAGAGTAAGCTGCTCTGCCGAAAGGGGGGCCAGAGCACGAACCAGTTGTTGCTGATAACCGTCCCAGCCTTTGTAGAAAGGGGCGAGCGGGAATGTATGTTCAGTCATGAATATTTTCTCATTTCTTGTTTGCTAAAAACATCGTCAGTCTTTGCACTAACCCTCCTCAGAGCTATGTTCAACTTGACTAGAACGCAACACGTTCAAATCAGAGTCTGTGAGCGACCATTCTTTGAGACGAGGAGCAAGCGTTAAGGCTTGCTGCAAGGTTGTGGTAGCTTTCTCCAACTGGTTTTGCAGCGCGTAAAAGCAAGCCAGATTATACAGTACACTGCCTCTCAATGGGTCTGGCACCTCAGCCTCAACGACTCTGCTGGCCCAGGCTTCACGGATCTGGATCGCTCGTGGAAGATCGTGACGGTCCAGATAGTACTGCGCCAGATGCTCCTGGGCGTGCTCGTAGCAATTGCCCATGAAGGCACCATACAGCGGCTCTCCCTCAGGTTGCCAGTCAAAGCGACTGGGGGTCGTCAAATCTTCTTCGCTAAGCTGCTCAGTCAGCTTGATAAGTTCAGTATACGTCTGCTCAGATTCAGCGTGGATCGCTGACCAGGGGCGCTCCCGTTGTTCCTCAAAAATCTCAAGGTTGAGTTCTTCAAAGCTTCTAATGCTTGGTGGCTGCTCCTGGTGCTGCACAATGGCAGCTAGGTTCAAGACGAGGCGCTGCCGCCAGAAATTCATATGAGCCACATGATCTTTAGTGGCCCAGTGTTCCGGCGTGCCGATGGCAGTACGTTCGGTTTCGTTTAGTTCCTGCAAAAAAGCTTCTTCATCGCGATAAGCTCGCTGTAAGAGATCAAGCAAAATGGGTTTAAACGGATGTGCGGTCATAAGTGTTCTTCACTTCTTCCTTGGAAAAACAAAGCAATACACGGGGCACACGCTACCCTGGTATGTCGCGTATGGAAAGTAAAATGAAGGGGATGCACCTGAGATGGAAATCAGCAGATTACGCGCGTAGCTGGCGAGGTGCATAGCCTCATTGGGTTGAGTGAGTTGTTCATTAGATAGCACCTCCTTTCGGTTCTGAAAAAATGTCATTCAATAGGTTGAGTATAGCAGGATGGGCGGGGCTTTACAAGGGCAATCCGAGTAGTTGTTACAACAAAAGAACAAGGAACTCAGCTTTTTTAGGATAGCACATTTGCTTGCAGTCCCCCAAAACCAAGTGATACAATACTCTTGTTCCACCCATGGAATAGCTAAAAACAGACCACTAACTCACAGGACAGGAAAGTGAATTTTTATTTTATCGAAGTCCGGGCAGTTTCGAGTCAGCATGATGTACTGGCGCGAAAACTGGCCGGTGAGATACAACATTTACCAGCGCACCAGTTACCATCTCTCAGTGTAATCGCCGCTAGCGAGTCTCCCCTTACCCTCCGTACAGCCCAACTTTACCAGATTACCGGCGCTCTTAGTTCCTCTCAGGTCGATCAGCTTACCCGTCAATTGCTGGTCGATCCTGTGATTCAAGAGGCGCGGATCTTCCGGGCGGCTTCTGCGGCGGATACGGCTCATGTGGTTGATGTGTTCTTCCACCCCGGCGTGACGGATACGCTGGCCGAGAGCGTGATTACTGGCGCACAATTGATCGGGATTACTGAGATTGCACATGTGGAGACTGGGCAGCGCTCTCTGCTCGATAGCCGCCTACGCACCAAAGAGGCACGCCTGATCGCGGAATCACTGCTCTACAATCCCGTAATCCAGCAGTATACGCTGTACAGCGTTGGTACATCACCAATGGTGTTAGAGGTAGCGCCAACGCTGGAAACACCGCAAGAGACATCAGCGGGCCTGCAAAGCCATGTCGCGCATGTGCCACTGACCAGCATGTCCGACGAGGCACTGCTTGAGTTGAGCAAAGGCGGCCTGCTCGCCTTGAATCTCGACGAGATGCGCACCATCCAGGGCTACTTCTGCGATTTGGGACGCGAACCCACAGATGTTGAGTTGGAGACGCTAGCCCAAACCTGGTCCGAGCACTGCTCCCACAAGACATTTCGCGCAACGATCACGTATCGCGAACTGGATAGCGCGGGCAAAGTGCAGCATGAAGAGACGATCCACAATCTGCTCAAGCAGTACATTATGCGTGCCACCAGTGAGGTAGCTCGGCCCTGGGTTGTCTCGGCCTTTAGCGACAACGCTGGCATCATCAAGTTCACCGAAACCCACGATATCGCCTTCAAAGTTGAGACGCACAACCATCCATCGGCCATTGAACCCTTCGGCGGGGCCAATACTGGCGTCGGTGGCGTAATCCGCGACGTGCTGGGTGTCTCCGCGCAACCAATTGCCTGCACGGATGTGCTCTGCTTTGGCTCGCCTGATACTGATGCCGCAAGCTTGCCCGCAGGTATACTTGCGCCGCGCCGCATAGCTGATGGCGTGGTCAACGGAGTGCGCGACTATGGCAACAAAATGGGCATTCCCACGGTCAATGGAGCGGTGCTCTACCATTCTGGCTACACCTATAATCCGTTGGTCTTCTGCGGTTGCCTCGGTCTGCTACCACACGGCAGCCATCCACGCGAGGCCCAACCTGGCGATCTGGTGGTCGTGCTGGGCGGGCGTACGGGACGCGACGGTATTCACGGCGCAACCTTCTCGTCCGGCGAGATGAGCAGCGAGATCAACGCCCAGGCCGGTACCGCCGTGCAGATCGGCGCACCCATTACTGAGAAGAAGGTTGCCGACGCCATTATGCAGGCCCGCGACCTTGGCCTGTACAGCGCAATCACCGATTGTGGCGCAGGCGGCTTCTCCTCGGCGGTAGGCGAAATGGGCGCTGAAATCGGTGTGCAGGTGGATCTGGCCAAAGCCCCTCTGAAATATCAGGGTTTGACCCCTTGGGAGATCTGGCTCTCCGAAGCACAAGAGCGTATGGTGCTGGCCGTCCCGCCCGCGAAGCTCGCTCAACTGCTGGAAATCTGTGAGATTGAAGAGGTTGAAGCCAGCATTATCGGCACGTTCACCGGCGATAAGCGTTTGAAAGTGGCCTATCATGGCGAGGTCGTTGCTGATCTGGACATGGCTTTCTTGCACGATGGTCGCCCAGATCGTACGCTGGATGCGGTTTGGCAGACTCCTACTGCCGACGAGATCGCGGCCTATGTGGCACAGATGCAACGTGCCGAGATCCACAGCGACGCTAACGCGAGCAAGCTGTTCCATGCCCAGATGAATAACCCCAGCAACGCGTTGCTGGGACTGCTCATACATCCCACGATTAGCTCGAAAGAGGAGATTGTGCGCTGCTACGACCATGAGGTGCAAGGCTCAACCGTGCTCAAGCCGCTGGTGGGCAGTTCTGGCAACGGTCCAGGCGACGCGGCAGTGTTACAGCCGATCCTCGACGAGCCGAGTAGCGCCGGGATTGTGCTCTCTAACGGCATCAACCCGCTCTACGGCTTGATCGATCCCTATCACATGGCAACTTGCGCGGTAGACGAGGCTCTGCGCAACCTGACAGCAGTGGGCGGCGATATTGAACGAGCGGCGATCCTTGACAATTTCTGCTGGGGCAATCCCGCCGATCCCGCGCAACTGGGTTCACTGGTGCGCTCGGTCAAGGGCTGCTACGATGCGGCGGTGGGCTTCGGCACGCCTTTTGTCTCAGGCAAAGATAGCCTGAACAACGAATATCGAGCCGATGGTCAGCGCTTGCCAGTCATCCCTACGCTGCTGATCTCAGCTTTCGGTCCCATCAACGATGCCGCGTGTACCATCGATATGTCGCTGAAAACGCCTGGCAACCTGCTCTACCAGGTTGGCGCAACCCACGATGAGCTAGCTGGCTCGCACTACGTCACATTGTTAGACCAAGCAGCCGTAGAAAAACGCTTCCCACGTACGAGCATACCGAAAGTATATTTCAAACAGGCACGTACAATCATGAGCACGCTCGGTTCGGCCATTCGCGCCGGAATGGTACAAGCCTGTCACGATCTTTCCGAAGGCGGTCTGGCCGTGGCTGCTGCTGAAATGGCGCTGGCCGGTCAGCCTGGCCTGATACTTGATCTGGCAAAGATCCCGCACGATCTCAAAGTGGGCAAAGAGCTAGCAAGCACGTTGCTTTTCAGCGAATCAGCCACGCGCTTTCTGGTCGAGGTTACGCCGAAGCAGCAAGCCACCTTTGAACGCTTTCTGCGCCAGTTCGAGGTCAAAGACTTTGCCTGTATTGGCAAAGTCACCCAAAAAGCTAGTTTGGTGATTTGCCAGGATGAACAGACCTTGGTGAGTCTACCTGTTGCCACTCTGCAAGCAGCCTGGAAAGGAGGAACCGTATGAATGTAGCTCGCGCCCTGGTCCTGCGTGCTCCAGGCATTAACTGTGATCGCGAAACGGCCTATGCCTGCCGTCAGGTTGGTTTCGCGACTGATCTAGTGCATATTAATCAACTGTTGAAGCAGCCTGCCAAGCTGCTTGAGTATCACTTTCTGGTGATCCCCGGTGGCTTCTCGTACGGAGATGATCTGGGGGCCGGCACGCTGCTGGCTAAGAATATGAGCGTCCATCTGGCAAACGAGTTGCGGCAATTCGTGGCTGAGGGGCGTCCAGTC
>JBDTBU010000348.1:0-8304 GCA_039923935.1 Ktedonobacteraceae bacterium | reverse complement strand
CGCAACTTTCCTGGCACTTGGCCCGGCCTCGTCTGCTCTTGGCTGCGCTGCTCATGGTGGGCCTGACCACTACGCTTGGTGTGCTGGTAGCGCAATCGATGCTCAACTGGTTTGGCTATGGCGAGCGTTTGCCTGAGCCACTTCCGGCGACTGTGCTGCCGCCCGGCTCGGCTGTACCCTTCAATTTGCTGATTCTCGATCTGCTGGCTACCGGCTCTGTGGCTCTGGTGATCTTATTGATTGGCTACTCGATTGTGCGTCACGGCGTATTGATCGAGCGGCCTCTAGCCCGGCGTGGCTTCTTTGAGCAGTGGCGCGGCGTTGTGATCGTCTCCACGCTGGTGGCTATCCTGATCGCTGTGCTGGTTGCGCTAACCAAAAGTACCCTGGGTGGGTTATTGTTGATTACTTGTCTCGCCACCGCAGCTTATGCGCTGTTCACCTGGAGTAGTTACACCGCCCATGATCGCTATGTAGCCCTGTTGGGACCATTTGTGCGTAGTACCAGCCAACGCCATTGGTTAAATATCGATCTGCCTAGGACAGAGCAGGAGCTAGAGCATCTCTTCTTCCACCTTTGTCATGAGGTGCTGGGTGTGCAATGCGCTTCCCTTTCGGTGCTAGCTGGGACAGTACGGCGCAATTTTAGCTATCGTTGGCCCGCCGACCTTGTGCCTGGGCCAGAGTGGATCAAGTCACCTAGAAGCGGCAATGGTGAAGCACGCTCGCCGCGTCCTGAGACGAAAACAGCCATGCAAGTAGCACCAGCTCGCCGCATCCAAGTGTACGTCAATGAGCAGCCCATGATCGTCTGGATTCTGCCCATCTACAACGAGCGTGGTCTGGTAGCCACACTCTACCTTGGCCCACGTGCGGATGGCGGCGTTTTTACTGACGAGGACATGAACCTCGCTCACGCCTGTGGTCAACGCATCCTCGATACCCTGGGCGATCACGAGGCTATGCAAGCTGTGGCGGGCCTGCTACGTCGCCGCATCGTCGATGTCAAGCTGCTGGGTGCGCAACAACGGCGTGTACTGCACGATGAGATCTTGCCACAAATGCATCTGGCCCTACTGCAACTAGAGATGCTGCGTTCGCTGCCAGCAAGCAACCAGCTAACTCCCAGCATAGAAGAAAGCAACCAGCCAACTTCCAGCACAGAAACCGGAACGTTGTCTGAGTGCGCACAGGAGACCAGTGTGATGGGAGATGATTGTGAAGATGCTAGTTCTAGGGTCGCGCTCAATCTAGCTGCCAGTAGGCCTGATGTAGCACGCAGGCTAGCCGTGGACGAGGCTATCACTATGATTAGCGACACCCATCGTCGCTTGGCTGCTATGATGCGTGCCACCGCGCCGGGCGCACCGCACCGCCTCGAACACGACGGTCTGATTAACGCTATCTCGACCATGTTGGAGCAGGACTTCCAGCACGCCTTCGATGAGATTATCTGGGAGATCACTGAAGAGACTGCGACGTGCATTGATGAAGTAATCTCGCCAGCCATCGCAGAACTCATCTTTGCCGCCGTGCAAGAGGCTCTGCGCAACGCGGCCCGTCACGCTCGCGGCACGGATGTGCACCGTCCACTGTGCCTCACTCTCAAAGCCACCTGGAGTCCCCAAGATCCTCAGCTTGAAGTGCTTGTGAGTGACAACGGCATTGGCATCACCTCTACCGCCAGTTCCACTACCGGTACCGGCGGTGGTCTGCTCACTCATAGCGCCCTGCTCGCCATCGCTGGCGGTAGCCTGAACATTCACAGCACACCCGGTGAGGGCGTGACTGTGCGGATATTGTTGCCGACGGGGACACTGCGATAAGAAAGGAAATTATATAATGGCAGAGAGATAAAAAGGGTGGGCGAATTGCTTCGCCCACCCTTTTTTCAACCAGAGAATCTAGCACCCATTTTTTGTGCATGGGACTAGGCTGAGTTCACCCAGATTGGGCACAGTCACTTGTTTTGACTGAAGATTCTGGAGCGTTAGCTCAGGTACAGACGAAACAGTGTTGGTTTGGGTATCATACATTCCACCCCCCTGCATAATCCCGCTGATCGATGGCGTAGCAGTCGGGCTGAGGGTGACAGACGGTGAAGGCTCTAGGGTTGGCACCGGAGCAGGCGTCTCTGTGGCTGACGGAGTTTCCGTAGCAGTAGGAGGAGCGGTGGCTGGATTTGGTGCGAGCACCCAACCGCTCACATAATCTTTCCCATTCACCACTTTCTCGCTCTTGTACAGCCCGGCCCCTGCGCTAGAGCTAGCGGCCTGGAGCACATCCGCTGTGAAGGGCAGCATTTTCCCATCTGGCAGCGTAATTGTCCCGGTGGCTGTATCTTGCGTTACAGTCGCATCTAGCTTGCCCGCGTTGGGCTGGCTTGCCTGGGCAGCGAATTTATTGTCTTGCACGGTGCCTTTGTACCAATGTGCAAAGGTCGCGGGATGATCTTTGGAGCCATCGGTTACAAATGCCGTCATGTCGTTCCCATGTGAGTTGAGCGCAACCCAGGTTGTGTCAGTAGGATTAGTGGCATTGGGAACTGTTCCAATATACGTGCCCTGCGCATTTGTCGTTGCGCCTGGCGTCCCAGTTGCAGCTCCGCCAGGAGTCGCGGTAGTGGGTATTTCCGTTGCAGCTCCGCCAGGAGTCGCGGTAGCAGGTATTTCCGTTGCGGCTCCGCCAGGAGTTCCCGTTGGGATGGTGTCTGGCATCATAGTAGCAGCCGCGCCAGGGGTCTCAGTTATGAGCCGTGCACCGTGTTCTGCGTGGTTCGGTGCGAATGAAAAGGCGCTGAGGCCGCCAGCCGCCAGCAGCAATGCGAAAGTACAGAGTGTTGTCAGAATGAAGCCAGTGCTTCGCTTCGTGTGTCTCATGCTCACCTCTTTCCTGAATAACATGCCCGAACCCTTTACCACAGCCAGAGACGATCCTATCCATCTATAGGTAATCGGCAGAAAAGACACTTTGTCTAGGTTATATTCATATTCACAAATCCATGTGCTGACTAACTGGAAATTTCTTGCCAAAGCTTCTATCCTAAAAGCAAGCGTTAATAAAAACACGTAGGGATACGTATCTGTATTGAGAAGGAGCGAAAATATGTTACTGATTACTGGTTCCACAGGCTATATCGGCCAACATTTGGTAAGGCAACTAGTGGCGCAGGGTGAGCGCCCGCGTTGCCTTACCCGCACAACACACAAGGCAACACGTCTTTTCCCAGGTGGGCAGGTTGAGATCGTGCTCGGTGACACCACCCAGCCAGAGACGCTCGCCGCAGCCATGCAAGGCGTGGACACTATTGTGCACACGGCTTTTGTCACGGCTGACCGCAAAGAAGGACCGGGGAATAGATACGAAGCAACCAATGTCCAAGGCACAGCAAACCTGATCCAAGCTGCTGAGGAAGCGGGCGTGAAACGTGTGATCGAGATCAGCGGCCTGGGCACACGTCCCGCCAAAGCTGGTAGCTATATGCAGGGACGTTATCTGGCCGAAGAATCCCTCAAGAAAAGTAGCTTGGATTGGACCATTATCCGCCCCTCGGTGCTCTTTGGCAAAGATGCACCCTTTCTCAAAGGCTTGAGCGGTCTGATCCGTAGTGCGCCAGTTGTGCCTCTGATCGGCGGTGGCAAGCTCATGTTCCAGCCGATCTACGTGGAGGATGTCGTCAGCGTGATTCTCAAAGTGCTGGCCGATCCGCAGCATTCTAGTCACGCGACTTTTACCATTGGCGGACCTGATTACTACTCGTTTACTCAAATTATCGATGCTTTGCTGCATACCATGCACAAAAAGCGTCTCAAGATACCCGCGCCGCGTCCTCTGGTCGGGATTGGGGCCGCAGTTATGGAGGCTATTCTGCCCAAACCACCGCTAACAAAGGCTGCTATGACGCTGTTCTCTTTTGATAACACAACTGACCTGAACAGTGTTGAGACACAATTTGGTTTTACGCCTTTGTCGTTTCAGCGTTTTTTAGAGGAACAGGGGGTGTAATCGATATGCTATAATGGATTGACTCAAGAGTCCTTCTATTAGTACACATCTCTGTTTTGATACTCGTTCGGAGTCAGAATAGCCTGAGAGAACGGAGCCTATGCCTTGGTAGAAAAGCCTGATTTCCCCTGGGACGCAAGCCGAGAGCTTCGTTCTCTAAGTGAAGCGTTAATGCGCATTTCACGCCTGTTGCATGAGCATTCGCGCAAGCTAGAGATTGCCGTCGAAGGGACATACGCAGGCGAGAGGAGCGATGCTCGTGTGGGCTTGCTCAGCGATTCTCTGCGCGTGTGTCGCACCTCTGACCTGGAATTGGGGCGGCTCAGTCAGATAGCGCAGGCTGTTCTGCTGGCTTTGCAAGAACTCCAAGAGCGTTTTCCCAAACCACCGACATTTCCGCTCTCTCCGCCGATCAGCCAGCAGAGCATGGCCAGTAGCTTTGAGAAAGAGCGCGATGCTTTAAATACCAGTATTATCAACCTCGAACGCAAGGGCAGCGAGTTGGAGACGCTCTACGAGATAGCGCGTATGCTCAATTCTACCCTAGAGTTTGATGAGGTTTTGCGCTTGGTTATGGATCAGGTGATCGATGTCGTTAACGCAGAGCGCGGCTTCCTGGTTTTGCGTGATCCCGCTAGTGGTGAACTGCGTTTCGAGATTGCTCGCGATAAAAAGGCGCGTTCTATTGATGTCAGCGCCTTCGATTTTAAGATCAGCCGGAGTACCGTCGAGCGTGTGATGCGTACCCACCAGCCGGTGGTCACTGGTCACGATGCCCAGGTTGAGCTAGGGAACCAGGAGAGCGTCCTGATCCACGGCATTCGCTCGATTATGTGTGCCCCGCTGATGGTCCGCGATACCTGCATCGGCGCAGTGTACGTTGATAGTCGTATTGTGGCTAGCCTTTTTGTGCCCAAGCAGGGTGATCTCCTGATGGCTTTCTGCCGACAAGCTGCTATTGCAATTGATAACGCTCGTCTCTTCGCCGACCTCAATCGCGCCTTGCGCAAGGTTGAGGAAGATAAGCAGTATATGGATAATATCTTCTCCTCTATCGCGAACGGCGTGATTACCACCGACTCTGCTGGTATCGTCACCAAGTTTAACGAGGCAGCTGGTTTTATCCTCAAGATCAATCCTTTAGACGTAGTGGGCAAACTCTACCGGGATGTTTTCAGTACACGTCCGCAAGTTGGGCTGACTGAACTATTGCAGAGTGCCTTTCGTCAGCACGAACACGGTACGATTGTGCCACGCTCAGTCGATTGCGAGATCCCCGGACGTGGCCCCGTCAATCTTAGCTTGCACGCCTCTTCGTTGCGCGATGCCCAGGGCACCCATATCGGCATGGCCCTTGTAGTTGACGATCAGACCGATCTGTACGCAGCTAGAGCGAAGGCCGAAGAGATCCGGCGCATCTTTGGGCGTTTTGTCCACCCCAACGTTGTGCAACGCCTGATCGAAGATCCCCGCGCCCTGCATCTGGGTGGCGAGACCAAGGAACTCACGGTAATCTCTGCCGATGTACGCGGCTTTACCAGCCTGAGCGAGCGCATGGATTCTGCGGGCGTTATGCACCTGCTCAATACCTATTTTGATATTATGGTCAAGGAGATTTGGGACGAGAAAGGTACGATTACGGGTTTTTGGGGCGATGAACTCCTGGCAATCTTCAACGCGCCACTCAATCAAGAGGATCACGCTCAACGGGCGGTGCGGGCTGCCTGGAAGATGCGTGTGGCTGTGATGGCTCATCAGCAAAGCCACCATCAGGACGTGCCCATTGCGTTTGGCTTCGGCGTAAATACTGGCGAAGCTATGGTGGGCAATATTGGCTCGCGTGAACTGATGCAGAACTACACAGCTATTGGTGATGCCGTCAATGTCGCGGCGCGTTTGCAGAAAAACGCCTCAGACAATAATATTTTGCTCAACCATTCAACCTTTACGCGAGTACGTCAGCAGATCCAGGCCAGCAAGCTGCCGCCGCTGATGGTGAAGAACAAGACAGCCCCGCTGGATGTGTGGTGTCTCAAAGGTTGGATTGGAGAAAAGTCATAACGTCAGCCGTAAGATAAAGCCCATCTGCTTGATACGCTCGAATCCGAACCATTCATACAGGCGATGGGCATGTGCGTTCTCTTGCTGCGTGTTGAGCATGATGCGCGTCGAGTGGGCGCTTTGGAAGAATTGGATCGCCTCAGCCATCAGACGCGTGCCGATGCCATGACTGTTGTAGGTCGGATGAACAGCAATACGCACGAGATACCCGTACGAGCCGTCCAGTGCGTTAAACTGGTAGCCTACGACCTGACCATCTAGCTCTGCCACGACAAAATAGGGATGTGTGTGCATGATCTCGACAAAGGAGAGTTCGTCGTACCGCCAGAGTTGCTCGAAACAGAGTTCTTCCAATGTGAGCAAAATGGGGATATCGCGTGGCTCGGCACGGCGCAAGTGCACATTCTGCTTGCCTGACGTGGGGATCTGATAATCGAACTTATCGTAGGCATAAAGCTGGCGAAAAGGCGTAAAGCCCCGTTCCTGTAGTGGGCCACACAGCCAATCGTTCTCATGATCGTTTCCCGAATAGTGTAGATAGCACACCCCACACTCTCGTAAGCGTTTTTTCAGTTCTTCTAACTGGATGTCGAGGAAACGCAAATATGATCTGCTCTCGCCCCAACTAACCCCAAAGCCGCCGATCCAGGCTGAGGGCGGATTGATAGTCTGCGACAGCAAAAAACTGCGCATGTTCGTATTATGAAAGAGGCCAACTGCAGGGACGTGCCTGAGAATATGCTTTAGCTCTTCCAACGTAAAGCGTTGGTAAGTATACTCAGAGGTGCTGAGCAGGCGCATGATCGTAGGCAGATCAACCGGTAATAGCGAGCGAACCTGCTCAGAGTGGCGTAACATTGTGTACCTCTTCTAAAAAACGACCTGTGTGGTTCTCTTATGCATGGGAGCACGCTAGGCGTCTGGACCCTTGACCTCGCGCCGCAATCGTTCGATGTCAGGTTTAGGCGCGTTGCGCATACGATAGCCTTTGAGATTGTGGATGCGGCGCAACTCTCCAACCAGCACATCCAGATTAAGGCTAAAGACCTTCTCCGGGGCCGGACCCAGTGAATCGACGGCAGCATCGTCGCCCAGCAGCAGATTGAGGCACGTTGCGACACAGCCGCCCATCGCCTCGATATTGTAGCCGCCCTCTTGCACCAGGATCAGGCGACCATTGCAGAGGGTCTTTGCAAGCTCGATAATCATACCGTTGAGTACCGCGAAGGCCGCAGTGGAAAGATACATCTCGCCCAGCGGATCGGTCCAGTGAGCATCGAAGCCAGCGGAGACCAGGATCAACTGCGGATCAAAGCGGTCAGCAATGGGAGCCATCACTTGGCGGAAAACTGCCTCGTAAACCCCAAAGTCTGTGGTCGCGGGTAACGGTATATTGATCGTCGTGCCCAGGCCAGGACCAGCACCCAGTTCCGTTGAGAGTCCTGTACCAGGATAGAACGGTGCCTGATGGGTCGAGAAGTAGAGGACGCGTGGATCTTCATAAAAAGCGTCCTGCGTACCATTTCCGTGATGCATATCGTAATCGATAATCATCACGCGCTCCAGCCCATGCTTTTCGATGGCGTAACGGGCTGCGATAGCCACATTGTTGAAGAGACAAAAGCCCATCGCGTTATCCGCCAGAGCGTGATGGCCCGGCGGACGCACTAGACAATAGGCGTTCTCAATCTCGCCGCGTAGTAGAGCGTCGATAGCTGTGAGTGGTGCGCCAGCCGCGTACAAGGCCGCTTCGTAGGATTTCGCCGACACGTAGGTATCGGTGGCGAAGAAGTGCGACTTGCGTCCATTCTCAGCTTCCAGACGCCCAGCACGCTCAGCCGCGTGTTGGACGCGTTGGATATAGGCGGTATCATGGATCAGGGCCAGCTCCTCTGTGCTCGCGGCCCGTGGAGCCAGGTGGACCAGCCCATCGCGCTCCATCCAGTTCAATGCCTGTAATATCTCCATCGCCCGGCGCAGACGCTCAGGCTGCTCAGGATGCTCGTCAGGCGTGATATGCTCTAAAAATATGGGATCGTAAAGCAGGGCAGTTGTCATATATGCTCTTCCATCTATCCGTTATAGGGTACAACTTTGGGACTTCTTTGTGTGTATTATAAATGAAAGGATAGCACTAATGCAAAACCAACTGACCTTTTTGGGTACCTCAGAAAATGCTGCATCAAATCAATCAAAATATGTGTTTTTGTGCCAGAAACGGTTTTACCGTTTCTGGCA
>JBDTBU010000347.1:0-3787 GCA_039923935.1 Ktedonobacteraceae bacterium | reverse complement strand
TCTGGCAAAAGCACCTTTATGGTCGAGATGGAGGAGACTGCGACCATCCTGCACCACGCCACACGCCATAGCCTGATTATCCTGGATGAGATTGGGCGCGGCACCAGCACCTATGATGGTCTAGCCATTGCGCGGGCAGTGGTCGAGTATTTGCATACTATCGTAGGTGCGCGTACGCTCTTCGCGACGCATTATCACGAACTGGCCGCGCTGGCCGACGAGCTTGCCCATGTGCGCGTCTTTACGATGGCTATCAGCGACGAGGGTGAGGACGAGATTGTCTTTTTGCATCGCGTCGTGCCGGGCTGCCTGGGCCGCAGCTATGGTGTGCACGTAGCGCGATTGGCCGGTATGCCCATCAGCATCGTCAAACGAGCGAATGAGATTTTGAAGCATCTGGAGGCCAGTCGTGAGATCGTTCAGCAGGTGATCTCGCCTGACCAGCATAATGGGCACACATTGCGGATGGCCGACAATCGACGTGTTGCGGAGTCGCCGAGCCTCTACGCCTGGCAGAGTGCCGAGGGTAATGCGGTTGGTCAGACGCTAGCTGAGAGCAGGCACGATGTCACCGCCCTGCTCGATGAGATCGATGTGTGCGCGATCACGCCGCTTGATGCGCTGAATCTTCTGTTCGCCATGCAGAAAAAGCGCAAAGAAGTCTTGAATACTGCCAGAGATGGAGGAATGTCGTGATGGCGCATTTACAGGAATACACGCGTGTGCCTATTCTGCCCCTGCCGCTTGGAGTCGCGGAACGTATTGCGGCTGGCGAGGTCATCGAACGGCCCGTTTCCGTGGTCAAAGAATTGTTGGAGAACGCTCTGGATGCTGGTGCACGCGAGCTTCGCGTAGAGATTCGTGGCGGCGGCTTGCGTATGATCCGTGTCACTGACGATGGTGTGGGTATGCCCGAACACGAGCTAGAGGCGGCCTGTGCGCGTCACAGTACAAGCAAACTGCGTCGTGTCGAAGACCTCGATCATCTGCACACCCTAGGTTTTCGCGGCGAAGCTCTCGCCAGTATTGCTGCTGTGGCTGAACTCACCCTGCTGAGCCTCGCCACTGAAGCGGAGGCGCGGGACACAGAGCAGGCTGGGGCGTATCTGGTTGCACGCGGCGGTGAGGTCACGCAACGCGGCAAACGCGCCCGTTTGCGTGGCACAACTGTGACCGTACGCGAACTGTTTTACAATGTGCCAGCGCGTCTGAAATTTATGCGTCAGGTACGTACAGAGGGCGGGCATATCCTGCACCTGATGCGCTGTTATGCTGTCGGCTATCCTGGCGTGCGTTTCACGTTGCAACTGGAGGAACAGATTGCACTGCAAACCAGTGGTACAGGTAGTCTGGTCAAAACGCTGTCTGAACTCTACCATTTGCCACTGACCGAGATGCTCAATCCCATTGCGGTGAGCGTGCAAGATCGCGAGGGGGTGAGCTTTGCGTTGGATGGCTGTGTCGGTAATCGCGCGTTGGCCCAGAACAATCGCCAGCATGTGACGCTCTTTGTGAATGGGCGTTGGGTACAGTCAAAGTCGTTGCAAGACGCTCTGGAGGCCGGGTATCGCAGCCTGCTCGCCAAAGGCAAACATCCCCTGCTCGTTCTGCATATTCGCGTGCCAGCCGAAGAACTGGACGCCAATGTGCATCCAGCCAAGACAGAGGTGCGCCTGTTGCACGAACGCGAAGTAGCGGCGGCACTCAGCGCGGCCCTGCGTAGTGTGCTGGAACGCGCTCCCGCTCTGCCCGCAGAGGGGCAATTGCCTGGGCCTGCACTGGTCTTTCAGAGCCGTTTGCCGGGTGCACGCCGACGTGGTTTGCGTTTGGCGGAATCGACGGGTGAGTATCGTGCACAGGAAGAGGGGATCGCTGGTGCGGCTGAGATTTTGCGTGTGTTGCGTCCCCTGGCCCAATTGCAGCAAGCCGTGATCCTGGCCGAAGCACCCGATGGTAGCCTCTACCTGATCGACCAGCACCGTGCCCACGAGCGCGTGATCTACGAACATCTGCGTCAGAAATACGTCGGCCTTGAGCAGCGCAATGTTGAGCTTGAGGACGAGTGGCTGGACACAACGGACGCGCATCTTTTGTTGGAGCCAGTGGTAGTTGAGCTAAAGCGGCACGAGGTGGAACTCTTTGAGCAGCGCTTGCCCATGTTGCGGGGATTAGGTTTGGAGTGTGAGCGTTTTGGGGGACGCAGCTTCTTGGTGCGTTCAGTGCCTAGTGGTGTGGGTCAGGAGCAATTGGCGGCGTACTTGCCCGAACTAGCGCAACTTGCCGCAGAAGAGAGTCCTGATTGGCAGGATCGTTTGTTGATTGGTTTGGCCTGTCGCTCAGCCCTGCGCCGTGGTCGCGAACTTGCCCCAGCTGAACAGCGCACCCTGCTTGCCAACCTCGCCGAAGTCAACGCGCCCGCCGTTTGCCCGCACGGTAGCCCCATCCTACTACACTATAGCCGAGCATTTTTGATTGATAAGTTTGAGTGGTAGAACTATTCTTCTTCGGTTGTGTCTGACTGCTCATCTGATTCTGCTGCCTTATGAGCATCGGGTGTTGATGAAGATAGTAACGGCTTTATAAGATCTAGCAGGCCGAGCCTGGAGAGTTTTTGCGCTACGGCATAGACATCTTTTTTATCACCTTCTTTGCGAATACCCATAGTGACAACCAAAACAACAATTTTCTCTTTTTCGGTCTTATAAAGAATACGATACCGCTCCTTGACGGCTCGGACGCTACGATAACCAGAGAGTTCTTCTCCTAAAGATTTACCTTGTTGCTCAGGATAATTCTCAAGTGCATCAATGCGCTTGAGAATCTGTAACCTGATACGGCTGTCCTTGATGCTCAGCAACTGATTTTGTGCGGCGTCTCCGAGACGAATGTTCCATTTCATCGAGTTTCTTCAGCTCCTTCTTTACATCTTCCCACGCGACTGTTCTGCCTTCTTCTATATCTTTAACTCCCTGACGAAAAGCTGCTATTGCCTCTTCATCTTGTACAATCTCTAATGTTTCTTGCAATCCTTCAATAGTGTCAAGCAGCACTTTGTACATATAATGCGGCAAAATCGCCATGACTGGTTTGCCATAGCGTGTGACAATGACAGCTTCTAACTGCTCAGTGAATTGTTCTGGTAAACTGGTGATCTCTCGCTGCGCTTCGGAGATCGAGAGTGTGCGTTCTTTTATCCCTGACATATTTCTGGTCCCTTCTTTGAGATTGTCTCCCACTTCTTCTATAAGATGTTATATAACATTTTATAGAAGAATGCAAGGTGAGCTTTTTAAACGTCCTCCCATCCTGCTTCTTTTAAAAAATCGTCCAGTGAAATGGTGTTGCCATTTTTTATATCTTCTTCGCCTTGTCGGATTGCCCGCATTAGCTCTGGATCACTCATAATTTCCAGGGTCTCTTGCAAGGATTCGATTGCTTCGAGCAGCGCTTTGTACGTATAGTGTGGCAGAATCGCCATAACTGGTTTGCCATTGCGTGTGACAATCGTGGCTTCCAAGGGTTCAGTGAATTGCTCTGGTAAACTGGTGATCTCTCGCTGCACTTCGGAGATCGAGAGCGTGCGTTCTTTTATCCCTGACATATTCTGGTCCCTTCTTTGAGATTGTCTCCCACTTCTTCTATAAGATGTTATATAACATTTTATAGAAGAATGCAAGTAGCCAGACACAAAAACCAAGCATTGATTACCATCCAACCTCCTTTTGAAACTCTTCCCATGAAGCACGATGGGCGCGTGCTTTTTCTGGCTTGCTGGCTTCCCCTGTCT
>JBDTBU010000346.1:0-9906 GCA_039923935.1 Ktedonobacteraceae bacterium | reverse complement strand
GCTCGGCACGCAGATCGTCCACATAGTGGGCCTGTCCAGTAATCAGCGGATAATCTTCACGACGACGTTCCAAACCAGATGGCATGAACTTTTTGTTCATAGAGTTTCCTCTCCCATTTTGAGCATTAGCGAGTATACAGAGACGACCACTACGTTGATACGTCTGCGATCTCTTCGCTGCCTATGAGCGAACCTGCACTCCTGCCACCCACACACCACGAATGGTCCGTGTGGCCGCAATATCCCTGGTCGGATCGCCCTCAATAAGGAGCAGGTCCGCTCGACGACCAGCTTCAATGAGACCTCGATCTCTGAATCCAAAGTACTCAGCAGGGAGTACTGTGGCGGCACGCAGCACCTCCACGGGCGTCAGCCCAGCCTCAACGAGCAACACTAATTCATCATGCAAGGCTTTGCCGTGCTGAATCTGCGCGGGCGAACCCGCTGCTTGATTGGCGTCTGTGCCCGCCAGGATGGTTACGCCCGCCTGGTGAAAGGCTGTCACGGTTGCTTGAGCGTGTGTATATGAGATGCCAGCCCGATGCGTTGGCATCTGTGCGGCCCGTTGCGCGACTGTCTGCATCATAATTAGCGTCGGCACAGACACGCGACCCTGCTGCGCAATAGAGGACACCAGATTGGCATCAACGGCTGCGTCAAGGGGCGCGTGGGTGAGAATGTCAACTCCCGCGTCAGTCGCGAGCGCGAACGCGGCGGTAGTCGTGACATGGGCAATCGCTTTGAGTCCCGCCTGATGCGCGGCCTCGACAAGGGCAGCAATGGTGGCACCGTCAAGGGCAGCAGATCCCATGACACGAGGATCTTCCACGATGATTTTAATGTAATCCGCGCCTTCTTTCACGCGGTCAGCCACAAAGCGGCTCGCATCGTCATGACCTTTCACCGCACTTGACAGCGGCATGCCCATTTTCGTTGTCTGCATCCCCCCCGGAGCGCTCGCTGAGTTTCCTGAACCACGGATATCGGCCAATCCCGGTCGATGACGCAACGAATCAGTCAAAGCCATCGAGGGTGTCCCCATATCGAGCATGGTCGTTGTACCCCACTGTGTCCCTTGTTCGAGTTCAGCGACATTCCTCAGATGGACATGAGAATCGATGAGGCCTGGGAGTAGCGTTCCATGCTGACCATCAACGATGGTGTCAGCCGTGGTGGCGGCAGAGATGAGACCGTTTTCAATCACGACTGTGCGTTCCTCGGTCAAAGCATGACCATCAAAGACTTTGACATTGGTGATGGCGATTGATTCAGACATACATCCTCTTCCTTTCTGAGACAGCAAACATGTGCTGGATTATACAATGAATAATTCGACGAAATCCTGGAGGGCCATCTTGGCCTTACAAGTAGAGAGACAGTACAAACATCCTCAGAAGTCTTCACCTTCCGAGGTAACGAGGTAGACTGAGAGGAATTCTCTTGCGTTCTCAGACCCTTCCTCGCGGTTTCAGCACCTCTTTCATATGCAGAATGGTCTGGTGAATATGTTGGCGCACGGCCAATGCCGCACGCGCAGGATCGTTGGTCTGGCAGCCGGCAAGGATCTCGCGATGCTCTGCATCAAGACGTTCTGCATCTTTCGGCACATCGGCAGCGGCATAGAGATGATTATACGCCAGCGAGGCATTGCGTAATTCCTCAATCATCGTGAGCAAGCGCGAACCACCGCCAAATCGGTACAAGCGCAAATGAAACTGGTGATTGCGCTCAACATAGTGAGCCGCATCCTCGGTTGCCAGCATCTCATCAAGAATGGCAACCAATGGAGGAGCATCCTGGGGCTGAAAACGTTGAGCAGCCTTCTCAGCGGCCAGCATCTCCAGAGCCATGCGAATTTCGTAGTGTTCGATAAGATCCTGGATGGTCGGCAAGAAAACGGTCACGCCTCGGTGGGTATCGGTCTGCACCAGGCCATCGCGTTGCAGCAAACCAAATGCCTCGCGCACCGGAGTTGTACTGACCCCAAAGCGTTGCGCGATCTCCACCTGGGGCAACCTCGTTCCCGCAGGAAGCTGTCCCGAAACAATCTCTTGTCGCAGCGCAGTGGCAATTTGCTCGGCAATCGTCAGTTTGGTCAGAATGGTCGCTTGGCTGTCCTTTCCTGGGTGCGCGAGTGAATTCATCAGCTCTGTTCTTCTCCCTCTTGACAAATGTCGAATGTATTATGCATAATATACACTATCCAGGGCGCTTTGTCCAGAGAAACAAGGATGTCTAGCCGACGAGATGGGAATGCTACAAAGAAAAGAATGGAGGAATGCCTATCAGTGGGATGGCAGATGTGTGGCCAGATGAACACTGGAAGAACCCATGCAAAAACCTGCGTGTGCCAAGACGGACATGCTGGAGCGCCTGAAGCCAATGACGATTTTCCTTCTGTTCCGTCGTCCTGGCGTATTCGCAACCATTTCTCAGGCCGGTCAGGGAGTGTGAGCAAAGAGTTAAGAAAGGGAAACCACTATGGCAAGTCAAACCATCAGCATCGATGCTGGCGATGTGAAACTTTCAGGACGCTTTCTTCCAGCGACGAATGGAGATCCAAAAGCGCTGCTTGTTGCAGTGCATGGTGGAACGTACACCAGCAAATACTTTGATACCCCCTCATCATCGTTACTTGAGTTCTGCGCGATGCTCGGCTACTCGATCCTCGCTCTTGACCGTCCCGGCTATGGAACGGCGACCTCCGTTCCCTTTGACCAGCTTTCGTTTGATGGCCAGGTTCCCATTTTACGGCTGGCACTAGCGGAAATTTGGCAAAACTATGGTCAGCAATCGGCGGGGATGTTTTTGATTGGGCATTCGATTGGGGGCATGATCGCCTTGCTGCTCGCGGCAGAACAGCCGCATGAGCGTTTGCTCGGCATGAATATGACCGGAGCGGGTGCGCTCTATAACGAGCAAACCAAAGCAGCCTTCGCGTCTTTAGTCAGTGATGATCCAATGGTGATGATGGATATCGCGATTAAACTCAGGGCTATGTACGGACCGGAGTGGTCCTATCCAGCAGAGCAGGCTCAATACGACCCTCAGCGCGACGTTCGCACCGCCGCGATAGAGCTTGGAGAAGCCCAGCTCTGGGGCGCGCGCCTGCCCAGAGTTGCCTCCCAGGTACGTGTACCTGTGCAGTTTATGGTTCCTGAATACGATCATATCTGGCGTCCTGATGCAGAGGCGCTCAGCCATGTTCCTGCTATGTTCTCTGCCGCACCCTTTGTCGATGTGGGTGTGCAACGCATGGCGGGCCATTCAGTCGAATTACACACCCTGGCGCGTGCGTTCTACATGAAAATCCTCTCTTTCGTGGAAGAGTGCCTCGTCTATCGACTCAATCGAGCCAGCCTGTAGAAAGAGGAAAATCGTTATGCAACTGGTAAGTTATCGGACCCCTGCTGGTACGAATGAAAAGTGGCGTGCTGGCGTGGAACACGCGGGCCGTGTGGTCGATGTCGCATCGCTCTGGCCAGGGAATGGTCACGAGGTGACGACCAGACAATTGCTCGCTGCTGGCTCAGCAACCATTGGGCGTGTTGTTGCCCAGGCCAGCGAGCTACTAGCAGATGGCGTTGAGGCAGCAGGTGTCTTGCTGGTCGCATCCATTGAATTGGGTCCGCCGGTTCCCGATCCTGATAAAATCATTTGTATCGGCCTCAACTATGCCGATCATGCCAACGAATCCGGGCTAGATCGGACAGAGGTTCCCGTTTTCTTCACCAAGTTTCGTAATAGCCTGATCGGTCCAACCAGCTCGATCCTCTTGCCTCGTGTCAGTCAGCAGATCGACTACGAAGGAGAACTCGCGGTTATCATCGGCACGCGCTGTAAAGAGGTTTCTGAGCAGGAGGCACTGCGCTTTGTCGCGGGCTATAGTATTATGAATGATGTCAGTGCACGCGACGTGCAACTGCGCACCAGTCAATGGACCGCTGGGAAGGCACTGGATACCTTCGCACCGATGGGACCGGGAATCACGCTGGCTTCAGCCCTTCCCAATCCTCAGGCACTTGTGCTGACCACGCGAGTCAATGGGCAAATTGTGCAACACGCGAACACGGCAACAATGCTCTTTTCGGTGGCAACAATCGTCTCATTTCTCAGCTCGCTTATGACGCTGGAACCTGGGGATATCATTGCCACCGGCACACCAGCGGGCGTCGGTTTTAAGCGCACTCCTCCCCTGTATCTGCGTGCTGGGGATGTCGTAGAAGTCGAGATTGAAGGCATTGGGCTGATTCGCAATCCTCTGCAAGGATACACCGACAGGTAGGAGAAGAAGTAGTGAGCCATTTCTATGAGACAGGAGTCTCACTTGAACAAGGGAAGCCGTCCTAATGCAGAGGTATATTTCAGCGGAGAGATCGCTCTCATTTTCGCCCCAAAGGAGAAAAAGCATGTCACACGCTTCGAAGAATTCGGCCATCGCACGGCCTACTCTCCACCATATCAACTTGAAAACCCTGCGTTTGCAGGAGATGATTGACTGGTACGCGACTGTTCTAGGCATGACAACCCAGTATCAGTTTCCAGGAGGAGCGTGGCTGACCAATGACGAGGCCAACCATCGTATCGCGTTACTGGTCTCGCCTGTGTTGAGCGACGATCATGACAAGCTCATGCACACGGGCTTTCATCATAGCGCCTTCGAATACGCGACGATGGGGGATT
Source organism: Ktedonobacteraceae bacterium (assembly GCA_039923935.1). GTDB lineage: Bacteria > Chloroflexota > Ktedonobacteria > Ktedonobacterales > Ktedonobacteraceae > Paraktedonobacter. The sequence continues at coordinate 5,223 of JBDTBU010000346.1, read as the reverse complement.
TGCTCGACACGTACTCGCGTCTCAAGGCACTCGGCATTGAGCCTCACGCCAGTCTCGATCATGGCATCACCTGCTCATTTTATTATGAGGACCCTGATGGCAACAGTGTCGAACTGCAAACTGACAATTTTGGGCATTGGCAGGAGTCCAGCGAGTGGATGCGTACCTCACCGCTCTTTTCCTCTAATCCCATTGGGACGCCTGTTGATCCTGAGCAGATGGTAGCCGCGCGTGAGGCTGGCGCTTCTTTCGCGGAATTGCATCAGCGAGCCTACGCAGGCGAATTTAAGCCCAGCATTGAGATGGACTTGCATCTCCCAATGTAAGATCCAGCAAAGTCGTGCTAAAGATGGAGGGTTTCCCGCGAGGAGGTTACGCGCACTCTGGTCACTCGCCGCCGGGAAACCCTCTAGACAGGTCGGAAAAGGTCAGACAAATGGGGCGAATACCATGTCCTCTGGGAACCGCCAGAGGTCTGACCTTTATGTGCTGGTCTGACTTTGAAAACCGACACGAGTAATTGACACTACAATTGGAGGTACTATGCGCATGTTCGTTCTGTTCTCTCGTTTCCAGAAGCCGCTTGAAGAGATAAACCACTTTCTGACAGCTCATAGCGTGTGGGTGCAACAGCACTATGAATCTGGGCGCTTTCTCGTCTCCGGGCGGCGCGAACCACCAGTCGGAGGAGTCATTGTTGCGCGAGCAGAGGATGAGCAGGAACTCTGCGAGATCCTGGCCCTGGACCCGTTGCAACAGATGGGCATGGTTGAGTATGAGATCATAGCTTTCGAGGCGACTGCTTTTCCCAAACGGAGCCACGCCTTTGATCTCTTTGCTGCGAGGCCGCTACAGGAACATCCACTCATAGAAGATCTCTAGACGCACGAATAAGCCAGACGAATGTTTTCGGGCAAAGAGCTGCTGGCTGCTCTTGCTCTCTGCATGGAAAGGAACTCGAACGATGGTACGAACAGGTATTCGCTTGCTCCTCGCTGGTATTTTCATCATGGGAGGATGGGGAGCAATGAGTCATCCAGGCACCCGCCCGCAGAAGGTTGCTGCAGCGGGCATTCCACAACCGGAGCAGGCCGTGGTGCTGAATGGTGCGCTGATGGTCCTGGCTGGTTTGCTCCTCTGCCTGGGAATCGCGCCCAAAGTGGCCGCGTCTCTGCTTGTCGGTAGTATGGTCCCAACGACAATGGTTGGCCATCCTTTTTGGAAAGAAGAGCCAGGACCAGGGCGCGAGCAGCAATTGATCCAGTTCCTCAAGAATCTGGGCTTGATCGGCGGCTTGCTGATGGTGGTCATTGAAAAGCCGGAGGCCAACGTTTAGAAACGAGGAAGCCATTGGAAGCGTTCATTTGCGTATCCCAAGGAAAGGGAGGATGAGCATATGCGAGCGGGAGAAATCTCAATCAGAAGTCAGAATATCCCCCAGGAAACCTGCGTCCTCATTGTCGGAGGGGGTCCCGTTGGCCTGAGTGCAGCCGTTGAGCTGGGGCAACGGGGCGTACCATGCCTGATCGTCGAGCCACGGCTGGAGGTCTCGCACCTCCGACCGCGAGCCAAAACGACCAGCGTGCGCACGATGGAACATTTTCGCCGCTGGGGGCTGGCCGGGCGCATCCGCGAGGTCGCGCCGCTGACAGTGGAGTGGTCGCAAGATGTCGTTTTCTGCACGACGTTACTTGGTCACGAGATCACGCGCTTTCACCATTGTTTGGGACTTTCGCCTCAGCGCGTCGATCTCTACGCGGAGGCAGGCCAACAGATTGCTCAGCCTCTGGTCGAGGAAGTACTGCGGAAGGCAGTCACCGATCTGGATCTGTGTCAACTCTGCCTGGGTTGGTCTTTGCACTCTCTCCAGCAATTCGACGACCATGTACAGGCGATCATCGTCGATGCGCAGGGCGAGCAGAGGCAGATAGAGGCCTCCTATCTTCTGGGGTGTGACGGCTCTCGTAGCGTCGTACGCTCAGCTATCGGAGCGCACTACGTAGGAAGCTCAGACCCGCGTCCGAATTTTGGCCTCGTCTTTCGTGCACCGGGCTTGGCTGAGCGGCACTCTCTTGGCCCGGCCATTCACTACTGGGTTCTCAACCCGGCCCGCCCTGGATTATTGGGTCGCATGGACCTGGAGGATTGCTGGTGGGCCATTACCAACGGGGTGTCTGCCGAGGCTGGCCAGGCTGATCCGCATACGCTGATTAATGGGCTTGTCGGACAGAAGATCGATGCTGAGGTGCTGGGAACCGATCCCTGGACGGCACGGATGTTGCTCGTGGACCGTTACCGTAATGGGCGCGTTTTCCTGGCTGGCGACGCCGCGCATCTCAATCCGCCGTGGGGCGGGCATGGCTTTAACACGGGGGTTGGCGACGCGGTGAACATCGGCTGGAAACTGGCTGCGGTGCTTGATGGTTGGGGAGGAGAGCGTTTGCTCGCTAGCTATGAAGCGGAGCGGCGAGCCATCGCTGTACGCACCATCCAGGAGGCAATGGCGAATATGAGTGTCCTCGCTCCCGAACTCACCAATCCAGAGATGGCAGAGCCAGGAGTCATTGGCGAGCAAGCGCGGCACGCGGCATCTCAAGTCATTCGCGGTGCCAAAGATCGCGAGTTTCACAGCCTGGGCATTGTGTTGGGATATCAGTATGATGCCTCGCCAGTCATCGTGGATGATGGCACCCCTGCTCTTTCCGAGAGCCAGGATTATCAACCAACCGCGCGTCCGGGGGCGCGGCTACCGCACGTGTGGTTGCCTGATGGAGCATCCCTCTACGACCGGTTGGGGAAGGGATTGTCGCTACTGCGGCTACGGGAGGACGCTGAGGTGGCTCCCTTGATCGATGCTGCGGCAGCTCGTGGTGTTCCTCTGACGGTGATCGATTTGAGCACGCAGATTCTCGAAGAACCCTATGGAGCCTCTCTGCTTCTGGTACGGCCCGACCAGCACGTGGCTTGGCGCGGTGCGTCCGTGGATCGGGCAGGAGCGCAGGTCGTCATTGATCGGGTTCGTGGCGTATAAAAGGCCACCCTCAGCAATGTATTCCCTTCCTCGCCCGGTCTCATAACCGAGCCAGGCGAGACACACGAGTGAAGAAAGCAGGTAAACGCTTATGTCTCTCCAAGAACAAGCAAAGACGACGCGGATAATCACAGTAGAAGAGCATTACGCGACTCCAACCTTTCTGGATGGTCCAGCGCGTTCGATTAAAGAGCGAGCCAATGGACCTGAGACAAGAATGCGAGGTGTGCCTGAACTCCTCTGCGATCTTGACGAACGCCGTATCGCCAATATGGATGCTGCTGGCATCGATGTCCAGGTTCTCTCTCTGACCGCTCCCGGTACAGAACAGCTTGATGCTGCCGAGGCCATCACGCACGCACGCGAGATGAACGATTTCCTCGCGCAAGCGATCAGCCGTCATCCAGATCGTCTTGCCGGCTTTGCGACACTCCCAACTTCTGCCCCGGAAGCTGCTGCTGCTGAGCTAGAGCGCACGGTGCAAACCTATGGCTTCAAAGGCGCACTTATCAATGGCCACGTCCGGGGGCGTTACCTAGACGATCCTTTTTTCTGGCCGATTCTGGAACGCGCCGAAACGCTCCATGTGCCGCTCTACCTCCACCCAACACGACCTCCACAGGCAGTGGTTACTGCCTCCTATACGGGTAATTTCGCCCCTGAGATCGCGTCCGCTCTAGCGAACTCATCCTGGGGCTGGCACATCGAAACGGCTCTTCACATGCTGCGCATCGTACTCAGCGGCGCTTTTGATCGCTATCCAGATTTGCAATTCATCATTGGCCACCTGGGCGAAGGACTCCCATTTATGATGCCTAGGTTTGAATTTACCTTACCCCAGCAGATAACAAAACTGGAGCGTCCAATTGGAGCCTATCTACGTGAGAATCTCCACTATACATTCAGTGGTTTTAATTTTCGTGCGCCCTTTTTGGATCTGTTCTTTGAAGTGGGGGTCAACCGCATTCTGTTCTCAGCCGATTATCCCTTTACTTCCATGACACAGGCTCGCGCTTTCCTGGATCAACTTCCAGTCAGTCCCGCCGATAGAGAACAGATCGCGCACGGCAATGCGGAGCGCCTCCTGAAACTGTGATCGGCGTCTGGCTCATACAGGCGGTGCATACTATCAGATCTGTTAGGACAGAAAGATCAAGCTGGTCTCTCGCCTAATCGGCTGGGGAATGGATTATCGCTGCTTCGGCTCCGTGAGGGCACCGAAGCAGCTCCACTTATCGAGGCTACGGCAACAGCCAGGAGGATACCACTGACCGTCATCGAGCCACGCGAACAAGCACTCGAAGAGCACTATGATGCTCCGCTGCTGCTTGTGCGACCCGCTCAACACGTCACCTGGCGCTGCACATCAATAGATCGAACACCACCTTCGCCGTTGCTTGAGCAAATTCGTGGAACGTAAAAGCCTGAGTCCTTCATCAAACCTGGGTCTGGTCCACAACGCGAGGAGATTACCAGGGCAACTCACCGTCTTGCTCGAAAAACTGGCCTGTCGCCCCTTCTGGAGGCAAGGTCGCCAAACGAACGATTATGGCGGCGGCTTGTTCTGGTGTCTGCCATCCCCTGAAATTGTTCAGATCAGTTGCGGTCGCCCCTGGATCTGCCGAGTTCACTTTCACCGACGTGGTGCGCAATTCTTTGGCCAGCGTGACCGTCAAGGCGTTCAAGGCAGCTTTCGACGCCGTATATCCCAGGACATTTAACGCATACTCCACTCTAGCCGGGTTGCTCACGGTCGTCAGCGAACCAAGCCCAGAGGACACATTGACGATCCGGCCCGCTTCAGCCTTCTGGATCAATGGCAGAAATGCCTTCGTGACGGCAAAGGCTCCAAAGAAGTTCGTGTCAAAGGTCTTGCGAAGATTCTCCATCTGGCTTTGGCTAGGTGGGACACGCTCCAGTGAGATGCCAGCATTATTCACCAGGATATCCAACTTGCCAAAGGTGCGGGCCACTTCCTCAACGGCGGCATCGATGGTGGACTGATTTGTCACATCTATCACAAGTGTGTGCGCCTTCAGGCCTGTTGCCTGCAACGCGGAGGCTGCTTGTTCTCCCTGGTGGCGGTTTCGACTTCCAACCAGAATCGTGATGCCCTGCTCACCCAGTTGGCGAGCAGTTTCAAAGCCAATTCCTTTATTCGCACCAGTAATGAGTGCCACCTGTTCAGCTTT
>JBDTBU010000345.1:0-8027 GCA_039923935.1 Ktedonobacteraceae bacterium | reverse complement strand
GCCCAACGTTTGGGGGTCAGCCCTGGCATGCCTCTGCGCCGGGCCTATCGCCTGGCACCGCGTGCGCGTTTTCTGCCAGCCTCGCACGAACGCTATCAGCCGACATTGCAGCAGGTGAAGGAATGTTACCGCACCTACTCGCGGATTGTTGAGTCGTTGCCCCTGGCCGATGCCTATATCGACTTACGCGGCTGTGAGTTATCCTTTGACACACCAGTTGAACTGGGGGAACGTCTCTGTGCGGAACTCACCAGCCTGGGCCTAGTTCCGTTTGTGGGGATTGCTAACGGAAAGGCCATTGCCGAGCTTGCTGCCCTGATGAGTCGCAAAGATGGTCGTCAAGGTGTGCTCTATGTGCCGCCGGGACGCGAATCCTCGTTTGTGCAGACCTTGCCGCTATCGTTACTGTTGCAAGTGCGTGCTGCTGGTGCGGGCGTACTGTCGGTTTTGCCTGAGCCAGAGGAGCATGATACCGCGATCTCGCCTTCATCGGAGATAGAGGGACATGGCGAGCCAGCAGATATTATGGCCGTCGCCGAGACTGTCTCCCATCTGAAAGACTTTGGTATTACGACTTTTGCCCAAGTTTCGTTGCTCGATGAGGCTGGACTGAGCCGTCGTCTGGGTCAATTGGGCACCTGGATGTACCATCTGGCCTGCGGCGACGACACCAGCTTGGTTGTGCCGGACGCGCCACCACTTAGCCAGAACGCGCGTGTACGCTTCCAACATGCGGCTGATCCCGACGAGACGTGCGAAGCACTACGACGGCTTGCCCACTATGTGAGCGAACGTTTGCGCGAACAACATCTGAAGGGGCGCGTTCTGGCTCTGATGCTCTTGCCAAGCCATATGCACCACCGTGAGACGCGAAAATTGATCATCGACGAAGATGGCGATGAGATGGCCGTGACTGCCGCTGAGGAGACGCTGGGCGGTCAGATGGTCCTGACTCGCCATACCGATGAGGCGGACGTGATCGCGCACCATATCCTGATGCTCTTCGCCCACTACCATCGCCCGGCCTATCGCTATCTTCAGGTACAGGTACGCGTCGGCGATATTATTAGCACTGCTCCCACCAATTATACACCCGCGTCGCGTCCGTATGGGAAGTTAACACGTAAACTGTGAGCACGTCTCTTTTAAACATGAGGAGTCTTCTTCAAACATTCTAGCTCTTGCTGTCCGCGTGTGCGCAGCTCTTGCTCCCAAATCTGTTTGTATGGCCGCAGCGTCTCTAGCAGTGTATGCGCGATGGCCAGGTTGCGAAACCACTTGTGATTGGCTGGCACAATATACCAGGGTGCTTGCGGCTTGCTGCACCGCATCAACATATCCTCGTAGGCTTGCTGGTAATCCGGCCAGGAGTGTCTTCCCTTCCAATCGGAAGCCGAGAGTTTCCAGGCTTTCTCATGATCATTCTCACGCGCCAATAAGCGTTGCTTTTGCTCTTCGTAGCTGATGTGTAGGAAGAACTTGAGGATAATAGTGTTGTTATCGGTTAGCAATTTCTCGAAATTGTTAATTGCTTCATAGCGGTTCTGCCAGACTTTTTCAGGGACTAGTTTATTCACACGTATGACCAGTACGTCCTCATAATGCGAGCGATTAAAGACATCCAGGCTGCCTTTACCGGGTGTGGCTTGATGCACGCGCCATAAAAAATCGTGATCCAACTCTTGCTGGGTTGGCTGTGTAAAGCTATGTACGCGACAGCCCTGAGGGTTTAAATGTGCCAGCACATGGCGAATCGTGCCATCTTTCCCACTGGTATCCGTGCCCTGTAAAACCAGCAGTACACTCTGATGGTGGGCTGCCCAAAGCATCTCTTGTAGAGTAGAAAGTTCCTTCCTCAGTTTTTTTAGCTCCTCGTGTGCGCTCTGCTTATCTATTTGCTCACCAGTGTAACCCGGATCAAAATCATCCAGGCGAACACTATCGCCTGCATTAACTCTCCATATATACATCTTTACTACTCCTTCTCAACAATAGAGCATACCATTTAACTGAGCGGGTAAGAGCAATTGAGGCACCCTTCTCCCCTGGTTCACGTTTCATTGTCGGTTCGAGATGAGCACCCTGCTTGCGCACGCGTGTAACAAAAGAGGCACCTCAAACGATATATAAAGAGAAGGTTGTTTTCACACGTTCGGATACTACAACCAGAATCTCATCCTTAACTTGCACACACTCTCAAGTTTTCCCACTAATTGTCGATGAAGATATATCTCAAGTTTGCCAATTTTTTTGCAGAGTATAGTAGAACGAAGAAACAAATCACTATGAAAGAGTTATTTTTTACATTGACAAGAGACTTTGTACGGCGTGGGAACGTTATAGACAGGGGGGAAACATAATTTATGTCTATTACGTCAGCGAATCAGAAATCAACGAATGTCCAATTTTCTGATTTCCTTCTACACTATCCAAAACTTGCTACCTGGCTTATGGAGATGATCCAGAGCCGGACCGAACTGCATGCAGAGGAGCTTTTACCCTCTTTTTTGCTTGAATGTGCTAATCAGGACATTTCTGGCAATGTTTACCCATTTACGTGCAAGGATTGCGGTTTGGCCGATCTGCGCGTTTTTCTGCGTAATGTCCACGGAGAATTGAACGCCTTTGCAAAGAGTATGCCGCTAGCCAGCATTGGAACCCCATCTGTACCAGCGTCTCAGATTGCGTCAGATGAAATTCCTGCAATTCCTGTGGCATTGGATACAGGCGAGATTGACGACACACCAATAGCATACGCGGTTGCCAGCGAGCTAGGCGAGATCGACGATACGCCAGTGGTGCGCAAAAAAGGCAAGATAGATGAGACACCAGTAACACGCGAGGTTGCTGATGAGCTAGGCGAGATCGACGATACGCCAGTGGTGCGCAGGGCTACCAGAACATCACGTACAGGCGATGAGCACCGCGTTCAGGCTGTTGATTCGAGCACGAGCGTCACGGAGAACATTCCTGTTCTTAGGACAGTTCTGCCAGCTAGAGACGCTGCTAGCCAGGAGAATAGTGACTTTGAAGCCACAGTCGATATTGCTAAGCAAGTGACCGAGCAGATAACCAACATACCTATCCTAGCCGAATCAGTACGTGTTGTTGAAATAACGAAAAAATATACATTTAGTGATATTGCTGAAGCAGAAACTGTTGCAGATGTAAAAGTAATCGCGCCAAATACGAAAAAAGAGCGCGTTGATAGGCAAGATGTGCCCCAGCCAAGTACGCGGAGCAAATGGGCGCGTATGCGTCGTCCGCACACTCGACGGGAGCGCTTCATTTCTTGGGCACTGTTGATCCTGGTTCTGGGGGCTATCCTGGTGCCGGCTGTTTTTCTCCTCAGTTTTGGCATCAGTGCGTATACCACTTATCGTAACGTGAATGATCGGGCGCATAGCGCGGTGAATCACCTGCTTGCAGTAAAAACGATCTTTAGCGGGAGTCAATCCCATCTGACAGGGATTTTCGATGCCGCTAAATTGCAGCAGGCGGAGCGAGAGTTCGTCGCCTCTGAGCAAGATTTTCAGCAGTTGCAAAACCAGTTACAGCACTCATCAACGCTTGATACCGTCGTGACCTATTTCCCACAATATCGCGCAACGGTGAAATCCGCGCAAGTTGCTAGTGTGATTGGTATCGATGTCGCGAAGATTGGTCAGATCGTGGCGACGAACGCCACCCAGCTTGCGCCGTCGTTCAGTGGGCCGCTGCTCTCTGTTTCTAAGAAACCTCTGTTGACGCAATCGACGCTCGCTACCATTGGGGTAACGCTGGACCAGGTTTTACCGTTCCTCAACGATATTCAGGTTCACGCGCAAGGCATCTCACTGGCGTCTTTGCCTATTTCTGCTAACGAGAAGACCCAGGTGGGAGCATTGCTGCAAGTGTTGCCCCAGGCAGTGAATGATCTTAGCCAAGTGCATAGTATGCTGGGCACTGCTGGCTGGCTGCTGGGAGTCGATCAGCCGCGTACATTCCTGGTGCAGACGATGGACCGGGCCGAACTGCGGGCAACTGGTGGTTTTACTGGTCAGTTCGGTGAATTGAAAATCAATGGGGGACGGGTCGAGCCTTTCAATCTCAAAGATATCTCACTGGTTGAGTATGCGAATAACAGCACCACCTATGGTCAACTCGCGCCCACACAATATCGCTCCTGGTGGCCGTTTGCCAATTGGGGGATGCGCGATTCCAATGTCTCAGCCGATTTTCCAACCTCGGCTCAAATAGCGCTCCAACTGTACCAGCAAGAGGTTGGCACGCAGGCTGATGGTGTGATCAGCTTTACACCTGTGGCTATTGAACATATCCTCGCGGTGATCGGTCCAATCACCGTACCTGGCTATAATGTCACGGCAACTGCCCAGAACTTAGAAGATTTGCTGCACTATTATCAATTGGATAATAGCGGCATCCTCAAGCAGATTAACCAGCAACCAGATGATAAAGAGACCTCCACCCGCAAGCGTTTTACCAATACGCTGGCCTCGTTGCTGATGAGTAAAGTGCGTTCCGCGCCGCCTGATGCGTTGTTTGCTATCGCCAACCAAGTGGTTTCTGACCTGAAAACGAAAGATCTCCAGATCTATTTCACCGATCCGAGTGCTGAAGGTTTGCTGACACACTATGGGTCTGCTGGTCAGATGGACCGTTCGACGACACACGACGGCTTCTATGTTGTACAAGAGAACCTCAGTGTCAGCAAAGCCTCGCAGTTTGTGCAGACGATCATGCACGATACCGTCACGCTCAATAGTCAGGGCGGTGCCACCCATGTGTTGCAGGTGCGTCTCGTGTATAATCAGGACGGTCCCGTATATGGCTACGATACCTACTACGATTATATGCGCATCTATACGCCGCCGAGTAGTCAATTGCTCTGGGGCGATGGCTTTGCGACGAACCAACCTCTGTGTGGTGGCAACTATGGCAGTTGTCCCGTGAATGGAGCCTACCCGAACGGCGAGCTGACCTGTCCTGCCGGGCAATACCAACCAGGTGCATCGCCGCCTTATCTGACCGATTCTAATGGCTCAGCTTGGGGAGCGTTGCATACTGTTGCAGGTCCAACCAACACCACCAGCGACGAACCGGGCCGCGCTATGTACGGTGGTTGGGTGATCGTGCCCAAAAACTGTACCATGAATGTCACCCTCTCCTGGTATGTGCCGCCCATGTCACAACAGCCGTATAGCCTGCTGGTGCAGCGTCAGGCTGGCACTTTCCCAGAACTGGACCTGACCATCCTACCAAGCGCCGCCAACTGTGCGGGTCTGCACACTGCTGGAATGCATTTCGATGACATTCTCACTGAGGATAGCAGCTTTACGTCTACACCTTCACGCGGGTCAAAGCAGGGATGTTATCCGAGCTAGTGAATCTGGCCTTTGAGTACGAAGCGACCGGAAAACCACGCTAAGCCTTAGCGTGGTTTTCCGGTCGCTTCGTACTCAAGGGCCGTTTTCCATTGCAATCACAGACGCTCACAGCAGAAAATGGCATGTGAGAGCGAAGCAATACCTGCTGGACACGCAAAAACGAAGAGCAGGATCAAGCTCATCGTATTCTTTGGTCAGAAAGACACCGCTAGGCCGAACAGAGAACTAGTTTATCAAACAAAGTAGTATCATAGAAGTACTACCTTGACAACCATAGTACTATGATGTATACTCCAACTACGAGGTGACGATATGAGTGAAAACAAACTGACCTCCGACCTGCTACGCGGCCATACCGATACGATGATTTTACGGCTCTTATCGGAAGCTGACCGCTACGGCTATGAGATTGTCAAGCTGATTGCTGAGCGTTCGGGTGGTGAATATGAATTAAAGGAAGCCACGATGTACTCCAGCGTCCGGAGGCTTGAGGTAGACGGTGATATCGAATGGTATTGGGGCGATGAATCTCAAGGCGGAAGGCGGAAGTATTTCAGGATGACTGAAAAAGGGCAGACGACGTACAATCGCAACAAAAGCAACTGGGAGTACGCGAAGCGCGTGCTGGATAACCTCTTGTAAAGGAAAGGTATTGTTATGAATGAGAAATTGACCAACTATGTCAACGGCGTTTTTGCTCCATATGATGGGGTCAAAAGCGCTACCGAATTAAAGGCTGATCTGCTCTCCGATTTGCAGGAGCGCTTCCGTGAACTGAAAGCCGAGGGCAAGGATGATGAAACCGCCTTGACCATAACCATTGAGAGTATTGGCGACATTGAGCAAACCGTGCAGGAGGTCGCCAACCTCTCCCGCTCGCTGGAGCGGCAGGTGGTCATCAACTTTAGTGGGAGCAATTTGCCAAAGAGCGACTTTGCGGGTGTGATCGCGCAGAAAGGCAATTTTCAAGCGAGTGCGTTGCGCGGCTCTGACTTTACAGGCGCAGACCTAACGGGCAGTTCGTTTCGGAGCAGTGACGTCCGTGAAGCCAATTTTGATCGCGCAAATCTGACCGATTGCGACTTCTCCACCCTTGACCTTGCGGATGCGACCTTCCGTGAAGCCATCCTGGTGCGCACCAACTTTAGCACGTCGGGGCTGGTCGGAGCACAATTCATCGGTATCAAGCTGACTGATGTCAAATTTACGACGACTGACCTGCGAAAAACCACCTTTGAAAACTGTACCTTTCTTGGCGTGGACTTCCACTATTCGGATCTGCGCGGACTGCGCTTTGATGGGCAGACCTTTCTCGGTGTCACGTTTGACTTGCCGGCACTGAAGGATGTGTCGTTTCAGGGCGCGACCCTCAAAAAAGTGTCGTTCCGCCCGGTGGGGATCTGGTCTCTGAAGCGTGCCATCCAATCCATTCACTTTGACGGCGCGCTGATGGATAAGTTAACGTATGCTGCGCTCAAAGGACTGGGAGCGGATGTCTCGAAGGTTACTATTCTATCATAAGGAGAATATTGTGCAAAACATTTCCATTCAGGTAAAAGATTTACAAAAATCATACAAGAAGCTCAGTGTCTTAAAAGGCGTGAATTTCACCGTAGACCAGGGCAGCATTTTTGCCCTGCTAGGCTCCAACGGCGCGGGCAAGACAACGATTATCAAAATCCTCACCACACTGCTCAAACAGGACGGCGGAACGGCCATCGTCAACGGATTTGATGTGGTGTCAAAGCCAGACCGCGTGCGGCAATCACTCAGTCTGACCGGGCAATTTGCCGCCGTGGACGAGATTTTGACCGGGCGAGAAAATCTGATCATGATTGCTAGGCTCCGACATCTCAAAAATCCGCGCCAGGTGGCCGACGATTTGCTGACCCGTTTCAGCTTAACAGATGCCGCAAACCGCAGGGCGTCTACGTATTCAGGCGGGATGCGCCGCAGGCTCGACCTCGCCATGAGCCTAGTGGGAAAACCGCAGATCATCTTTCTTGACGAGCCGACCGCCGGACTTGACCCTGAGGGACGCCTTGAGGTGTGGAAGGTGGTGAAGGAGCTTGCTGATGGTGGCATAACCGTCTTCTTGACCACACAGTACTTGGACGAGGCTGAACAGCTTGCTGATCACATTGCCATACTCCATGAGGGCAAGATTATCGCCAGCGGCACGCTCATGGATCTCAAAAAGCGGTTTCCACCTGCTCAGGTGGAGTATGTGGAAAAACAACTGACATTGGAAGAGATTTTTCTTGCCATCATTGGCAAAAAGGAGAAACACTAAATGGAAACGATACAGAAACACTTTTTCAGTGATATAAGCGTGATGCTTGGTCGTTCCATGCGCCATATCTTCCGCAGTATGGACACCATCATCACGGTCACGATCATGCCTATTGGGTTTATGTTGCTGTTCGTGTATGTATTCGGCGGAGCCATTCAAACCGGGACAGGGAATTATGTGAATTACTTATTACCAGGGATCTTACTGATTGCTATTGCGAGCGGGATATCCTATACGGCTTACCGCTTGTTTATCGATGTGCAACGGGGGATAGTTGAGCGATTTCGCTCCATGCCGATTGCACCTTCCACCATGCTGTGGGGACACGTCCTGACCTCGCTGGTCTC
>JBDTBU010000344.1:0-5660 GCA_039923935.1 Ktedonobacteraceae bacterium | reverse complement strand
GTGCGCCAGGGGGCAGAGATGCGCGAATACACTATCACGCCAGAGGAGGTTGGCCTGACCCGCGTGAGTAATCGCCAGGCATTGCAGGGCGGCGACCCGGCCTACAACGCCACGCTACTGCGACAATTGCTCAGCGAGCAGGATGCCGGGCCAGCGACAGATATGCTGTGTTTGAACACCGGGGCCGCGCTTTTCGCCAATGAACAGGTTGACTCGCTGATAGAAGGTATTAAACTGGCACGTGCGACGTTGCGTGAGGGCAAGGCGAAACGAAAATTGGATGAGGTGATCGCGTGCTCCAACGCACATCACTAGAATATAGAAGTAGCCACATTCGGGGAATAAGAGAGGCAGATAGGCAGGCAGAAAGCTATGATTCTTGACCAAATCGTTGTACAAACGCGTAGCGACCTGGCGCAACGCAAACAGGAAATCCCGCTAGAGCAAGTACGAGCGCTGGCTACGGCACAATCCGCGCCGAGAGACGCGCTAGCGGCCCTACGTGCACAGAACAAGGTGCATGTTATCGCCGAAGTCAAACGCGCCTCACCCTCGAAGGGGCTGCTGATGCCCAACTTCGATCCTGTGGGTCTCGCCCAAACGTACGCGGCCAGCGGAGCCTCGCTGATCTCAGTGCTGACGGAGCCACACTTCTTTCAGGGTGCACCCGCGTATCTGAGCGCGATCAAAGAGGCGGTTGAACTGCCTGTATTGTGCAAAGATTTTATCTTCGACGAGTATCAGGTCTATGAGGCTCGCTCGTGGGGGGCCGATCTGATTCTGCTGATCTGCGCAATCTTGGACGATGGGCAATTGCGTTATTTGCTCGATATAGCTCACGGACTGGGTATGCGCTGTCTGGTTGAAACGCACAATGCTGAAGAGGTGCGACGGGCTGTAGCAGCAGGGGCCATGATTATCGGTGTGAATAGCCGCAATCTGAGCACCTTCGGAATGCATCCCGGCCTGATCCGCGATCTGCGTCCGCTCATTCCGGCTGACCGTGCGTTGATAGCCGAAAGTGGCATTCACACCGCTTCTGATGCGCGTCGTCTGGCCCGCTATGATATTGCGGCTATGCTGGTAGGAGAGTCGCTGGTGAAATCCAACGACATCCCCGGCCAGCTCACCAGTCTTTTGCACGGGGCAAACCGGGATATCCAGGTCAAGATTTGTGGCCTGAGTGATGCACAACATCTGCGCACAGCCGTTACAGCGGGTGCGGACTTATTTGGGCTGGTCTTTTACGAACCTAGCCAGCGCTATGTGACACCGCAACAAGCGCATGAACTGATGCAAACGCTAGAGGATGCGCGTATGCACATTGAGGCTGTTGGTCTCTTCGTCAACAAAGAGGCCAGCTCTATCAACGAGATCGCCGAGCAGGTTGGCCTGGACATTGTACAGCTTCATGGCACCGAATCGCCTGAATTTTGTCAGCGTATCCAACGTCCAGTCATCAAGGCACTGCCAATGGGCGGCGAGACCGATCTTGGCAAGCTAGCGGCCTACCGCGAGAGCACATGGCGTCTGCTGCTGGACACGCCCACACCGGGCTGGGGCGGCAGTGGCGAGACGCACGATTGGAATGTGGCCCAGCAAGCAGCCCTACAACAACGGATTATGCTAGCTGGCGGACTGGACCCTAACAATGTGGCCGAAGCCATCACGCAAGTACGGCCCTGGGGCGTCGATGTCAGTAGCGGCGTTGAAAGCGTCAAAGTAAAGGACGAGGCAAAGATTCGTGCATTCATTCAACAGGTACGAAGCGTTGTGTAAACAACGTATTCTAAAAATCGAAAGTAGTATAATTCATGCAAATACAACAACATCGATCACAAACAGCCTATCAACACGGGGTCTATCCTGACCAATGTGGGCGCTTTGGTGAGTTCGGCGGTAAATTTGTGCCGGAGAGCTTGATGGCACCCCTGGCTGAACTGGAGTTGGCCTATGACGAGGCGCGGCAGGATCAGGCGTTTCAGGGTGAGCTAAACGAGCTGCTACGCACGTATGTGGGTCGCCCAACTTCGCTGTACTATGTGCCACGCTTCTCGCAACTGGTCGCGCCTGGCGTGAGAGTCTATCTCAAACGCGAAGACCTGGCGCATACTGGCGCACACAAAATCAATAACGCGCTGGGTCAGGGCTTGCTAGCCAAACGTATGGGCAAGCGGCGCATCATTGCCGAGACGGGCGCGGGTCAGCATGGCGTGGCTACGGCTACCGTCTGCGCAATGCTGGGCCTGAATTGCATCATTTACATGGGCGCGGAAGATATCCAGCGTCAATCGCTGAATGTCTTTCGTATGAAGCTGCTGGGGGCAGAAGTGCGCTCAGTGGAGAGTGGTAGCCGCACGCTCAAGGACGCGATTAACGAGGCTATTCGCGACTGGGTGACGAATGTGGAGACGACGTACTATCTGTTTGGTACTGCTGCTGGCCCACATCCCTACCCGCGTATTGTGCGCGATCTGCAATTGGTCATCGGCGTCGAGGCACGAGCGCAGATTCTCCAATTAGAGGGTCGCTTGCCTGACTATGCTATGGCTTGTGTGGGCGGTGGCAGCAACGCCATCGGCCTCTTCCATCCCTTCGCCGACGATCCAGAGGTTCAGTTGATTGGGGTTGAAGCGGCTGGTCTGGGCATCGAGAGCGGTAAGCACGCCGCAACATTGAGCGAGGGTCATCCAGGCGTGCTACACGGTGCTCTCACCTATCTGCTGCAAAACGAGGATGGGCAGGTAATTGAGACACACAGTATCTCCGCCGGTCTGGATTATCCCGGCGTTGGTCCCGAACACAGCTATCTCAAGGATAGCGGGCGGGCAAGTTATGTCTCGGCTGACGACGCTACTGCCCTGTACGGTCTGCAAGCACTCAGCCGTAGCGAGGGGATCATTCCCGCGTTAGAATCGTCCCACGCACTGGGCTACTTGTTGGAGATGGGCAAGCAAGGCCAACTACCCACGGGTTCGCTGGTGCTACTCAATCTGTCAGGGCGTGGGGATAAGGATATGATGACGGTGGCGAAAGCGCTGGGCGTCACGCTATAAATCCTAAGAGACGAAAAGAGAGCATTATGTCAACAAAAAACGAGCATATACAGGCACCGACGGCCTCGGTTGTACACGCGCTACGGATCAGCGAGGCCTTTGCCAGGGCGCAACGTGAGAAGCGGGGCGTTCTGATGCCCTATTTCATGTGTGGTTATCCTTCAGCGAAGCAGAGCGTGGCAATGACGATAGCTGCGACAGAGGCAGGTGCGGATATTATCGAACTGGGTATGCCCTTTAGTGATCCATTAGCCGATGGCGCAACGATCCAGCACGCGGGACACGCAGCACTTGAACGTGGCATGAGCATACGTGGCTGCATGGAGGTGGCCCGCCAAGTCGCGGCTCAGAGCAGTGTGCCGCTGATCCTGATGGGCTACTATAATCCGCTGCTGGCCTATGGGATCGAGCGTTTTTGTCAGGATGCGGCTGCTAGCGGCGTCTGCGGGCTGATTATCCCCGATTTGCCACTGGAGGAGGCTGAGCCGCTGCAACAGGCTGCCCTACAAGCGGGGCTAGCCTTGATCTTTCTTGTGCCGCCCACCACACCAAACGAGCGTATTGCGAAGATTGCAAAACATGCTGGAAGCATTCCTGGTAGCTTCGTTTATTGTGTCTCTGTCAGTGGCGTCACCGGTGCACGCGCCGATCTGCCAGAGCATCTACCAGCTTTTCTGAACAGGGTTCGCGGCTATACGAAGGAATATGGACTCCCAATTGCTGTGGGCTTTGGGCTGTCAAAACCTGAGCATATCGCAGCAGTGGTGCAACTCGCTGAGGGTGCAGTGGTCGCTAGCGCCCTGGTCAATCTGTTGGATGAGCATGGGGAGAGCGAACAGGTAGAAGCGGTGAGGCACTATATTAGCGAGCTACACGCGGCTACGCTGAAGTAATTACACATGTTTAAGACGTGTCGGTACATCTCAATTTTGTCCCTCTTGCCAACATCGCGTAAAATAGCACTATGCATCCTTCTTAGACGAAAAGAGGGAGCGATATTTTCAAGGGGGTAAGGGATTTGATGTATTGCCGAGGTATTCGAGGGGCGACAACCGTTGAGCACAATCAGCGTGAAGAGATTCTTGCTGCGACAACGGAACTTTTGCAACTGATAATCAGCCGGAACGCGTTACAGGCTGAGGACGTTGCCAGCGTGATTTTCAGTTTGACCGAGGATCTTGACGCGGAATTTCCGGCTGTCGCAGCACGTAGTATGCCGGGCTGGACCGAGGTGCCGCTGATGTGTATGCGTGAGATACCTGTTCCGGGCAGTCTGAGGAAGTGTATTCGCGTGCTGCTCCATGTGAACACTACGCGGAGCCTGACTGAGATCCAGCATGTCTATATCCATGGGGCCGTCAATTTACGCCCCATATTCGCCGTTCAACCGTAGGGTTTTTTCGGGCAAGCACAACAACATGACAACGATGTCACTGAAAAGCCAAAGAGGCCACAATACTGGTCAGCAGGGCCAGTCGATGACTATATATTTTACTCTCATGAAAATGACCATTCTCATGGCAGAGTGACTCACAATGAAACAGAAGGAGCATTCCTAATGATTGTCGTAATGCAACAGCATTGTAGCGATGAAGAGATTGAACACATCCTGGTTTTCCTGAAAGACCGTGGCCTGAGCGGGCACCTGTCACGCGGGGCCGCACTGACCGTAATCGGCGTGCTCGGCGCAGTCGGTCCATTGGGCACACGCACTACGGCTGGTGGCATCAACCCCGCCCTGGGTGAGACCTTGGAAGGTCTGCCCGGTGTGGAACGTGTGCTGGAAGTTACCAAGCCCTATAAGCTGGCCAGTCGCGAATTTCATCCCCAGAACACTATTGTCGATGTTCCATCAGCTTGCGTCTCATCGGGTGTCGTGCATATCGGCGGTGACGAGATTGTCATGATGGCCGGACCCTGCACAGTCGAGAGCGAGAAACAGTTGATGACCACCGCAGCAGCCGTGCGCAAACAGGGCGCGGTTATCTTGCGTGGTGGTGCCTTCAAGCCCTCGACCTCGCCCTATGGTTTTCGTGGCATGGGCGAAGCTGGCCTGAAACTGTTGGCGAAGGCACGCGATGAGTTCGGCATGGCAATCATCACTGAGGTCATGACGCCCACCGATGTGGAGATGGTGAGCGAGTACGCCGATATCTTGCAAATCGGCACGCGTAATATGCAGAACTATATGCTGCTCGACGAGGTGGGCAAGAGCAAAAAGCCTGCCGTGCTCAAACGTGGCATGTCGGCGACCTTCGAGGAGTGGCTGCTGGCGGCTGAGTATATTCTCTCGCAGGGCAACCCCAACGTGATTCTCTGCGAACGCGGTATTCGCACGTTTGAGAAGATGACGCGCAATACCATGGATATCAGCGCAATCCCGCTCATCAAGCGTCTCTCACACCTACCGATTATCTCGGACCCCAGCCAGGGCACAGGACGCCGCGACCTTGTGCTCCCGCTCACGCTGGCCTCAATTGCCGCTGGCACCGATGCGCTTTTGATCGAGGTGCATCCTAATCCCGACGAGGCGCTCAAGGATGGCGCACAGTCCCTAACCATCGAGCAGTTTGTCGAACTGATGCCGAAAGCACACGCGGTTGC
>JBDTBU010000343.1:0-5090 GCA_039923935.1 Ktedonobacteraceae bacterium | reverse complement strand
ACTGCCGCGAATTCGAGTGTGCCGTGCTGGGCAACGACGAACCCCTGGCCTCAGTGATCGGCGAGATCGTTTCCAGCGGCGAGTTCTACGACTATAATGCCAAATACATCGACGGCAAGTCCCAGCCTGTCATCCCGGCTGAAATTCCCCAAGAAACTGCCGAGGAGATGCGCCGTCAAGCCATCGCCGCCTTCGCCGCCCTCGACCTCAACGGCCTCTCACGGGTGGACTTCTTTATGGAGCGAGAAACAGGCAAAATCTATATTAACGAGGTCAACACCATGCCCGGCTTCACCGAGATCAGCATGTATCCCAAGCTTTGGGCAGCTAGTGGCCTGAGCTACACCCAACTGCTGGACCGCCTGATCGAACTGGCGATAGAGCGTCACGAAGACCGCCAGCGCAACCGCACAAGTATGTAAAAGCATCATGCTCATAAAAACGAGGTACCTGGAAAGTTGGTCCCAATCCATGCATTCCAGGTACTCTCATAATGGACTGGTTAGGATACTTGCTCTTGTACCTCCTCTGCTTGCACTTCTGTCATGTTCAGCTTGATGCCGCGCAGGTTCACGACGGCGTACAGGCCACCGAGTGTAGCAATGAGGCCAGCGCCCAGAAAAATGGTATCCAGCGGGCCAAAACTGAGGCCCAGGAGCGAGGTATGGAAATCGCGTAGGACAGTACTATCCAGATAGCCTGCACCACCGATGGACAGAATAGAGGCAATAGAAAATAATGGATTTGCTAGCGCCAGCACGCGCCCAAGCAGTTCTTTCGGGATAATATGGAACATGAGTGGTCCGATAGCCACATTCACGCCAGCAACCAATAAGCCCATGATGAATTGGACGCACAGGGCTGCTGCAAAATTGTCTAGACGCGCGTAGATCACAACAAGCAGTCCATCGGCCAGCAAGCCAAAGCCAAGCACGCGTGCTACGCCCAGACGCTGCGCAAAAACCGCTCCCAACAAAGCACCGATAGTTAAACCAGCACCCATAGCGGTTGCCAGAAAACCATACAGGTTAAGCTGGGTGTGCAGGTTTTGCTGCACGAAAAAGATGCCCAGCGTATTGAGTATGCTCTCACAGAAGATGACCAGGAAACCCGCGATCAGCAACGTCACGATCACATGGTTCTGAAAAGAAAAACGTAGCCCCTCGCCCAGTTCGCGCCAGTAATGACCCTGCTCTCCCTCAGCAACACTGTGCGCTGCTGGAGGAGCCTGTACAGCCAGGGTTAGGAACAATGAGGCAGCGAAGGAAAGTGCATTGAAGAGAATGGCCAGTTGCACTCCTACCGTGAAAAAGAGCAGCGTGGCCAGAGGAGGACCGATGAGAATTGCAAGGCTACCTGTTACCTGTGTCAGGCCCGTAGCGCGAGCACGATAGGGTTCGTCCACAACGTCTCCTGTCAGCGCAAAAACCGAAGGATTGAAGAACTGAGCGCAGATGTTCGAGAGAAAAACTAAGAGGTAGAGTATACCGAGTTCCCAGACAGCCGACAATTGACCCTCGTGCAGAAAGGGCAAGGAAACAAGACCTGTTAGCGGCAGCAGCAAAGCGATGAAGATTGCCCGCAGCGCATTCATACGCAGCATTGTCTGCCGTTTATCCCAGCGATCAACGAAGACCCCCGCGAACGGTCCCACCAAAAAGGTTGGCAAAACCGCTGCCAGCAACACTCCGCTGATCGCTAGAGGTGCCCAGGATTGGCCATGCGCCAAACGTGTAGCAATCCAGAGCACGAGCGTCGTGTCAAAGAGGTAATCGCCAGCTACGGAGATCAGATTACTGCTCCATAAAAGCGCGTAATTACGATTAATAAGTATATTAGGTTTTTCACTACTTACAGCAGTATTTTTCATGAAAATCACTCCTTTGAAAAAGCAAACTTCTAAAAAGGACAACAAGACTCCTAAGCATGGCTAAGGAACCATAAGCGTGTTTCCCCGTTAGCCGGGATACAGATGAGCTATTCTTGGAAGATAGCGAGTACACGTAATGTACGGTGGTGAACCAGAAGCGTCAAACGGGCGGCACTGTTGATATCGGTCAGGCGTACACACAGCGCAAGCTGGCCCGCATATTCTACGATTGTCTCTGCCTCGGAGACCGCCCTGGGATGCCTAGCCTTAAAGCGCTGGACGACAGGCAGCGACCAGAGGCAGCCATCGGCACGACTTTCAACGCGGATATTGCAGTGAGGACAATCTAGTACGAGCATAGATCTGCCTTCGCCAATATTCAGGGAATCGGGGTGAGTAGCAGCAAATTCGTCTGGATGGAGTACCCGCACAGGCTGGGGTGTTTCGCACATTGGGCAGAGATATGTGCCATCTTCCAGGCCATTTGCCAGGAGAGCCGTTGCTTGTAGCAGGCGTTTGAGCGCTGGGCGGAAGGCACGTTGCCCATCGAAGCGAGGCAAACCACCTGTATCCACCACAACCGAGCAAGTTGGACAACGCATCACCAGTGAAACGAGACCATCGGAACGTGGCTCGAAGGTTCCAAGTAGACGGTGGCGACCACACGACCAGCACCACTCGCGCGACTCCCGCCACTGCCCATCCGGCTCGTCGGCCAGTGCCAACCCGAAGGCAAGCGCGTCCTGACGCAGGTCGGTAGTGAGTACCTGTTGTAGGCGGCGGCGAGCGCGGTGTAAACGCGCCTCTACGACATTGATGGTAAGCCCTAAACGAGCCGCGACCTCGCGCTGCGGCTGCTCAACGAGATAGCATAATTCAACCAGCGTTCGCGCATCATCCGAGAGATATCCCAGAGCACGCTCCAGCAGTGTCGCCAAATCCTGGTGGTCCAATTCTGCGTTGGGGTCCCAGGGATCGGGGATATCCAACGCAGACCCCTCGTCGTCCAGCAGTGGTTCTTCTGTGTAACGCTGCTGGCTTTTCTGGCTCTGCGACCAGCGCAGGCAACGATTGCGGCAGATGCCATTCAGCCAGGCATCAAACCGCTCTGGCTGCTGCAACGTCTCCAGGTGTCGCCACGCATCCAGGAGGCTCTCCTGCACCACATCATCAAGGGCATCAGGAGCCACCCGACAATGTTGCGCCAGACGTACTAAACGCGGACGTGCAGCGGCCAGTGTCTGCTCGATATTCGTAATTGCTATACCAGGTATTGCTCGCTGTATCGGCGTGCCTGGATCGTCAATACCGGATATATATCCTGGCGCTCGTTTGTCTAGCGTATTGGACATTGCGCTCTCCTCATAATTGGCTCTGTCTATAGGGCACTCTTCAACCCGTTTTCCTTACGCTCTTTTTTTGGGGATGCTGAAAAAATATAATGTATACAGTGCATTTTGCACGTTCGCACGGTCTGTGCAATGGTCCCCTCTACCCAGGCTCGTCCCGGTATACACTGATCTATCTCGCGGGTATTGCCCTGCTCTTGTACATTATGATTTTGTCAGTGCAAGCGCTGCGCCTTGCTATTCAAGCTTTGCAAAAATACTTGCGCACATAACTACAAGGAGAGACGGGATCAATCTCGTCTCTCCACCCGTTTTGGTGCTCTATTGCCTGCTTTTCATGCTCTTGCGGGATTTTCCGTTGAGCACACGATGAGCAAAGCGAAGTAGCATCTCCTGAGTAGTGATAGTTTGTTCAGTATCCAGCGTCCTGCATCGATCCAAACAATCTCAACCGGCTTGCTCAATGCTTGCAGTAAATCAACGTAGTACTCTATATACATGTTATGCTACCTACTATATATCGTAATTACTCAGATTTGCTTTTATGAAGCTTCTGGCTGTTACAAGAGGCTTGTTGGTTCCAAGCCTTGAGTAGTGCCAGTTACCAATACGACAAGAGGTTCTTCATAGATCAGTTTTATTATATCACTCCTGGTGGTATATGGACACAGGCATAAAGCCTTTGCGTCGTTGCTATGCTGATAGTAGCACGATGAAAGCGGTTTTGTCAGATATGGATGAGGCAACTATGAAACATTTTGTGTACCCTCTGTTGCTGATCCTGTTGGTCTTATGTAGCGGATGTGGCTGGCCAGGGACGGCGCATCCTACGCTGCAAACGATGTCCACGCAGGCGGGGCTGGCCACGCCACACTGGGGTGTGCAAACCAAAACCTCCGGCTGCGGGATGCGTGGTCAGTTGCCCGATCCCGCCTGCACCCCTGGCGATATCTTGCCCAACGCCACAGTGCAGCAGGTGTGTACTGCCGGCTATGCCAGTGCTGAACGAAATGTTTCGCAAAGCCTGAAAAGGCAGGTGTATGCGGCGTATGGTATCACGCAACGCCTGCCTGGTCAGTACGAGGTGGATCACTTGGTCAATCTGTCCATTGGCGGTTCGAACGATCTCACGAATCTCTGGCCGCAACCTGCAACCCCTGTGCCTGGTTACAAAGAAAAGAACCGCGTCGAAGTCTACTTGCAGAGCCAAGTTTGCTCCGGTGCTCTCTCATTGCGAGAAGCCGAGATCGAGATTGCCACTAACTGGGTCGCGGTCTACAATCGCCTGCCGAAATAAGCTTAGCGCCGTTCGATGCCCAGGCCACTTTTGACCTTCGAGAGATCATACACGGCCCCCTGTTGCTCAAAGCCGCCAGTGAAAGGGTCTTCAGCTAAGAGCATCGGCGTGTCCAGATCAATAAAGGAGAACCCACCCAGGCCAGCGGCAATATGCGCAGAAGCAGCAATAGCCAAACGTGATTCGATCATTGCACCGATCATCAGCCCCGTGTGTGTGGCTCGGCAGAGCGCGGCAATATCCAGCGCCTCCACAATTCCCGCTTTCATCAGTTTAATATTACAAAAACTCACGGCCCCCATCTTGATTAAACGTGCAACTGACGCGGCATCCGTGGCGCTTTCATCGGCAGCCACAGGCACAGTGGTGTGCTGCGTCACATAACGTAGCCCTTCGTAGTCATTCTTATGGACGGGTTGTTCCATCAGCAAGGGGCGAATATCATTGTCGTTGAGCGCTTCCAGGCAGAGCAGCGCTTCACTGGGGGTATAGCCCTGATTGGCATCGAGGGTCAAACCAACGCTAGGTGCGCCCTCGCGAATAGCCACGACTCGCGCTACATCCTCACGCAAAT
>JBDTBU010000342.1:0-9743 GCA_039923935.1 Ktedonobacteraceae bacterium | reverse complement strand
TGGGACTGAAACATCCGCGCCTGCATTCCGCGTGTATGCTGGCCTTTCCTTTCTTGCAGGCTATCATGGCCGCCCTTTTTGTTTTCAATCGCTGGATGGTTTAGATGTACGCAGGTTTTATGTTACAGAAGGCTCTAAAAGCACAAATACTGGATAAATCTAGCATCAGTTTTGTTCACACAGCACAGCCATCAGCCAAGCTGCGTTCAAGCAAACTGCCACTAATCGGCTTTGCGCTGTGTACACTGGGCCTAGTGCTTGGTATTCTGCTCACGGTGACACCTCTGACGCGTCTGCCAGATGGGGTGGTCCACCTGCACAGTGCTCTAGGAACGCTGCTCGTCAACGTTGGGGGCTGGCTACCAAAAAACCTTGAGCTGCTCAGCGATCCTGTAAATGCGCTCGCCAGCGCAGCTTGGGTTGAGTTTTTTCTCTTGCTCGGCTTGGTCACGCTCTGCTATGGCCTCGCTGCCTGGCTCGTTGCGCGTCAGACAGAAGCACGCGACCAACATCTCCTACGCAGTTTTATTTGGGTGGGAACTCTCCTGGCCGGGGGTATCTACGTATGTACACCCGCGATGCTCTCACACGACATTTTGGTCTATGCTGGCTATGGACGCGTGTTAGCTATCTATCACGCCAACCCCTATTTTGTCCCCAGCGCAGCTTTTCCCCACGATCCTTTTACTGCGATCAATTTCTGGGCGAACACAGTATCGATATATGGCCCAATATGGATATATATATGTGGATTATTCAGCCAATTTGTCCCTTCCACGCCGACAAGTTACGTTCTGGCGTTTCGGCTTTTTGCCCTGGTTATCCACCTGCTCAATAGTTGGCTGGTTGGACGCATACTTCAGCAGATGGGTCGTGCACCGCGTACGGTGACACTGGGCATGCTGCTCTATGCCTGGAACCCGCTGATGTTGCTGGAAAGTAGCCTAGGTGGGCATAACGATATCTTGATGATCCTGTTTGTGTTGCTTGGTGTGCTCCTAGCAGCCCGCACCGAGCAACGTGGCCAAGTCCTACACATACGTGGCTACCTGCCACCTATCGTGGCACTGACCTTGGCCGTGCTGGTCAAGTTTACGGCTCTGCCCATTCTTGCCGCGTGCCTGCTCTTCCTGGTCTGCAAAACACTGCGCCCAACAGATGACAGCGCCCGCACATTTCAACAGCTACGACGCAACTGGCGACCAGCTCTGCTCCTACTTGTGTGGTCTGTCAGCGCGATACTCCTGCTCGTGTTGGCGTTGTATGGGCCTTTCTGGTTTGGGCATACCCTGACGGATATTTTGGCCGGTTTCAAACACTCACCCTCAGCACTCTACAATGAAAATTCGTTCATGCATTCCACCGTCGTCTGGCTGCATGAGCAACCAGCCAGGATCTTTCCGTTGACCTTGCTGACCTATCGCCCATTTTGGGATATGCTGACGTACCTTGGTCCGGCTCTCTGCCTGATCCTGGGTGCATATAAGCTCTGGCTCACACCCACAACCAAGAACTTCGTGCTAATCGCGTTGATCGCACTGATCCCGGTACTGCTCGCCGCACCCTGGTTCTTTTCCTGGTATGTAAGTTGGATAGTATCGCTGGCAGTTGTCAGCTTGCCAGTGCGTTCCAGTCGCATCCAAACGGCTGTGTTGGCGTTTACCTTGACGTTCAGCGTCTCAGTCCTACTGACATACCTGTTTACGAACAATTACCAACCCTTTCACACTTGGGCTTACCTCGTCAGCGCAATCACGATTATGCCACCCACTTGCGCATTTTTCCTCATGCTGGTATTGTGGCAACCAGCACATAAGTATACGCGAGGAGACATCAAGCAATGCTAAAACACTGGTCTTCCCTGATCCATATACGCCTGTTGTCACTCAAGCACCTGCCGCTGGCAGCACTCATCCCACCTGATTTCCTGCACAATGCTCTCAAGACATGGAGCTACTTGGCTGTAGCCCTGTTTGTGATGATTGAAAGTTCAGGCATCCCCTTTCCAGGTGAAACTATGCTGCTGCTGGCCTCATTCTATGCTGCAGTCGATCCGACGCTCCATCTCCAACTCCCCATTGTAATTGCCTGCGCGGCCCTGGGAGCGATTGTCGGCGATAACATTGGCTATACCGTTGGGCGCACCGGAGGACATGCCTTTGTTCAGCGTTTCGGGCACTATCTCTTTCTAAAACCAGCCCATTTGGTACGGGCAGAACGCTTCTTCGCGAAACATGGCGATAAGACGGTTTTCTTTGGGCGCTTTATCGCGGTCCTACGCGCGTGGGCAGCTTTCCTGGCTGGACTGAACAATATGCGCTGGTCCTCCTTCCTGATCTATAATGCAGTCGGTGGCATTATCTGGGCGATCATCTACGGCTGCCTGGGTTTCTTCGCTGGGATCTATTTCTACAATAACTTCGGCGCAGTTGAACATCTCGCTGGCACAATTAGTTGGGCCGGCGCGATTCTGATTGTTGCAGCCATCATCGTCGCCTATATCGTTTTCCGTTTGCGCCGTAAACGTCACGCACAGGCCGAACTGGGCCTGGAGACCAAAGGTTCTGAAGAGGCTCAGATCACCAAAACGAAACTCTCGTCTGTGAACGGTCATACGCCAAACAATCAGGAAAATTCCCTATCCACTATCATGCCCGAAATTCCTGCGCTGCCCGATCATGAGCAAGCGCCAGTGAATCAGCAGAACGCCGCAGAAGAACTGGCCCCACAGTCAGGGATTGTTTCTTCTGATAGCTGACAGGGATAACAGACGTTTTCAGCTCTTTTTTTCGCGGTTTGCCTATTGCAAAACCACTTGACCTTTGCGGGATGTTCCTGGTAGAATGGTCCCGATCTCCAGGTGTGGGAGGCGGCATCAGGTTATCTGCATTGCTTCGATCCGTTTGAGGATACCGCAATATGGTACAATAATCCAGCACGAGCAATATGCAGGAAGAGAGGGGCGTCATGCCACGATTGGGAGACGGCCAGATATTTGAACGCTACCTGATTATCAGAGAGTTAGGGAACGGAGTCGCGGGAGAGAGCTACGAGGCCGAAGACAGGATACTCCAGCGGAAGGTCACGCTCAAACTGATTCATCCTTGGGCTACCCTGGCGGACTCGGCTCGCCGCCAGTTCTTTCGCGAGATGCAAGGGATCAGTACGCTCAATCATCCCTATCTGGCAACGGTGCTTGACTATGGCGAGGGCGAAGGGCATATGTATGTGGCGCGGCGCTATGTCAGCAGTGGCTCGCTGTTGGGTTCCAACGGCAGATTGTGGTTCCAGCCGCCGCTGCCCATCGCTAGTGCATCCAAGTATGCACACCAACTGGCACAAACCCTGCACTACATTCATCAACATGGCTACGTGCATGGCGCGTTGACCTTCGCCAATGTGTTGGTACTACGCGGCCCCAATGTGGAGCAAGAAGCCGATTACGCCCCGTTTCTATTGGCCGATAGCGGTTTAACCCATTTCACGCGCCGTTTCGGCAGCCCACA
The DNA here is from genome assembly GCA_039923935.1 of Ktedonobacteraceae bacterium. GTDB lineage: Bacteria > Chloroflexota > Ktedonobacteria > Ktedonobacterales > Ktedonobacteraceae > Paraktedonobacter. Next base: position 6,237 of record JBDTBU010000342.1, on the reverse strand, counting down.
AATCGAGGCACTGCCAGTGAGCGCCGCGCCCGAACAGATACACAAACGCGTGACACCCGCGAGTGATCAGTTTGCCCTGGCTGTGCTGCTCTACTTTTGGCTGTCTGGACGCCCGCCCTATCTTGGCTCATCCGATGAAGTGGAACAATTAAAACTGACGGAGAAGATCACCCCGTTGAGCACGCTCAATCCCGGCGTGACGACTGAGCAGGACAGCATTATCCTGCGTGCGTTGACGGCTTACCCGGAAGATCGCTATCCCTCCGTGTTAGCTTTCACTGAGGCGCTGCTGGCCTCGCTGGCCGCTCCAACATATACTCAATCTACGACACCCATTAGCTTTTCCTCAGAGCAGCCTGAAACCCCACGCGACATCCTAACCAGACCCCTGCCAGCGTTGCGCAAAATGCCAACGCTCAAACCAGCCAGCGAACCTTCTGAGAATGGGCAGAACGGCTTGCCCAACCATTCACAGGCCAACATGGCGCTGACCAGCGATCAGTTGTCCGCACCCGATCTTCTCAGAAACCTGCCCGAAACCCCCTTGCCAGCAGAGAACACCGCGCCATCAGAGCTTGCACAGGCTCCCCAGGATGCACCCCAAAGCAGCGCACAGACAACTCTCATCGTTGAGGAAGTTGCACCAGCACAACCCACGCCAACGCAAGAAACTTACGTTGAAATACCCGCTCAGGCAAGCACACCAGCAGAGCCAGTAGCACAACCCAACCTACTTATGGTGGACGAGGCAACAGGTCCATTAACCTCTGAACAGGTGTCAGAAAACCCAGCAATTACACCACCCGACAACGAGACAGTCACAACCGCGTTCATAAGCGACACGGCCAGCGAGTTGGGTAGTGTGGAGACAGAGCAGAACGACACAGATCAACCAACCTATCAGGATGTGCTTGTGCCGCGCCTGCTCATCTCCTCACCCTATGCCAACAGTTCATCGGAATTTCTACTGACCAGCGAGGCGACAAACGTTGGCCGGGCCAGCGCCAACGATCTCTTGCTCGACGACGATAACCTGACTTCGCGTTACCACGCCCTCTTCAAACGCGTTGAGTCACATGTCCTGGTCTTTGACAAACACAGCAACAATGGAGTATTCGTCAATGGTCAGCGCATCGAAACCGAACACGACTACGAACTGACAGACGGCGATCATATCAGCATTGGTAGCTATGAACTGATCTATCGCGCTGCACAAACAAAACATGTCACGCAATTGATTTAATGGTTAAGCAGCAGCAGTGATAGAAGACAACAGATCGCGCAGTTGTTCCATCCAATCGTTACCCAACAGGCGGCGCGGAATGCGAATCACACCCTGCTGCACGCGAGCCTCGTTCTGAAAACGCCGGTAAAGCATGATACGGTTAGGCACAATGTTCCGTTTGACAGTCAACACAAAGTCGTTGTCTTTGGCAGAGATAGCCTCGAAGCCCAGTTGACTTGCCTCGACTTTCAGACGAACCATCGCGAGCAAGTTTTGCACTGGCTGCGGCGGCGGCCCGAAGCGGTCACTCAGTTCGGCCTGCATAGCCTCAACCTGTTCAGGCATGGTAAGGTTGGCTATACGCTGGTAAAATTTGACCTTGAGCGTGCGATCCCCAATGTAATCGTCGGGTAGATACGAATCGAGCGGCAGATCTACCTGAACACTCCGCGTGGTAGTTACCTCGACATGCTTGCCCTGCAATTCTTCCACGGCCTCGGCCAGCAGCTTACAGTAGAGATCAAAACCAACTGAGTTCATAAAGCCCGACTGCTCAGCCCCCAACAAATTACCTGCCCCGCGAATCTCCAGATCCTTCATGGCGATGCGGAAACCCGCGCCCAGTTCGGTGGCCTCGAATATGGCACGTAGACGCTTCTCCTGCAAAGATGTTAGACGCGTATCCTTATTATACAGGAAATAGGCGTATGCCTGATGCGTACCGCGCCCGACACGTCCACGCAATTGATACAACTGCGAAAGACCAAACATCGAGGCATTGTTGACAATAATTGTGTTGGCGTTGGGAATGTCCAGGCCGTTCTCGATGATGGTCGTGGAGAGCAGCACATCGTATTCACCAGCCGAAAATTCCATCATCACACGCTCTAGCTGGTCCTCATGCATTTGGCCGTGCCCTACAGCGATACGCGCTTCGGGGATCAATTTCTGCAGCTTTTGCGCGATGACCTGGATACCCTGCACGCGGTTATGTACAAAGAAAATCTGCCCACCTCTGTCGATCTCGCGCACAATGGCCTCGCGGATCAGACCCTCTTCGTTCTCACGAATCGCTGTGCGGATGGGCAGGCGTTCTTGCGGCGGCGTCTCGATCACGCTCATATCACGCACATTGACCAGCGACATGTGCAGGGTGCGCGGAATAGGTGTGGCGGTCATGGTGAGTACATCGATCTCGTTACGCATCTGTTTAAGGCGCTCTTTGTGCACCACGCCAAAACGCTGCTCTTCGTCGATTACGAGCAGGCCAAGATTGAGGAAGACGACATCTTTTTGCAGCAAACGATGCGTGCCGATGAGAATATCGACTTTCCCCAGGGCCAAATCTTCCAAAACCTGCCGTTGCTCTTTTTCCGAACGGAAGCGGCTGAGCAGTTCAACGTTCACGGGGTAGGCTTTCAGGCGCTCTTTGAAGGTGTTGAAGTGTTGCAGGGCCAGGATAGTCGTTGGCACAAGGATGGCGACCTGGCGCTGATCGAGCACGGCCTTGAAAGCGGCACGCAACGCAACTTCGGTTTTGCCATAGCCAACATCGCCGCAGACCAGCCGATCCATAGGTCGGGGACGTTCCATGTCGGCCTTGACCTCTTCAATGGCGCGGGCCTGATCGGGCGTCTCTTCGTAGGGAAAGGCGTCCTCTAGCTCTTGCAGCCAGGGTTGTTCGGAATCGGGCGGGTAGGCGTGTCCGGGCGTTGACTCCCTGGCACTGTAAAGCTTGAGCAGGTCGCGGGCGATCTCCTGGGTACTCTCTTTGGCGCGACTCTTGGCGCGGGTCCACTCGGTTGTGCCCAGTTTGCTCAGCGCCGGGACCGCGTCGCCCATGCCGATAAAACGCGTGATGCGGTCAAGCTGATCTGTTGGGATATAGAGTTTATCGGTACCAGCATAATGGATGAGCAAATATTCACGCTCCACGCCAGTGGAATCGAGCCTGACCAGACCGTCGAAACGCCCGATGCCATGCTCTTGGTGCACAACATAATCGCCCGGATTGACCTCCGCCAGAAACGCGCTGGGCATAACGAGTTTACGCCGCTGCGTTTTATGGTGACGCGACCAACCAAAAATCTCGGTGTCAGTGAAGATTTGCAGCGCCAGAGAATGTGATTGCCAGCCCTCGCTGAGTTGGCCTTGGATAAGCGTCAAGCTACCGCTTTCGGGCAATTCGTTGATGTTGCTGCCCGGACTGACATGGATGGCTGCGTGTCCCAAGGTCGTCTCGTCACCCAAAATCTCGGCGAGACGGCGAGCCTGAGCTGTCACGATAATCACCCGTTCGCGGCTGTCCAACGCTTTGCGACAATCTTGCACAAAAGTGCGCAAACGACCCCCATACGAGTTGGGTGCACTGAACTGGGGCACAAGATGCTCGGTGCCGTTCGCCGCACCCGGCTCAAAACCGTCACTGCCTGAGAGAATGCCCGCAAAGCGCAGTTGCCGCAATTGTTGAAGGCGCGGTTCCAGTTTGGCCCACGAGATATACGCGTCGCGCAGACGTAGCGGGTTTTCACGTTCCTGCTCGAAACGCTCTTTCATCTCCTGCGCTTGGGCATCCAGGTCGAGAATGTGATTGTGCAGGCTTTCAGGATTGTCCAGCACCAGCAGACCGCGCTTGGGCAGATAATCTAGCACGCTGGCCTCGTTATGCAAGTACGGCAGATAGAACACGATATCCTCGAAAGAACGGCGTTGCAGCAACTCTTCCTGGTCGCGTTTCCAACGTGCCTCAGCATCGTGGTGCAGCATATTCGTGTGCAGTAGTTCTAACTCTTTGACTGCTTCTGGGCCACGCTGGGGCAGAGCCTCGCGGGCGGGACCAATCACGCAACTTGCCAGCGGATTGAGGGAACGTTGACTGGCTTGGTCAAAGGTGCGCAGCGACTCAACTTCGTCGCCAAAGAACTCCACACGCACCGGGCGCGGTAAGGTTGGCGGGAAGAGATCGACGATGCCACCCCGATGGCTAAACTGGCCTGGCTCCTCAACCTCGGTCACAGGCTCATAGCCCTGGTTATACAGGTGTTCCAGCAGCAACGCTGGATCGATCTCTTCACCGGGTTGGATGGTATAAAGAGAGGCCGCCAGTTCTTTGGGCGGAATGACAGGCTGCGTGAGGGCGCGGGCTGAGCAGACGACTAGCGCATTGCGTTCACGCGTCGTCAGGCTTATCAGCGCATTCATGCGTTGTTGTGTCGTCGTCGTGTCGCTAATCAAGCGTTCATAGGGCAGCGCGTCGCGATCAGGCAGAAAAAAGACCTCTTCTGGCTGCTCAATCAGCAGTTTGAGGGTTGTGGCAAGCTCACTAGCCTGTACTTCGTTGGTTGCGACAATCAACAACGGCTGTTGTAGCGTTTTAGCCAGCGCAGCAATGACATAAGGACGTGCTGTCTCCGTAATACCCGTTAGAGCCGGTATAGCTCTTGCTTCCTGAAGATGTTGGACCAGACGCCGAAACTCTGGCCGTTGTCCTAAAAGTGTCAATAATCCTTTAAGTGTCACACAATCCTCCCAAATTGGACAGCACAAAAAGCTGCTCTCGCTAGGTGAGACCACCTCTGGGAGCAGTTCCCTCTGTGTCCAGGCCCGCTTGCTACTTACAAAGAGCACGAACATGTGCCCTCTCTGCCTAGCCTTCTTCGTGGGTATCATACAGCACAGGAAGTCGAGTTGCAATAGCCCTATTTGTCGAGGTATTGGGCTTAGCTCATCCTCAACACCACCGCCAGGGCATCGGACAATACTTGCTTGTATGAGGGAAAAGTACGCTGCCATCAGCAAGGTAAGGAGAATCAGCAAATCATCTGCTTTGGCACTTAACCACATTGCATGAAACACGTATCGATACTATTGAAGTAGTTGAAATAGCTACAATGAAAAACACTGCTTGTTTGTTGACTGGAACAGTATACTGGTATATAGAAATAAAATGTTTTTGGCGTAGCCTAGGCAGGATTGAAAGGATGTCACAAGTTGGGACGGTGGGATCTCTCTTTAAAAGCGATCCTGCGGGAAAGTCCGCAGGATTTTGTCACGTTGCTGGTGCCAGACGCACGCTATATCAGGATGCGGGATGGGCAGTTTATTACACGGGAACTCCCAGAAGGCTTATTTCCCATGCGGGAGATGCGTTCCGATTGCCTGATCGAAGCGGAGGTAGATGGGAAGCTGTTCCTCATCCTTGTGGAGTTTCAATCCACTAAAGACGAGGATATGGGTCAGCGGCTCTTGGGCTACAGCTTCGAGGCCCGCCGTGCCTATGGGATGCCAGTGCTCGCGTGCGTGATTTACCCGCGCCATGTCTACGAGCCGCCCTTGTCGTATGGATGGGCCGTGCCTCGTCGGGGGGTGCAGGTCACGGCACGATATGATAGTATTGAATTAGACGAAATGCCGTTAGCAGAGTTAGAGCAGACAGGGCTGATCGGTCTTGCCCCGTTGTGGGTCTGTACCAAAGGTGGGACAACGCGTGAGGTGTTGGAGCGTGCGATCACGCTGCTAGAAGAGACGCACAAGCCCGAAGGTCTGGCTGTTCTGCGGTTGCTGGCGTTGTTGGTGCTGGAACACGACGCTACGATGGTAGCATGGATCGAATGGAGGTTTGCACACATGCATGATTATCTGCTGGAAAATTCCCCCATGTACAAGGAATTGGTCGCAGAAGGCGAAGTCAAAGGCTTTGAAAAAGGCGAGATGAAGGGTTTTGAAAAAGGCGAGATGAAAGGTCGCGAAGAGATGCGCAAGCAAGTGGAGCAAGAGCGTCAGCGTGTGTTGGTGGCACAGGCGATCTTCCGAGAGACTGTAGTGACTGCCGTGGCAAGAGATTTTCCACAACTGGCAAAGCTGGCAAAAAAGCAGGTTTCCTTGGTTGAGAATCTAGAACGCTTGCAACGCTTGATCCTGGACGTAACCATCACGCGGGATGCCACCCAGATGGCTGCGTTGCTGACTGCGCTCGACGACGACGAGAGCACGAGCTAACATGGAGGTCGTTT
>JBDTBU010000341.1:0-5523 GCA_039923935.1 Ktedonobacteraceae bacterium | reverse complement strand
TACGCTCTGCCACCCGCTCAGTCACCGGGAAAGAACCGAGTTGGTAGCCATACTCTGCACACGCTGGTTGCAAGTGCAACGGGATGGGGTAATGCACACCGCTGGCAATCCCTTCGGACTCCAGAGCTTTGCGGAAAGCATCACGCTCGCTAACCTCTACAACATAAACATAATAGCAATGCGTACCCCAGTTCTGAGCTTGTGGCACCTTCTCTACTACACCGCGCAGTTGCTCAGTATACGTCTGAGCATGTGCTCGACGCGCCCGGTTCCATTGTGCCAAGTGGGGCAACTTGATGTTCAGGATAGCGGCCTGAATTTCGTCCACGCGCCCATTGGTCCCCAGAATATCATGATAATAGCGCACATTTGAGCCATGATCGCGCAACATCCGCAGTGTCTCGGCAAGTTTTGCATCGTTCGTCACACAGATGCCAGCCTCGCCATACGCACCTAAATTCTTGCTACAGTAGAGGCTAAAACAACCGATATCGCCAAGGCCACCAACTGGCTGCCCCTCGTAGAGCGCTCCATGTGCCTGAGAAGCATCCTCTATTACACGCAAACCATGGTGCTTGGCAAAATCGAGCACAGGGCGCATTTCAACCGGATGACCATAGAGATGCACCGGAATAATTGCCCGCGTTCGTTCCGTCACCACGGATTCCAGTTGTCGCCAATCCATCATATAGGTTTCCGGCTCGATATCCACAAAAACCGGACGTGCTCCCACCAGAGCAATAGCTTCCACTGTCGCAATAAAGCTATTCGCCACGGTAATCACTTCATCGCCCGGACCTACCTGACAGGCACGGAGAGCCAACACTAGAGCATTCGTACCATCTGCTATCCCCACACCATAACTTGTCCCACAAAATGCTGCGAACTCTTCTTCAAACAGGCGTGTCTGGGGACCAAGAAAAAGCTGCATCCCTTCCAACACGTCCCCAATCGCCGCCAGCACTTCAGATTTGATTGTCGCGTATTGTGCATGTAAATCAACCAGAGGAATTTGCATAATCTTGTCGCCTTTCTTCAGAAAAGAGAACGTATACATAAAAAGGGGTTTCTGCATAAAGCTATGCAAAACACATTCAATAGTATTTCTATCTATTTGTGGTGCCTGATGCTGACAGGAGATTCTTCCTGGTGAGCAACTTCTGGTGCAGGCGAGATCATAGCTTGCACTTCGTGCTTTGGCTCTGTACTGTGCTGCTTCAAAAAGAGGCTACCCACGTTTTTGCAGAGTTTCCCACAACCCCATAAGAATGAGTGCCAACCCATCGCCAAAAAAGGCAGAGGGTCATCGCGTGAGAACCAGAAAGCTTCTTTTACGCCTTTGTAGGAGCGTAACCATCCACGTAGGCTGAGTTTCTCGTCGCGAGCATATCTGGGTGAAGAGAGAAGGTCGAAATTTTCTACGACCCACTTCCGACCTTCTATCGGCTCGCCTACCTCTACAGGCTGCCCCGTCAAGTCGAGATAGAGCGCACGCGCTACATCCATACCCTGCGAATCGACAAGCAAGCGGAAGGTTCTGCCGATACGTGGATTAGTATCAATAGCCTTGTACAGCCCGCTACGCGGATCGAACTTATACCCGATATCCAGGGAGCCGCGATAGTCGATAGCTTTCATAAACGTTCGCGTTTGCTGGGCAATAGTCTCATTGGCGAGACAAATCCCCAAGCAAGTCACACCTGCATACGCGGGATACTGCCGTATCATATGGGCGGTCAGGCCAAAGAGACTGTCTGACGCCTCATTGAAGTACCCATTAAACATCCAGGACGTGCACGAACCGCCACCCAAGTATTCCTGGAGCATAATATTTGGCGCATCCGGCGTCTCCATCTCATCGTAGAGTTTTAACAATGTTTCCGGGTCATGGGTGAGGACCATCTTTACTCCGGTATGCTCGCGTAAGGCCAGAGTATCGATCCCTTTAAGCATGATGGGGAACATCGCTGTCTGGCAAAACTCCTCGACATCCTGGTGTGAAAGGGGAAATGCGGTTTCCGCCGTTGGAATACCATGTTTTTTACACAAATGATACATCGTTTGTTTATTGGAGAGCGCACGAGTCAGCCCATCTGGTTGATTGGGAAAAAGAAAACCCTCCTTCAATGTCTCCGCGTATTCTGACAGAAAAACGCAGCTCCCATCGTCGGTAGGGACCAGTAGTGGACGAGTCCCAAGCTTGTGGCTAAGTTGCAGCAACCAGTCCACCGTAACGGCGGGCGGCGCTTTCTCGATATCCCAGAAAAAATTCTTGCGCCAGTATCGAGAGCGGGCAGCGGGCGAATGCGCATCAGCATGGACACCGTAGACTGGCACACCTAGGCGTCCCAGGCTACGAGCGATAGCATGTCCATGAAAACCAGGAGCAATTACGACAACAGGAACTGAGTTATCCAACGAAACCTCCTAATCAATGGCCTATCCCGAATTAGGAACATCTAAGCCTCTGGATGGCCGAGTGAGCCTTCCCACCATTAAACAAACAATAATTCATCAGCATGCTTCATAATCTGGCCACGTTCAAAACGATAGACCTCATCCAGGTCGTCAACATGCGCCAGGATATAATCCAGGTCTTTTGTCTGGCCAGTATCGCGCAAATATCGCGCACTTGCCCCAGTAGTGATGGACTCAACCGGCATGCCTTTCCATCTTTCAACAATGGAGAGCGTTTGCGCATTCTCTGCCTCGTAGCCAGCTGCGAGCAAACCCTCCGCGATCCAAGCGCAGCACAACTGATCCTCCTCGCGGAACTCGGTCCTGGTACCTGCGCCAATGACCGCAACCTTGGGATGATGCGCGATCAGGTGCGCGATCTGCGCGTGATAGTTGCGCAGACATGCCACATACATCGCCTGTGACTCTACGGCCCCGCACATAAGGGGTGTCCCAGACGTAGAGAGGAAAATCATCGGACGATGAATATCTGTGCGCCCTTCCAGTGCTGCTGGGCTGTTATTGAGATCGAAGCCATACGGCATCGTGCCGCCCAGTTCGCCAGCGAGCAAAGGGTTGGTCAACCGTGCCGCCAGCGGAACCGCCGCATCAATTGAGGGCACCGGAAAGCATTTTCTGCCCAGTGAGACACAGGTGATCGCTGTTGTTGTGGCCCGTATGACATCAATTGCAACAATAGCGTAGCCATCCCGATAGCGGGAAACGCTCTCAGGAAAGCAATCAATGACTACTGTTTTACGCCGAATCATAGATACATCCTTTCTTACGCCACCGGGCGCACAGGCCGCAACTTGGGGATCTCGAACGCATCTGAATGCAGACCACGCCGGAAGATTTCGACGCGCAAAACCTCTTCTAGGCGAACATTACACAGGTGTACGCGCGGGCCGAAGTGCTTGAGAAAGGCAAACTGGCTGGATTTGTTTGGTGCCTCGAAAATGGCGATCTCTAGCCCAAAAGCCTCAGCAAAGCGATCTGCCACAGCGGCATTTAACGAACCATCGTCGGCAAAGGCACCGACACCCGCAGCGTTCTCACGCGCCTCCACCACCAACTGAACCGCGCCCGCGTCGAGCCAACGTTGGCCACGTGCGATAGCCTCGTTCAGTGACTCCTCAGTAAAGGGACCTTCGTGCTTTTTACCCATCTCATACTGGACATCCAGGCCACGTGCACGCGCCATCTGCATAATAGTTTGCGGCTGCTGCGAAAGTTCAGTAAAACCTTCACCACACTCAATACGTGTAATGCCAAGGCCCGCACACAGATCCAGATAGGCGTCGAGCTGCCCCTGAGCCACAGCCACTTCAAAGGGTCCACCACCAGTGACAGCGGGCACGTTGTGCGCTCGCGCTGCGGCGATTTTCTTGCGCGTGGACTCTTCGTTGGCAATCTGCCAACAGGCCATCGAGATTTTCAAGCTAGCCATAAGGTGAGCACTTTGATCAAGGTGACTTTCAAGCGTCACAGGATCATAACCCGGATCAAAAGGACTGATAGACGGCGGAAGTTCAGGAACACCGATCAGCCGCAGATATTCCTGCGTGCTTAGGCGTTTTCCAAGATCATGCATAACATTTCTCCAGATGGGTTTCACAACGTCAATATAGGGTCAGAAACAGCTTTCTGAGTATCGGCAGATGGATTAAAAGAGGAAACAGCAGGTTTCTGCGCCAGAACGATATACTGCATGCCTGTTCCGCGCAAAACGGGCACACCACGTTCCGCCAGACGCTGTAAACGCCGATGGAACGCAATACCAGCTTTCTTTGTCAACAGAGGACAATGAAAGAAGGTGAAAGGGCCGAAGCCAAGTGTCGTACTTTTTACCTTCATTAGAGCAAAGGCAGCCAGCGTCTTATCAATAAAACGCGGGGAATGCAGGTATGAACCCATATTTTCGACAGATCGTTGCCGCATGCCTACGCGTTCGAGCTGGGCTTTAAGCCAGATTTTGAAATCCAATAGCGGCGGACTCAGCAATGGATCGAACCAGCTTGCAAAGCGCAGACGATTATCAGCCGTGAAAAGAATATAGCCACCCGGCTTGGTGATGCGTTTCATCTCCTGAATAGCCAATTGTGCTGGACCTTGGCCCTGACCAATCCAGGGAATAACCCCAATGGCTAGCACAAGGTCGAACGAGGCATCGGCAAAAGCCAGCGAAGTGATAGTGCCGATCCCTACGGAAATATGTTCAGCCAGACCCGCCTCTGAAGCATGCTGATGCGTCTGCTCGATCATCGCCTCAACGGAGTCAATGGCCTGGACACGAAATCCCCGTTCAGCGAGGGCCAGCGTCAGAAAGCCAGCGCCACAACCAATATCTAATGCCTGCGTATCACGCGCCAGATCGAGTTGTTCAATCCAAGCCAGCACACGCGCATAACGCTGCTGATGAATCTCAGCATATACATTATCTTGTGTATAGATATCTTTCCAAAACGATGATTGAACATGAAAATAAGCATTGACTTGTGTCTGATGGTCAGAATCCAGTTGTACTTCTTTATCCATAAAAAAAATCACTCACCTCTCACCTGAAGTAGCTTATCCTTGCTACCATTAATATATCCTTTTCTACAGCATTTCCTGAAAAGAGAGATTGCAATAGGCAATTTGCCTTTAACAAGACCGTTTTCAACGATGGATGCCTATCTTTAACCCTATAGCCAGGATACCAAGGAGAGGGTATCAAACCAGTAACAATACTGGTGAAAAATTGGTTTGCAAAAGTCTGCTGTGTACAGAATCGAGAGTTTTTCGATACCTCAACTTATAATGAATCAATACCCCTGCGCTTTATCAACCGTGTTATACAGCGGTTTGTCTGCAGGTAGCAACACATATTTTCCGCAAAGATCTGAGCAGCCCGTTCGCCATACAATGGGGCCAAACCAGACATATGGGCAGAGGGCTCAGCGCCCACTCCTGCTAATCATAAAACGTGTCATTGGAAAAGTGGTGTATATCGAGGTGGAGATAGCATTTTCAACGATCTTTCCTGGTGTGCATTCCTCTCCTCACACTGGCAGGAGTTCCTCT
>JBDTBU010000340.1:0-6459 GCA_039923935.1 Ktedonobacteraceae bacterium | reverse complement strand
TGAGTGCGCCCCGCTGGACAATCACGCGACTGGTCGCGGTACAACGCTGACCGGTAGTACCGAAGGCAGCCCAAGTAACGCTTTCTGCTGCCAAATCGAGGTCGCCATCGTCCAGCACTATCACCGCATTTTTGCCGCCCAGTTCAAGGGAGCAACGGCGCAGGTCGCGGCCACAAATCTCCGCCACATGCCGTCCAACCTCGGTTGAGCCGGTCAGGGAGATCATATTGATCCTGGCATGACCAGCCATAGCATCTCCCAGCGAACTGCCTGGACCAGTGATTACGTTGAAAACGCCAGCAGGCAGACCCGCTTCCTGCAAAACCTCAGCCAGCATCAGAGCCATCAACGGGGTGTCGCTGGCGGGCTTGAGTATTACAGCGTTACCAGCGAGCAGCGCCGGGAAGGTTTTCCAGGCTGGGATAGCCATAGGGAAGTTCCAGGGGGTGATGAGGCCTACGACGCCGATGGGATGGCGCAGGGTCAGGCAGATTTTGTTCGGCAGAGCTGAGGGGATGGTTTCGCCCTCCGCACGGCGACCTTCGCCCGCCACAAACTTAGCCACATCGATGGCTACCTGCACATCACCACGCGTCTCTTTGAGGATCTTGCCCATCTCACGCGTCATTAACTGCGCCAGTTCCTCGTATCGCCGCTCTAGAATCTGCGCGGCACGATAGAGCACTTCTCCGCGTACGGGAGCTGGTGTAGCCTCCCAAGCACGCTGTGCCTGGACGGCAGCCTCAACCGCCTCTTCCAGATCTGCTACTCCCGATTTTTGATAATGCCCGATGATTTCGGATGTGCGAGCTGGATTAGTGCTGACGAAGGTTTCGCCATTCCGAGCGTGCTTCCACTCGCCTCCAATAAAATTGTGGTAAACCTGTCCTGCTTCTGCGGGATGTGCAGGTGTTGCAAGTGACATGATAAGTGCTCCTCATCAATATGTTGATAATCATCAATGATTAGTGGTCGATGTGGTCTTTTCTCAGGCACGATTTCGTTTTCTGCATAGGATGATTATTTGTATAAAACATAAAAATAATCATCCTATGCTTTTACTGCCTCTTTTGCCCTTCTTCGATCAAGCTCACCAGATATTGTAGGCGCTTGATAGTCAGTTCGGCGTTGCGTTTGTTGCGCTCGTAGCCATCGGGGGCTAGTTGCTGAAACCACGTATGGATATCCTCTTCAGAGGTATCGTACCACTTGGCATCAGCCTGCAAACGCAGGTAGACGCGCATCTGTGGATCTTGCTTTTTGCGCACTGGCGTGGTGGACTGTGGCTCGCCCGTGCTATCGAGTTCATCGGCAGCAACAGCCTCGGCCAGTTCCTCTACCGGGTGCAGCTCGTTATAGAGCGCCTCGACATCAGCGGTGCGGTAAAAGGCATCTTTGCCTACGCCCCGGTGCGCCTTGATGCGTCCGTCACGGGTCCATTGCTCTAGCGTTATCCGATCAATATTCAAACGTCGGGCTGTCTCACCCGCATCCAGAAAAGCGAAACGTGCGCCTCCTGGTCCTGATTTCCCAGGCATCATTTTTTGTTCCTTGCTGCCTTTTGGGAGTGTTCACGCTCTACCACAAACACTCCCAAAATAATATTATGCGGGTCGCTGTTGCAGGGTAATCCCAAAGCCATCGGGATCTTGCAGCACGGCCAGGGTCAGTCCCGAAGCCTGCTTTTGTGGCTCCAACGAAAAGTGCACGCCCTCGCCTTTGAGCGTCTCGCATGTGCCCTGAATATCATCGACGACGAAGACGAGCGTGGCTTGGCCTGCTGCTGCCTGGGGCGGATGCTGCTCGTTACTCATGTGTTTGTGCAGGGCCAGGATGGTGCCTGTGTTGCTAAACTCGGTCCAACCGGGCGAAGTGAACTTGAGCGGCAGCCCAAGGGTATCGCGGTAGAAAGCTGTGGAACGTTGCATATCGCTCACATAGATCACAAAACGCTCAGGATTCTGGAGTTGTATCGGCATGTGGAAGCTCTTTCTCTGCTAATTGGCGTCTCTTATAAAACATCAGGAGGGTACTGCCATAGCGCCGCTCGTCGGTTTGCACCAACCGGTTCAGCACCACTGCGGCCACGCCTGGTCGCTCTTTGGGATGAATCTGGACAATCACCATACCATCCTCGGTCAGGAGAAGTGAAGTGTCCAGCATACCCAGCGCTTTAGCCGCCATCTCTAGGTATTGCGGGGGCGCTACATAGATCATATCATACGCCCGAACGTCTTTGCTCGTCCCTGTTGCATAGCTCTGCAAGAACTTGAACGAGTCCATGTGCAGCACCTCTGCATGTGCGCTTAGTTCAGTAATCTGCAAATTTTCGCGGATCAGCTTGATAATTGGCAGGCTCATCTCAATAAAAGTCACTCTGGCCGCGCCACGACTCAGCGCCTCGATTCCCACGCCTCCGGTGCCCGCAAACAGGTCCAGAAACCGTGCATCTTCGACGCGCCAAGAGAGAATATCAAACAGGGCCGTCTTGACCCGATCAATGATTGGCCGGGTGCCAGGTGTTTTTGGCCCTTTGAGTTTGCGCCCCTTGGCTGCTCCTGTCACGACGCGCATAGGCTAGTGCTCCTCATCTGCAATCCATGCCAACATAGTTTTGACCTCATCCTCAAAAAAATCTTCTTTGGCCCAGGTAATCAGCCCCTCCACTTGGTCGGTTTTGAGCTTCTTGGCTGTCGTGATGCCCCATACAACCTGCATAATTTTCTGCAACTGATCGTCGCTGTCAGCAGAGTGGCCAATGACGTTATCAAGCACTTTTAGCCGTCCGGCGCTGGCCGCTGTGTTTCCACGCAGCTCTTTTAGCTCGTCCAACTTGAGTTTGCCGCTCAAATGATTTGCTGCTTGCTCCTCTGGCAGATCGTACTCCTCATCGTCTTCTTCTTCCTCAAACTTAGAGAGACGGGGTGTGATCTCGCGTACAGTGCCGAATTGGATTGGGATCGGCGATTTGGATGAACCAGCAAAATCCACACCCGGCTCTGGCTCAGAACGTTGCTTGCTCTCCTGCGGGTCTGGCAGAACCATTGTGAGCACAGGTGCCGTGGATGCGACGTCCTGCGGTGCCACATGGGGCGCGGACTGACCCTGCGTACGTGGCATTATCATCATATTCGTTGGCGGATGCGAGCCTGGCGCGGGTGGTGTGCCTCTGCCAGTTGAGCGTGGCGCTTCAATGATGGGCGCGGGCCGTGTTGCATTGTACGGCGTCGAGGGACCGGAAGTTTCTGCGTTTCTCCGGTCAACAAGAGCTTTCAGAGCATTATAGACTTCTCTGTAATTCAAACCGTCTAGCGTTTGAACCTTGAGCAACTTCATCGCCTCTTGGGGCGACATATCCCAATGTTTCTTGATCGCGTTAATAAAATCAGGCAACCTGACCTTACGCTCCCCACTCGTAGCCGGAGCGTTCGGCATACTTTCACTTACCGGCGTATGTGCTATTATTGTTGCTGGTGCTGCGGGCCGAGGCGCTTCTGAAGGCGTGGACACATGAGCATCAGCCTGAACAGGTCGGCTAGAGATCGCAGCAGCCTGGGGCCGTGTCGCTTCAGTGGGCCGCGTTCCTGACTGCGTAATCTGACGTGCCAACTGCTCCACGTTCAACTCCAGTTCACGCACAATCTGCTCACGCATCTCCTGGCTAGCTCCTACGGGTAACAGGCATTCCGCATCTACCGTGTGCGCGTGGCCACCACTCTGAAACTGCCTGCTATAGCGCAGCCGGATCGTGCCTGCGGGGCTTGCTGCCTTTTCCCTGCTTATCTCCATATATTATCTCCTCATACTATCTCTAACCCGATACTCAGACATTCGTTCCTGCATTCCTGGACATTATAGCAAATTCCAGGGCATTCCTCCTATACACCTGACCATAATAGCCCCTCCCTCGTTTCACTATACGGACAACTATCAAAAAGACGTGGAGCAGCAGGATTTTTCGCTGTTCCATAGACGTTCTCGTATCATCAGCCGGAAGAGATCGTAGTAAATGTCAACTTTTTCGAATTCGACACAAAATGAACCGGAATGTCTCCACGGGTTAGAGCAACAAGCACAGCCCTCAGTATGGCTCAGGCGGCTCTTGTGGGTTGTGCCCATCCTCATGTTGGTGGTCGCGCTGCTCATGCGCCTTTACCATCTCGATGTGCCATTTGACCGTGATGGCTATGACGAAGGTGTGTACTGGCAATCATTACGCGCGATGCTCGCGGGACAGAGCCTCTATCATACTATCTTTTACTCGCAACCACCGGCTTTTTTGCTTGCAATATTTCCCATTTTCACTCTTTTTGGCGGGTCGCTCTGGTCGGCACGTCTCGGTATTGCGTTGATCTCATTGTTGGGTTTCGCGGGTGCGGCTCTGCTAGGCAAAGCTCTGGCCGGACGAGCTGGCATGTTCGCGGCCTTGCTGCTGCTGCTCACCAGTACGCTCTATTTGGCGGAGTCCCAGACGCTCCAGGCGGAAGGACCGTCTGTAGCGCTGACCCTCTTAGCGCTTGGCTTTGCCTTGCTCTGGTGGCAGCAGCCTGTTGGCCGACGCGGCCTCTGCTGGGCCTCGCTCTCTGGCATCGCTCTGACGCTGAGTATCTTCTGCAAACTGCTTTGTATCACAACAGTTGTGCCCATCGCGCTCCTCATGCTAGGACGTGTTTGGTACATTCAAAATAACCGATCTGGCACACACCTGGAGAGTTGGTTGCCTATGCTCGTTGGCGTTGGTCTGGCTCTGCTGACCAGTCTAGCGCTTGTACTCCCCTTTATCGGTTCATTCGCAGCTTTCTGGTCCAGTGTGGTCACATTTCACGAAGTGGCCGCGCAAGACCTCCCTGGCACACTTATCGGGAACGCGCATATCATGCGACCTGTGCTCTTCTCGCTGCTGGGCGCGACTGCTGGCTATGGTACGCTGACCGCGCTGGTACGCAAAGACTGGCGTGTGCTCCCTCTGCTGGCTTGGCTGCTGGTTACATGCGGTTTGCTCTTGCGTCAGTATCCGCTTTTCCCGCACCATCTGGTCGCCCTGGTTCCACCACTTATTACGCTGGCCGTTCTGGGCATAGCCGAACCTAGCTCCTATAAGATACTTCTCGCCAACACACATCTGGCAAAAATTGTGCCATTTGTCACGGTCCTAGCCATGCTCCTGATCCTGCTTACGGCGTCCCTTGATGTTTGGCAGGATAGCTCCTACTATCTGTCCGCTGATGCTGCAAGTGCTAGCGCGGGCACACAGCTCGACTTGCGGGCTGCTAGCGATCTCCGCCAGGCCATCACGCCTGCTCAATGGGTCATCACCGATGGACAATTCATTGCTGGCCTCGCTGACCGCAGCACACCGCCCGCGCTGGTTGACACCTCCAACGTACGCATCGCCACTGGCTACGTAACCCTCGCCCAACTCGAACAGGCGGTATCTCAGCCACGCGTCCACGCGGTCCTCTTCTATACAGGCCGTTTTTCTCTCCCCAAGACCGCCGATTTCCACGCCTGGGTGGCCCAACGATTCCACCTCATCCACACTTACAACCCCGGCCAGGAACTCTGGGTACGCTGAAAAACTTTTGTAGACACTGATACCTATGCGCCGCCTGAAAAAATGGTTTCACCAAATGCCTCAACCATTGGTTCTACTCTTTTTTTGGTAGTGAAAAAGAATACCTAAAAAAGCGTAGAATATACGTATGATAAGTACACAAGGAGGGCTTACACTATGTGTGGCCGCTATACATTGTTTACTGATGGCAAAAAAATTGCAGAGAGCTTTGGCGTGGAGCCGCTAGCAGGCAGCATGCCGCGCTATAATATCGCGCCTACGCAAAATGTTGTGGCTATTCTCAAGAATGGGACAACACACCTGAGTACGCTGCGTTGGGGACTAATCCCAGCCTGGGCCAAGGACGAGACGATTGGCTCACGCATGATTAACGCCCGTGCCGAGACGTTAGCGGAGAAGCCCAGTTTCAAGCATTTGTTACGCGGGCGGCGCTGCTTGGTGGTCGCGGATGGCTTCTATGAGTGGAAAACTGAGGGCAAGGAGAAGACGCCAATGTATATCACGCTCTTGGAGAACCAGCTTTTTGCCTTCGCCGGACTCTGGGATATCTGGAAAAATCCTGATGGAGAAACCATCCAGAGTTGCACGATTATCACAACGGAACCTAACGAACTGATGGTCTCGATCCATAACCGTATGCCCGCGATCCTGCGGCCCGGAGCCTACGATGACTGGCTCAACCCACAACTACGCGATACCGAGGTGCTGACCCATTGGTTAAAGCCCTACCCGGCTGAGTTGATGAAGGCCCGGCCAGTCTCGAAACTGGTGAATAATCCACGCAATGATCTGGCAGAGATTCTGGCTTGAACTATCGTTAGTTCAGGCGATGGTAAGATGCGTGCAGTAGCGGCAGGACGTGGATGAACAGCGTCCTGCCGCTA
>JBDTBU010000339.1:0-7023 GCA_039923935.1 Ktedonobacteraceae bacterium | reverse complement strand
GAGCCGTCGATGCCACGCCAACGGAACGTATCGACGGGCAAGCGGTTAAACTGGTTCCAGCTAATCTTGGTCGTCATAAAGCAGGGAATATTGCAACTGCGCATAATCTGAGGTAAAGCAGCACAATAGCCAAAGACATCCGGTAGCCAGATTACACGCGGCGTCAGTCCAAATTCTTCACGCGTGAAACGTATGCCGTGCATAATCTGGCGTATCAGCGATTCGCCAGATGTCAGATTGCAGTCAGCTTCGACCCACATTGCGCCGACTGGCTCGAAACGGCCCTCGGCTGCCCGCTCTTTGACACGTGCATAGACTTCGGGCAAATCTTCTTTGAGCCATTGCAGCAGTTGTGGCTGGCTCTGACTGTAGTGATAATCGGGATAACGCTCCATCAGGGCCAGCACATTGGTGACAGTGTGGGCAATCTTCTGACGTGTGCGCCAATAGGGCCAGAGCCAGGCGACATCGAGATGTGCGTGCCCGCTGATCGTGATGCTGGGGCGTGCGCCGCGCTCCGGCAGATCGTCAAGGCTTGCCTCAAGTGTGCTCAATGCCAGATCCACTGAGGTGCGCAGACGCTCACTCTGCCAGCCCTCGCGCAAATCCAGCAGTGTATATGCCGCGTTGAGCGCGGTTAACAGGCGATGGCGGACTGGCTCGTGCTCATCCAGTGTCAGACAGACATCCAGCAGCGTTTGCGCCATTTCGTACAGGCGATAGATCGGTTCGTGACGGGTGCGCACGACCAGCCCTTCAAACGGCATCTGCTGGTGCGTGTACACCTGGATGGTCAGGCGATGTGAGCGGCCATGCTGCCAAACTTGTGCTGCTGAGCTAGTCGCGGGCAGAGCCAGCAAGCGATGGCGCCAGTCAAATGCGCCAATAGCTTTGCCATCAAGGAAGACTGTGGCTTCCAGATGACGGAGCAGGCTATCTTCTTGCCCCTGGTTCCAGTATAACTGTAAAACGGGCGTTTTGTTCATCTCATAGATGTACGGTGCTAGCGTGGTTTGGAGCCAGCATGTGCTATGCGTACGTCCCCACGTTTGGCCTGTTTCGAGTCGTTGCCAACTTGTATCGTCTGCGGCTGGTGCGGGCGTCATGGGACCGTCGGCGGGAGCAACAAATATGGGAGTAATGGGCACACCAGGTTCTTCCGCAGCCTGGCGCAGTTCACGCAGGCGTAATTGCAGTTTTTGAATTGTCAGAGGCATTGCAAGAGATCCTTTCCTATGTGAGCCTGCTGAGTACACGCTTCAGGTGCATTCAGGGCTACTACAGCTAGTATAGCAGTGGCACGATAGTCTGAATCCTTCCAGGTGCGTGGCGGATGTTGTACAATGATTATGGATGAGGCAGTAAGGAACGCTGAAGTCTGAGCAACTGGACTGGTTTTTTGAGAGGGTGAGTTGTCGAACATGGTAGATTGAACGTGAGAACTTGCCCCTTGCAACTTTCTCTCGCGCTTATTCGTGCTACATTTTAAGGCAGTGCGCTCATGAGCGACGAAGATATTTAAAGGAACCCATTGCGTGAAATACGAAAAAGCCCTAGAAACGACCTCTGAACTATCTGCAACACCCCTAGATCAAGAGATGCAACCCCTCACCAAACTAGGCCAAAAGGGGTTCAAGAGGAAATTGAGAGAAAGCATCGACCAGTTCGATCAGGAGATGACACTAGACTCTGATCCGCGTATTCGTGTGCAGAAACGCAGCTTTGGGTACCGTGTGCGCCACTGGTTTGTTGCCAGCACATTTACTCCAGCTTGGTTGCCAGCCAGGTTGCACCATCCCGTGTTTGGGTATGTGATTGCGCTATTGTTGCAAACCATGGCAGTTCTGGCAACATTTTATCTGGATCAAGGTTTGCAAAACTTCATCTTTCCAGGCTCGTTAGAAGTGTTGGCAATTGCGTTAGTTGCTCTGAACTGGGGTGTGGGACCAAGCGTCATCTCCACGCTGGTGGGTGCCATTTTACTCGACTACACGCTCTTGCCGCCCCAGTTTAGCTGGACTAGGCAGAACCACAGAGATATCTATCAATTGCTGCTTTTTGTACTGATTGGCCTCGCTATCAGTATCGTTGCCAGCCGGACTGAGCGGGCACGCCGCCACGCAGAACGTTTAGCCAACTCACTGAGCAGAGAACATGCTCGTCTAGAAGCAATTATTGAAACTGTGCCTGATGTAGTGACTATTTACGATAAACGTGGCAAGATGATACAAAACAATGATCTTGGCAGTCAGAGCAGGATTTTTGATCCAGGCAGTAGTTCATTAGAGGATTTGGTCAACGCGGGTGAGGCGTTTACATTGACTGGCAAACCTATTGCGCTGGAAGATTTGCCCGTTGCACACGCTTTGCGCGGCACAACGGTAGAAAGCACAGAAATCCGTTTTTTTGATAGTACGGGCCGTGAGCGTTTCCTCTCAATTAGCGCTGCTCCTCTACACAGTGTGCGCGGGATGGTTGACGGCGTGGTGTCCATCACTCGTGACCTCTCGGCTCTCCATCAATCCGAGCGCGAGGCAGCTAATCGAGCGATTGAATTGGAAGCGACCTTTGAGTCTCTAGCGGATGGACTTTTTATGGTAGATCGCAGCGGCAAGTTTGTCCGCTCGAATGCAGCATATCAGGAACTCATCGGTTTGACTGAAAAGAACCGAGAGCATTTTTTCTCGTGTTCAAGCGAAGAGCGTCACACGCTGTTAGATATACATGATGAGCACGGTCAACCTCTTGCCTATGAGGACAGCCCAGAAGCGCGTATCTTGCGCGGTGAAGTGTTCAAAGGTTCTACTGCAATGGACGTGCTTATTCGCGATCTGGGTAGACGTGAATTGCAGGTAAACGTGAGCGGCTCGCCACTGTATAACAAAGAGGGTGATCTGATTGCGGCTCTGTGCGTCTGTCGCGATGTGACCGAACGGCGTAAGCTGGAGCAGCGTACACAAGATGCGCTTGATGCTCTACTGACTATGGCGGAGGCTCTTATCACTCGTGCTGATGGTGGCATGTTGGAGGAGTATGACCAGTCCAATGTGTCCAGAAAAGTGGCTTTGCGTATGGCCCGGCTTACCAGCAGAGTGTTGGATTGCCCGAAGGTCGGGATCTTTCTGGGCGAAGCCGGCACTGGTTTCCTTCATCCGGTGGCAATGGTTGGGCTTGCTCCAGAGAGAGAGACACGCTGGTGGATAGATGCAGAAAAGCTCCAACTCAATATCCACGACAATCCTGCTCCTCAAATGATGGCCCGTTTGCAGGAAGGCGAGATTGTTCTGGTGGATATGCACTCAGAACCTTTCAAGACGTGGTTGCATGATCTCTCTCAGGCCCATACCAATCTGGTGGCTCCTATGAATGTTGGGCACCAGTTGATCGGTCTATTGGTGCTTGGTCAGGAAGATCATGACTACATGTATACTCAGGAGGATATTGCTCTGGCGGGAGCCGTGGCCCAACTGCTGGCGCTGGTTTTTGAACGCGAACGTTTGTTGCACGAACGTGCAGAGGCTCAAGCGACTGAATTGGCGTTGCGCACTGCCAATCAGCGTATGGAAGAATTTCTGGGTATGGTGAGCCATGAGTTGAAGACGCCTCTGACCAGCATTAAGGGCAACACCCAACTCGCGATTCGCCAACTGAAGAACAATATGCAGTCATTTGAGCGGATTATCGGACTTTATGAGGCTACCGAGCAGCAGAGCAGGCGCTTGAACCGTCTGGTTGACGATCTGTTGGATGTTTCGCGTACACAGGCTGGTCATCTTGAACTTATTCCCGGTCCCTGTGACCTACGCGAAATTGCGCACGAAGCTCTGCAAGAGCAGCAAAAGATGTGGCCGGAACGTCGTATCAGTCTGGAAATGGATGAAGAGACTGCATTGCCTCTGGACGCCGATGTTGATCGTATTGCACAGGTGATCTCCAATTACCTGACGAACGCGCTGAAATATTCCGACGCTGATCGATCAGTCACGGTCAAGGTTCAGCGTGAGAGGCAACATGTTTACCTGGCTGTGTGCGATGAGGGGCCAGGTTTGCTAGAGGATGAGCAGGAACGTATTTGGGAACAATTCCATCGCGTGCCCGGCATCGAGATTCGGAGCAGTTCGCATGTGTCGCAAGCAGGCCTAGGATTGGGATTGTATATCAGCAAAACCATTATTGAAGGCCAGCAAGGAGAGGTTGGTGTGCAGAGCACACCGGGCGTTGGTTCGATCTTCTGGTTTCGCCTCCCCTTGCGTGCTGCAAATGTGGCAGAGCTAGCATAACGATCAACGCGCCAATTGTGCGTCCAGCCACTCAGTTATACAGGTATAGACGCGTTCAGGCTGTTCGACGTGCAAGGCGTGGTTCATCTTGTCCAGCAACACACAGGTGCCATTGGAGACACTGTTGACAATGTGTGTTGCCTGGTTGCTTGGTACTAGACTGTCCTGTTTGCCCGCGATAGCCAGGACAGGGATGGTGATAGATGGCAGGTAGGGTGTGAGATCAGCGATATTGCGCATCTGGTAAAACCACATGCGCATAGCTTTGGCATCGATTTGGCTCAGGTGCGCCATGATTTTGGGACGTGTAGCCTGATAGACACCCCCTTGTGCATAGGCTGTTTTGTCGTAGGAGCACATTTTCCACGTTGTATCCAGCATCAGTGCGTTGCGCGTGCCCAGCATTACCTGCGCTTTAAAGAGACCTGTGCCGAGTGGTCCCAGGTATTGCAGACGTTGAGCTATGCCCAGGATCGAGGTCCAGATGCCACGCGCAAAGCCTGCCAGCGAAATCGCATGGGTGACAAGTTCAGGCGCACGCCAGGAGATGGCGAGGCTGGCGTAACCACCAGTGCTGTGCCCTATCAGGATAGCTGGCTTGCCGCCGGTAATCTGGCGTATAGCTGCAGCCATGGTATCGCCCACCCAGCTATCAGTGATTGTCGCTTGTTGCATATCTGCTGGAAACTGCGCGGGATAGTGACCGGGCAGGCTGAGCGTGATAATGCGCCCGTATTGCTTGAAGCGTAATGGGAAGTCGAGCCAAGTATGTTGACTGCTCAAGATCCCGTGAATAAAGATAAGCGGAGTCGCGTTCGCATCCCCACCAAGCTCGTTATAATCCAATATCTGGTCGCCTACATGTAACAAAGTCATCGAGTATCTCCTACGAAGAACATGGCCGAGACAGGCTGTATCTGACTCGACCACTAGACCTTACGAGCAATAGAGGCAAACGCTGCCGATCTTTTAGCTTAAGACCTCAACAGCTTGCGTGGCGCGTTGGATCAGCGGCGTGGTGGATGGACGTTTCATGCCGCGCTGTATCTCTTTTTGCACACCGCGTACATATGGCGCGAAATCCACCTGCATTGTATGGCGCGGTGAATTGCCGTAGCGTTTGCGCATCACTTCACGTTCTTGCTGGATATTCTGCTTCATCTCCTGTGGTGCGGGTGGAGTATACTCACCCAGTAAATATTTGCTGATCCAGGCACTCTGAATTTCAGCTATTGGCATAATGGCTCCCAACGGTTGGAGTAGGCCGATGAAGAACAGGTCGCGATACTGTGGGTGAAAGACGCGCTGGAAGAGAGGGAGATCGTTATTGTTGACGGTCACGATCTCTGGCTTGAGGAAAGGGAAGGTCACTTTGTAGCCAGTCGAGTAGATAATGCAGTCAATTTGCTCGCGTGTGCCATCCGTAAAGACCACGCTGTCTCCGTCGAGTTCGCTGATATTGGGTTTGACCCGCACGCGTCCGTGGGTGATGCGCATCAGGATATCCGAGCTAACCGTTGGATGGGCGTGCAGGACTGGGTGCTCCGGTTTGGGTAGCCCATAATCAGTGAGTTTGCCAACCTGCAACGACAGTGCAATGCCCACAAAGCGCATCAGCATTTTATTGGGGAGCCAGGTGGGTATAATCGACTGGTCGAGTGGTCTGCCCAGGACATATTTGGGGATGATATGAAAGCCTCGGCGCACTGCTAGGTAGGTCATTTTCGAGACGCGCGAGGTTTCCACCGCGATATCCATCGCCGAGTTGCCGAAGCCCAGTACCAGGACATTTTTATCAGCGTAGGGACTGGCCTCGCGGTAGTAGTGGCTGTGAATCACTTCGCCATCAAAATGGCCTGGAAAAGGCGGATCGGGCCAGCGGGCATCCCAGTGATGTCCATTAGCTACCAGCAGAGCGCGATAGCGTTGCGTCGAGCCATCCTGTGTGGTGATTTCCCACCCGCCGCCATCCAGCGGGGTTGCTTGTGTGACCGGGCTGTTAAAATGAATATGCTGCCGGAATTTGAAGTGGTCCACATAGTTGTTGAAATATTCAGCGATCTGGGTATGATGTGGGAAAATGGGGTAGCTATCTGGCATGGGAAAGTCCGAGTATTGCATACGCTCCCTGGACGTGTTGATGAAGAGCGATTGGTACGCGCTAGACATCTTATTGGGATTGTCATAGGCCCAGTTGCCGCCGATGCGATCACCTGCCTCAAAACAATCGAATGGAATGCCCTGCTCTTGCAGTACCTTGCACGCGGCAATCCCAGATGAGCCAGCTCCAATGACGCAGACACGATTCGGGGTTTCACTCATAGGGTTCTCTCCTGAAAAAAGAATGAAGCACTATCCTTGACGCTAAACATGTCAATTCGTATGTATGAATACGATATCCTACAGTATACAAGAAAATAGCTGCTTTGGGGGACAAATACACAATGTGGTTCGAAGCTGATGGAGCCAAGTGGAAAGAGCGTTGTTGGTCAACGAATTTCAGGACAATCTCTCAAGGGTAGTATATCGAGGAAATTGGGGCTTGACTTTTCCTCTACGGTGCGGTATATTTTCTATGTTCTTACTGCGGCGGTTTACAGAGAAGTGCATAGCGCTTCTGGTGAATACGCGAAGGCAGTACATGCTGGAGAGGTCGCATAGTGGCCTAGTGCGAACGTTTGCTAAATGTTTGAGGTTTTATCGCCTCCGAGGGTTCGAATCCCTCCCTCTCCGCCAGCATAGC
>JBDTBU010000338.1:0-6118 GCA_039923935.1 Ktedonobacteraceae bacterium | reverse complement strand
ACGTGGTTCTGTCATGAAAGGCTTCCCCCCAACTGGTACAGGAAATCAAGATCTGGCTCATCGGCGGAGAGAGCCTCTACCAGCTCTGTTGAGATCTTCTGTCCCTTGCGCGGGCGTGCGGCGGATTGGGTCTGCGGCTGAGAAGCAAAACGCTCTAGTTCCTCGTACATACGGGCGTGGAGTACATCAAGCGTCTCGGCGTGACGGGCGGCATCAAAGTAATGCTCGTACGCTTCCAGTGTTTCTTTACTGCGCCACTTCATGTACTCTACCAACTCCTGGAGGCGTCGCTGAACATCTCCTTCCGCCTGTGATGTTTCGTAGATGTAGCGAACGGCCTGCGTGACGTGCCAGTGGCGCGCCTGGTGAACATCTGCATCAATCTGAGCCGCCTGACAGGCTGGATTCCAACTGTGCTCGCGATACGTCTTGGCGGAGAGTGCGGTGCGTTGCCTGCTCAAAAAGAGTGGGATCGTGTGCAAATCTCCCTGCCCTTGTTTCGCCTCACGCAGATACTCCTCAAGGGTGCGTCCCTGTGGATCAAGACGGCGCCGCTCTCCATCGAAATACCGGCGTAGCAGTTTCGCAGTTTCGCTGGAAAAGCGCAAAAACTTGACGCGCCTCCCATGACTGCCTTTACTGAAGGCAGTTGCTTCCTGGGTTATGCCCCGCGCGACCCAATCACAGAGGGTCAGACCAACCGCCTCAGAAACTCGACATCCTGACTCAAACAAGATCCGGGTGACGCACTCTTCTCGCATGCCCCAGTGCTTGAGTTGTCTTCCGCCTCTCAGCACCCGTGCAAACAGCGTCGGATCATTAACAACCTGTGGTATCCATCGCTCATCTTCCAGTTTGAAGTAGCTGTCGGTTAACCGGGGCTTACGCTTCTGGGGAGGCGCAACCACTCCGCTGCTGGCTGGCATACGAGGAGGAGGTGCTTCTTCACTGTCTTGAGCTTCGAGGAACTGCATCATCGAGCTTCCAGAGTCAACCAAAGGGTTAGGATGGCCGTAGTACCCTTGCTGACACATCATCTGATAGAAAAATTTGAGGCCGCTAAGAAATGATTTCACTGTGTGATGGGTTTGATCGGTTTTGAGAACCAGGCGAAATCCTTGGCGATGCTGGCGCGCGATGCAGTGCAACTGGTGAATCAGGTAGTCTTCGACGGCGCGTCGAATGGTTTCTGGAGCACGCTTCCAGTTCTGGCCAGCGCGCACTTGCCATTCGTCCGTCTCCAGGTAGGTAAAGAATGGCAGCACCGCACGGAGATAGCCCTCAACCGTTTTCTTCTCGACGCGTGCTGCCGCCTCTTTCCCAAAAACTGTCAGTTCAAAGTGAAGCTGATCCTGGCAATCGAACACTAAAAAGGGGTGCTGATGACTCACCTCAGGCGGGCGAGGAGCAAACCAGTAGGATTTTCCCATCCCTCTCTACCTTCCCATCTTGCTCAAAAGAGCGTCAACTGCTATGTACTACCAGTGTATATCTCCTTCCGCTTTTCGCCAAACTCACCGGGACTTCTGGTTAAAGGGGGTTACTGATCTGTAGCGCTACCCTTAATAAGAACTTGTGGCTGAACCAAACCTCGGACGGCGTTAAAGCACATGTGGGACGCGATTGCCACCTCAAGGCTGAAATGCCAGAAGAGGTATCCGAACAACATAGCAGAAGCCAGGTCCACTATAAATCGGCCTATGCCCAGTATCAACGGCGGCTCGTCATCGAATTCGGTGAAAGATCCCCAGAAGACGACAGACTGTGATATTGCCTGGGTAAGCGCAATGATAGAGATCAAAATCCAATAGACAACAGCCGGTGGATGATTTGTCACGCCATGACCTGTCCAGGACAGAATTGAGGTAATCACCCATACGCCTACTGTCAAAGAGGTGAGCCTACTCAATATCTCATCAGGAATCGCCACAAGCGCGCTCAGGACGATTTTCAGCACAGAGTTGACTCGTAGACGATATATTACGCTACCCGACCCGCGAGGAATCGCAAAGCAAAACACGAGAATCAGCCTCACCAGTCCTACCACAGCCCCTAATTTCAAGCCATCGGGTGCGAGGAGAGTTACGAGATCAGTCGGCGGATGCCCGGACAGATAGCCTTCCAGGATGGGAGCTACTGGCTGTGCAATGGCGTGAGCAGCGAGAAGTCCGAAGAAGACTCCAAAAGGAACGCCGAGGAACTGATCGAAGAAGTTATTACACCCCTCTTCTTCACTTGCTCCCCTGGCCAACACGACCACTGCGTTCACGATGAAGCCTAAGATACCGATGCCGGCTAGAATACTAAATTCCGCCCAAGAGAAACCTGGATACAACATTGAGACAACTCCTGATGATGAAGCTTGTCGGCAGATGGTGCCAACCTGGCCGTTCACTACCCGCCACAGATACTATGCGATCGATTGAGCGAATTGACTTCGTATGCGGATATCGAGGCTCCTCGACCGCCACTTTGACCGGTGGCGTTCTACTTTATCAATTCATGATTCTGCAAATCGTGTCTCACCTCCTGCTACGGTTCAATGTGCCTTCGTCTGGGGGCGGAGCATCTGGAGGCCAGAGGGCTTTCAGGTGTTGGTTGACACGTCGAAGGTACGCAAAGTCACTAATCGCTAATGCCTCACGTCCTTCCTTAAGCAACTTCTCGGCCTGTGCCTGGTTGGCCAACTTGTCGCGGTGCTCTGCGTAGTGTGAGAACTCTAACCTGGGCAAAATATCTGCTCGATCCATAAACATCGCA
This sequence comes from Ktedonobacteraceae bacterium, assembly GCA_039923935.1. Lineage (GTDB taxonomy): Bacteria > Chloroflexota > Ktedonobacteria > Ktedonobacterales > Ktedonobacteraceae > Paraktedonobacter. Next base: position 3,358 of record JBDTBU010000338.1, on the reverse strand, counting down.
GTAAGATTGCGAAGCACTCTGGTTCGCTGCCGTAGCATCTGCCCATCATGCGCCCTAATAGCTGCCTGGATTTCTCCCGCAATGCGCCGCCAGTCATCCACGTCTCCCTCTGAAGTCTGGGGGGGCGAGTACGCTTGTGCTTGTGTGATCGTTTGTTCTGCCTGCGTGACTAAGTACGGCCATTCAGCGCTGTCTTCAGCCTTGTCCAAAACGCTCGCTAACTCACTTAGGCGCTTCTGCGCCGCAGGTATCAAGCCAGGGTCGTCCTGCGCAGCTCCTATTTCTACTTCCACCTGCTGCGTCATTTGCTCGGAGTATATTTGCTGTATGATGGCTTGAACGTGAGGATCATGGGTTTCTGTTATCCTGGCCAGCCTGTCAAGCTGTCGCTGAGACTCCTCTGCCAGCCGTTCAATGGTCGGTACTTCACTTTCGGCATCGAAATGGAGAACCTCGGTGAAGTCTTTTGCCAGGACAGGAATATAGGCAGTCATACGGACCAGGCTAGACTTGTCAGCCTCGATAGTCACCTCCACCTCGCTCCCAACTGGAAGGTCGCGCGGGAGCTGACTGGCCACTATCTCTAATGTCCCGACGCGATTATTGCGATCAGCGCGGGGGCTAGCACCTTCGATCACGGGGATACGTATGACTCTGCCACTGGCTCCCTGGGTCACTTCATAAGCGGTACGCAGCGTACGCCTTTCTTGCACAGGAAGTTGCGCTCCTTTTTCGAGAAACCATTCGACTTCATTGTGCGCGAGCGCTACACCGATAGAGTGGGTTAGTAGCATGCGATCAATGATAGCGCCAACCGTATACTTTAAAACCGCAGGTGATGTCTCTACACGCTGCTGTCGTCCAGTGGAATCACGTAAAATGAGTTGAAATACGCTCGTACCATCATGTGCGGCTAGTAGTTCAGTCGCAAAGGATAGCAAGGGCGAAAGCTCTATTTGTCCACTGCGCCAAACTGGATGGACACCTTCGTTGACAAATTGAACAGTTACACCCGCTACCGATGCGCCTTGCGGCGATGTAACAATCCCGGCGACGAATGGGTTCGTATCAGCGCCTCTAAAATTCCAGGCGGGAAAATCAACAGTGAAGACGTCGGTATGTGGAGAGGCTCGTAATCGGCTCTCGGTTTGAGGCAGAAGCTGATTACTGGCGGACATAGCCGCGCCCTGCGCCACTACTGTAAGGGGATCAATTCGATATTCGAGCTGTATTCCCAACCCGCTTTCACGGTTCTCTAGCCGCTCACGTAAGAACGGCATGAGCGTTGGGCCTCCCACCAAAACGACTCTTTGAATGTCTGTCGGACGGAGGGATTTCTCGCCAAGCGCCTTTCGGCAGCAATTAATCGTGCGCACGATAAATGGCTCCGCCAAACGTTGCACGTCTGCACGGTGGACCTCAATCTCAAAGGATATAGGGTTTTTATTGTCGTCTAAACACAAGAGGTCCCGGGTAACAAGAACAGACTCCTCGCGGGATAGTCGTATCTTCACGCTCTCGGCATCTTGCTTCAGTTTCGCCACGGCTGATCGCCACTTGGGGTTTCCTCGTCGAAAGTCTGATAAATGTGCCTGACGTATGAGCGCCGGAATGAAAAGGTCCTCGACAATAGCCCAATCAATGAGCTTCCCTCCCAGATTGTTATCACCGCTGTGATTGACTACTGAGATGACTCTGCCTTCCAGGCGAATGACTGCTGCGTCAAATGTGCCACCACCCAGATCATATACAAGCCAGTATGCGCGCTCACTTTCGTGCCTGGCCGCGTAAGCGAGCGCAGCAGCAACGGGCTCCTGGAGCAAGGGGCTTGTCTTGAACCCGGCCAGACGCGCCGCTCTTTCGGTAGCAACGCTGCTCCCTCGCGAAACGCAAAGGGCGACAAAAGAGCGACAAAAGGGCGACAGCACCAGACGCGGGTTGATCCCCTGCTGGAGCGCCAGCAGAAGGCCCTGCAAGATGTGCCCGCATAGGCATTAAGTTAAGAGGGAGTGACAAGCAAAGCTCTTTCTGGCATCATGAAGAAAAGATTCAAGTGATCAAGCATGATTGCAAGAAGGAGCTGTTCAAAATGAGTGTAACACAGGTGATGGAGCAATACCAGTCGATACTGGAAGAGAAAATACAGGATATTGCCTATGAAACCGGCGCGGTCAAGCGAAAAGGGAAACTCGATGTAGGAACGTTCGCACAGATGATGATCTTTGGATTTTGGCAAGATCCTGATCTGCGTTTAAGTGGATTGGCACAGATAGGAGGTAGGAGAGATGTTCATGTGACAGAATCAGCGATCAGCCAACGTTTTACCCCAGAATGTGCCACACTGTTTCTGAAAATCATGCAACAGCTTGCTGAAGTGAGGTTAGAGAGTGAAAAAGTTGATAACCCATTTTTGAAACAATTTTCCGCTGTGATCGTAGAAGACAGCACATCTATTACGTTTCCGGCAGCCATAGCAGAGATATGGAAAGGATGTGGAGAAGAGGGAAGTACAAGTAGTGCGGCAGTAAAAGCGTTTGTTCGTTGGGATGTGTTAACTGGTGAATTACATGGCCCTCGACTTACCAATGGTCGTATGAATGATCACAAGAGTCCATTTGAGATAGAAGAATTACCAGAAGGATCGGTCTACATTGCCGATCTTGGATTTTTCGCTATTGACCGATTATGTCGTATAGCGAGAGAGAAAAAAGAGAAAAGATATTTTGTCACACGCTTACAATCAAAAACGAATCTGTATCATCGCTGTGGACATCGCATTCATCTCGCTGGAATTCTTCCGAAACTGGTTGGACAAGTACGTGAAGTAGGAGTCGTTCTTGGACAGAAAAACGGCTTAGCGGTTCGCCTTATCCTGGTGAAAGTTCCTGAAGAAGTGGCTGAAGAGCGAAAAGCACGTCTATGGCGAACAGCTAAAAAGAACGGTGATATTCCGAGTGAAGAAATACTAGCATTGGCACATTGGATAATGGTTATTACCAATATTCCCCGTAAATGGGCGAATTATTCAGAAATTCTGGTACTCCTACGATTACGCTGGCAAATCGAACGGCTCTTTCGGCTCTGGAAGGAAGATGCAAAAATTGACGAATGGCGCACAAAGAAGCCCTATCGTATTCTGTGTGAATTTTATGCAAAAATGTGTGCCATGATTATCCAACAATCTTTCATACAAGAGGGGTGTTGGCTCGATCCACTTCGGAGTCTTGTCAAAGCAGCAGACTCCCTCCGTCGTGAATGTAATCGAATTATGATCGCTTTTTATGAGGGAAATCTCGAAAAGACGACGCAATCTCTTTTGCACACATTGCAATCTGGATGCCGTATTGAGCGTCGAGCC